>JAFPXN010000036.1 GCA_017412505.1 Bacillota bacterium | reverse complement strand
CCGCCGATGACGAAGCGGCCGGTGGGGTTCACATAGTACTTGGTGGCGTCGTCCAGCAGTTCCGCGGGCACGATGGGCTTGATGACCTTTTCGATGAGGTCTGCCTTGATCTGCTCCTGGGTCACCTCGGGATCGTGCTGTGTGGAGATGAGCACGGTGTCCACGCGAACAGGCTTATCGTCTTCGTATTCGACGGTCACCTGGGTCTTGCCGTCCGGGCGCAGATAAGTCAGCACGCCGTCTTTGCGGACCTTCGTCAGCTGCATCGCCAGCTTGTGAGCCAAAGAGATGGGCAGCGGCATGAGTTCCGGGGTCTCGTTGCAGGCATAGCCGAACATGATGCCCTGGTCGCCGGCACCGCCGACTTCCTCGTTCGTGCCCATCGCGATGTCCGGGCTCTGCCGGTCCATGGCCACGATGATGCCGGAGCTGAAGGAATCGAAGCCGTACTCGCCCTTCGTGTAGCCGATGTCGGCGATCACCTGGCGGGCAACGCCCTGGATGTCGATGTAGCCGGTGGTGGTCATTTCGCCCATCACCATCACGAGGCCGGTGGTGGCGCAGGTCTCGCAGGCTACGCGGCTCAGCGGATCCTGGCGCAGCGCTTCGTCCAGCACCGCGTCGGAGATCTGGTCGCAGATCTTATCGGGATGGCCTTCCGTTACGGATTCGGAAGTAAACAGTTTTCTTACCATGGAAATCTCCTCCTTTTCTGTGACCCGGCCAGCGGCCGGTCTTTGCAAAAGAGCTCACATATTGTAAAAGCCTCTTCATGAAAGAAGAGGCTTTGCTTTACAATTTCCTCATCTTTCAGGTAATACCTGTAGGATTTAGCACCTTTTCTTTGCTAGGTTGCCGGGCGTCGCAGGGCCTATTCCCTCAGCCACTCTCGATGAGCTCTATTCAGTTCGGAACTACAATAACATGATCAAGCAGGAAAGTCAACTTTGGAAAACAGACCCGGCAGGAAGAACGTAGTTATTGTAATAATGTTCATAGATTAACTACAAATAATCGATATGAAAAAATACGCAAAACGTGGTACGGTACCATCTATATGGGTTTTAATCTCTCGTACATCATCATAATAAGTGCTTGGTTTTTGTAAACATTGATGATATATAGAAACCACGTATAAAGCCACTGCACATAGCAAAAATAACAACCATAATGCAATCCATTTTTTGTTCCCTAAAACACGACGTGTCTCGCTCATTTTCGCCATCTTCACTGTTTTATCTCATGAAACGTAATACTGGAAGTTCCAATTTTCTCTTTGTCTATATACCAACTTGGTAGCAATGAGCCTCTTGCTTTCATAAAGAATACTTTTTGTGGAGAAGATCCTAAATACCCCGCAATCTGTACTTCGTCCGCAAAGGGAAGAAAAGACTGGAGATGACCCTCGTACGTGTATATATATAATCCTTGCGTTTCTTCTGTGCCAAATGCGTTTTCATAATTAATAATATTGTTAGCATTTGAAATATAGATATACGAATCATCAAACATGGCAAACCCTCTTATCTTACAGTCCCACAACTTCCTACTTGCCATAGTGTGCAAGTCCAATGAATAGAATCCATCCCCAGGAGAAAACCAATTCATCGTCTCTGGTAATAGGACCAAAATATTTAGTTTATTCCATTCGCTTGATATAGTAACAGTTTCATTCGTGGCCAAAGAATACCCTAGAAGAGAACACTCTTTCGTTAACAAATCATATGACTTAACAATAATCCATGAGCCGTTAGTTTCAGGCGCCACATAGCTATGCACTATTTCAGATTCACTATGAAACGCTATAGTGGCATCCTTATTTAAATGATCTAGATCCAAATATAAAATGTCTTGGCTAATTCCATCCAAAGACCAGTATGAGATATCAAAAACAACTATTGACCCGCATAAGCGCCAACTGAAACCCGCTCCTGATACGTCCAGAAATGGAAGTGCACACACTCTTTTGCGATCTTCACCATGTTCATTACAATGATAAAGAGCATAATGATTTAATTTGTCACTACTGATGTAGTATATACGACCATTTTGAACATAAATAGAATCTGTATCAAGCCAGGCTGAGCAAGTAGAGTCCGAATGGTTACAATTTGCCCGCTTACATACTTTTCGCAGCATATGTGATTCATTATCATCAATACTATATAAATAATTGTTGCAAAAAAAGATTGGTTGTTTTCCAGTATAGCCATATATACCATGCGAATATAAGTAACGATTATAATCAACATCGTTCGATACAGAAGTGGGACTTCCACATGCGAACACAATTACTAAGACCAATAATAGACCACACGTACCCATAAGTATTCTCTTCATTCCTCAAACAACTCCTTTGATTGTATTGGCAAAAGTAAAAAGAGTGCACAGTATTATTAGCTGCGCACTCTTTACTTTCCGGCCTAATTACCACCAACCAGAAACGGCCATACTGGTAACTTGCGTTCCATTTATATATCCCTTACCAGAAGCGGAAAGCGCAACATAGGAAAGTCCATCATTCCAAATTACAGTTTTTTTTTAACAGAACACTCACCTTTTAAAGTGAACTGCCTACGCCTTCTATAATTTCATACAATACAGCCCATTCCATCTGCGCATCGAGGTACCATATGCACCCTCGCTGTGCATCAATCTGCACCACCGTATATGTGTTTTCTTCATAGTCATCTTGATAGACATCCGCAGGCGATCCATTCACCTCGATCTGCCAATGGGTATATTCGCCTAATGGGCTATACCAAAGCTCATCCAGCTCCGCAGCATGTCTGTACTCAAAGACGAAGTTTCCTTCTTTTCCCTCATAGATCCAATACCCCGATGTTTCATCCTGGCCGGATTCGATCAATTCGTATCCCTCCGGGATATAGGTAAGCGTATACGCCGTTTCCGTTGACCCGATAAAACTGTCCCAAAGGTATAAAACGCGGTCCTCCCACACATTTTTCCACCAGGATAAAACAACCTGACGGGCTTCCGCATTGACCGTGAGAAACGTGCCAAAGAAGAGCAATGCGGCAAGAAATACCGCAGCGGCACTTCTGCCTACAGCATAGAATCTTTGCTGCTGCAGATACCGCCGGTTCATGCGGGAGATGGAGTTGCACAGGGCTGCAGAAGGCTGCCGCTCGGCAGAATAAGTCTGCAGAAGTTCTGGCGAATAGATCACTGCTGCTTCATAAGCTTCTGCCATTTCCTGAAATGTATAATTCCTTGTCGGAGTTCTTAAAACGATCGTCTTCTTCATTCCTCATCCACCAGGAGTTCTTTTAATTCTTTATGCGCCAGTTCCAGCCTTTTGCGGGCGGTAGAATGACTGATCCCAAGTATCTTCGCAACCTCCCGCGTCGAATAACCGTAATAATACCGAAGGCCGATCATATCCCGGCTGGACTCCGGCAGCGCTGCGATCGCATCTGCTAAAGACCGATGCGCAGGCGGCGCTTCCGAGAGGACGTCCGCGTGCTTGTCCAGTTCCTCTGTTTCCGCTCCGCCGCGTTTTCGCAGCAGATCGATGCATTTGTTCCGCGTGATCACCGCCATCAGATTCTTTGTTTTGGCACTGGCCGGGTCATCGATCCCATGCACGATCTTCAGCACCGCATGCAGTGTTTCGTCTACGACCTGTTCCTGATCGGCTTCACTTTCGAAGAACTTTTGGGCAATATGAAACATAAGCCCGCGGTAACGGACGTAAAGATCCGTGAATTTTGTCTTTTCTTCCTCGCCGTTCAGGAGCGCGAGATATATCTGCAGCATGCCCTGTCCTCCGACATCAGCATACCATAAACCCCTTCACTCTTATAAACGAAAAACCGGGCCGGATCGCGATGCCATTTTTGAAAAACAATAAAAAATGGGCGGGTCACGCGTGACCCGCCCAGGCACAATTATTCTTCCAGCAGCCAATCGATCGCGTTTCGGACGAGGATCCCTTCGTAGTCGCCATCTGAAAACCGATCCAGCGTAAGGACGATCTTCGGATAGTTGTCCGGGATCTCACGAAGCGGCCGCATTTCCCGTTCAAATGTAGACGGATCCGTCATGGATGCGGTCACCTGTACATAGATACGAGCTTCGCCTTTCCGTGCGACGAAATCCACCTCCAGCTCCTTCCACTTTCCCACATTGACTGTATATCCGCGGCGCAGAAGTTCGAAATAGACAACATTTTCGAGCGATAGCCCCAGATCGTAATTGCTTTTTGCAACCATATGCCTGCGCAGGCCGAGGTCGGTGATGTAATATTTGCCGCTGGTTTTCAGAAGCTGCTTACCTAAGACATCAAATCTTTGTACAGGATAGAAAATATAAGGCTCAACCAGCGATTCCACATAATCGCTTATTGTAGTCTGCGAAACTTTTCGCCCGGTCGATGCGATAAAGCCTGCAATCTTACTGACAGAGATGGGGTTTCCGATCGCATCTGCCAGATATCTTGCAACATTTTTCAACAAAGAAAGATCGGAAACTCTGCGGCTGTTTGGATCTGCTTCCCGACGCTGCATGCGCAGTTCCACATCTTTTACCACAATGGTGTTGTAGATCCCTTCAAGATACACATCCGCCATCGTTTGGGGATCTTCCTGCGAGGCAATGTACGGCATGCCTCCCCAGCGCAGATAGTCCGCGAAGGCATCTTCTCCTGACGTCCCTTTCATTTCACTGTATTCGCGGAAAGAAAACGGCAGCATGTTGATCTCTACGTAGCGGCCGGACAGCAGCGTGGCAAGCTCTCCGGAGAGAAGATAGGCGTTCGAACCGGTAATATAAATATCTACGTTCTTTTTCAGAGCCAGACTATCGATTGCCTTCTGAAAATCCTTTACCATTTGGATCTCATCCAAGAAGACATAATAAATACCATTGCCATCGATACGAGTCAGGATCTCGTTGTAAAGCGCATGATAATCCAGCAAAGGTTCGTTCTGCAGATCCTCAAGATTCAGATAAATGATGTGCGCTTCATCGATTCCCTGCACCAGCAGTTCTTCCTGAAACTGCTGCAGCAGAGTGGATTTCCCGCACCGGCGTATGCCGGTCACAACCTTTATGACTTCCTTATCCCGCCACTGATTCAATTGCTCCAGATAATGAGTACGCCGTATCATGATTCATTTCCGTCCTTCAAGATCAGTATATCATAACTTTCATGAATCGCAAGAAAAATCCCGAAATCGGGAAAAACTATTCTAAATTAAATGTTTTTCTCGATATCGAGATTTTTTCTCAGATTCATTGCAGAAAAATGAGCGGGTCACGCATGACCCGCCCAAAGTGCACAATGTACCTGTCCCCCTGTGTTATTGCGGATAAAAAACAATGTTGGGTCGGCCGGTGTGGGGATTGACGTTGACTTCCGTATCCACACCGAACAGATTCCGGATCTTTTCCGGCACGAACATCTCCTCAGGCGTGCCGAAATCTACGATCCGGCCCGCCTTCATCAGGATGATCTTGTCGCAGTAGCACGACGCAATGTTGAGGTCGTGAATGGAGGAAAACACGGTAAGGTCCTGATTCTTGAGGATGTTCATGATCTGGTACTGATATCCGATGTCCAGATGGTTGGTGGGTTCGTCTAAGATCACAAGCTCCGCCTTCTGCACCAGGGCCCGGGCGACGAGCGTCCGCTGCTTCTCGCCGCCGGACAGGGACAGGAAGCTGCGTTCCTCGTAGCCGGAAAGCCCCACTTCCGCCAGAGCGTCCTTTACGATGCGCCCTTCCGACACCATGTCGGTGCCGAACATCTTCTGGTGGGAGTAGCGGCCCAGCATCACCATATCGAAGACCAGCATGTCGAACTCCACGTTGTTCTCCTGCTGCATCACGGACATCTCCTTCGCCGTCTCCTTGCTGGAGAGCTGCGCCAGGTCCTTGCCGTCGATAAACACCTTGCCGCTGTCGGGCTTGTAGACTTTATAGATATTCTTTAAAAGTGTGGATTTTCCGCAGCCGTTGGGGCCGACGAGGCCCACGAAAGAGCCTTCTTCCACTCCCAGGCTCACGCCGTCCACGATCAGCTTGGCGCCGATGGAATAGCTTACGTTTTCTACGTTGAGTTTCATCCTCAGCCACCTGCCTTCTTGTTGCCCTTGCGGATGAGGTAAAGGAAGAACGGCGCGCCGAAGAACGCGGACACGACGCCGATGGGAAGTTCCTCCGGGGCAACGATGACCCTTGAGATGATGTCCGCAACGACCAGGAACGTGCCGCCCACCAGCACCGCCGCCGGGACCAGCCGCCGGTGCTTCGTTCCCACGATACTTCGTGTAATGTGGGGGAAGGTGAGCCCGACAAAGCCGATGGGACCGGAGACGGATACGATAACGCCAGTCAGCAACGTCGCCAGCAGGATGATCATCAGCTTGAGTTTATCCGTGTTGACGCCCACCGTCGAAGCCACGTCGTCGCCGAGCATCAGCACGTCCAGCTGCCGCGTGAGCAGCATGATGAGCGCAAAGCACACCAGGAACGCGATCGTCGCATACTTCAGTTTTTGCCACGAGGACCCGGACAGCGAACCCATCATCCAGTAGGAAGCGGTCTTCACCTTGTCCGAACCGGTCTTCGTATGGTAGATCATCAGATTCGTAACGGCGCCGAACAGCGCTGAGACCGCGATACCGGCCAGGACCAGCTGTGTGGCCGTGATCTTTTTGCGCACGCTGGCGATCTTCATGGCCAGCGTAATGGAGATGAGAGCGCCTAAAAATGCGCCCGCCATAGTGCCGTAACCGCCTAAAAACCACAGATAACCGTACATGATGACGGATACCGCGCCGGCGGAAGCGCCGTGGGAGATACCCAGCACGTACGGATCCGCCAGGGAATTTTTCGTGAGCACCTGCATCAGGATGCCGCACATGGTAAGACCCGCGCCTACGATAAAGGCCGTAAAGACGCGGGGCGTGCGGATGTCCCAGACGATGGACTCCAGGCTGTATTCCCAGGTGACCGGGTAATACTCTCTGCTGGTGAGTTTGTTTACCAGTACGCCCTGAATGGTGTCCGGGTCGATCTCCACGCTGCCCATGCGCATCGCCGTAAACATGGCGATGCCCATGAGACAGACCATAAGGATGCAGAAGATCAGAAAATGCGATGCTTTGTTCAGCGGAAACAGCGCTGTCTTTCGTTTTTCCATCTTCGCTTCTTCTTTAAAACTTAGAACTTATCGGGATAGAACTGCTTTGCCATGATCTCGACGGTACCGGCGGAACCGGCAGAGCCCTGCATGTCGGCGCAGCAGGCGGAATAGATCCGGCCTTCCTTGACCGCTCTCAGATTCTTGGTGAAGTCGTTGTTCTTCAGGAATTCGATCTTGGCGTCGGTGTCGTAGTCGTAGTCCAGGATGAGGATGACATCCGGGTCACGCGCGACGACCTCTTCCCAGGAAGGAGTCGCCCAGCCCTTTTCGATGTCGTCGAAGATGGAGATGCCGCCGGCTCTCTTGATCATGTCGCCGGGCATGCCCTGGCAGGCGGTGAAGGGAGCGTCCTCGCCGGAGTCGTAGACGAACACGCGGATGGGGTTCTCGTAGACTTCTGCGCCCAGCGTCTCTTCGACGTAAGCCAGCTTGTCCTTCATGGCCTGGACCTTTTCTGCGGCCAGTTCCTGTACGCCGAAGACGTTGCCCAGCACTTCGTAGTCCTTATAGATATCCTCGAAGGTGGCGGAGTCGGAGCAGCAGTACGGGAAGTACGGGATGATGCCGTGCTCCAGGCAGAAGCTGACGGAGAAGTTATTGTCGGAGAACAGGGAGTCCCAGCCCATCATGAAGTCGCAGCCGGTGGCGATGATGTCTTCCTTGGAGACCTTGGAAAGACCGGTGCCGTCCGGAGCCATCTTGTGGACGGTGTCTCTCGCGGGATACTGGCTGACGGTGGACCAGCAGGATCCTCTGGTGAAGCCTGCCATGTTGTTTTCCAGGCCCAGATCGAAGAAGAAGTCCGCCATCTGGTCGCCGGAAGCGATGGCCTTGGTGGGAGCGGAGGTAAAGGTCTCCTCCATGTTCTGGCCGATGCCGGAACGCTCCAGGTTCAGGGTGATGGTGTACGGTTCGTACTCACCGCCTTCGGTGCCGACCTGAACGGCCTCATCCGTAACGGTAAATTCTTCGCCGTGCTGATTTTCGACTTTGTTGGAGTCGTCCTTGCTGCAGGCGCCCAGCACGAGGGCCAGCACGCACAGCAGCGCAATAAGAGTTTTCTTGGTCTTCACAGTTGTCCTCCTTCGTTACAACGTGCAATAAAAAACCGCATTCCTGCAGGGGAATACGGAAAAAACACGCAAACGGGATGAGATGCGAAGACAAAGCCGGCCGAACCTGGATCCTATGCGCTGCCCCGACCGTTTCCTCGCAGTCCTTTGGCAACGAACAGAAAGCAGGTCTCCTAACTGATGAGTATCCGCCCTCTTCCGCCTTCCCGGGATCTCTCCCAGTGACATTGTTCCGGAGGACGACTCAAACATAGTTGCGGGACAGTACAGGAATCTCACCTGTTTCCCTTTTCAGACGGGCTTTGCGGGCCCGCGCACTCTCTGCCGTTTATGAGTTGTCTGTTGCTAATCATAACAGGGCGCGGTGGCTTCTGTCAATGATTTATCCGTCAAGTGTTGAAAAAAATGGGCGGGTCACGCATGACCCGCCCAAAACGTTTCGACTTTTACTTGAATTCCTTCGCAATAGCTTCCTCGATGGCCTTGGCTTCCTCTTCCTTGATCTTGTAAGCGTGTACGCCGTCGATCGGGAACTGACCGCCCTTGACCTCTGCGCAGTAATCCTGGAAGGACTTGAGCAGCACTTCGCCGACGTTGCCGTACTTCTTGACGAACTTCGGAGTGAAGTCGTCGAAGTATCCGACCATATCCGCGAAGATCAGCAGCTGGCCGTCCATGTAGGAACCGGCACCGATACCGAGAACGGGGATGGAGACTGCATCGTGGATGGCCTTACCGGTGATGGCGGGAACGCCTTCGACCAGGATCATGGAAGCACCTGCGGCTTCGATGTCCTTGGCAGCCTTGACGAGCTTAACGGCAGCTTCCAGAGACTTGCCCTGGGCCTTGTTGCCGCCCAGCTGGGCTGCGAACTGCGGAGTCAGGCCGATGTGGCCGATGACGACCATGCCGGCGTCGTTGATGGCGGTGATCCTCTCGAGGCAGGACTTGGTGTAGCCTTCGAGCTTGATGGCGTCCATCGCAGCTTCCTTGATGAATCTGCCCGCGTTGTAGATCGCGTCCTCATTGGACATCTGATAGCTCATGAAGGGCATGTCGCCGACGCAGAACGTGTTCGGAGCGCCTCTGTGGACAGCCTGCGCGTGGGAGATCATCTCGTCCATGGTGACGGGCCAGGTGTCTCTGTAGCCGTGCATGACGTTGCCGGCGGAGTCGCCGACCAGGATCATCTCGACGCCTGCTCTCTCTTCGTATTTCGCGGTCAGATAGTCATAACCGGTCAGCCAGGTGATCTTTTCGCCTGCGGCCTTCATGTTTCTGAAATCAACGATCGTCTTTTTCTTGATGTCTGCCATTTTTATTACCTCTCTGAATTTTATAACAAACAGGGTTATTAGCTTGTTAAACACATTATATACCCAAAAGAAGGCGGATAATTCGCAAAAAAGAAAAGATTGCCATAATGTTTTCTATGGCAATCATAAGGTTTCTTGATTATGCGCCTAGTCCAGCGACTTCAGGAACTCCGTAAAGTCCGTCATGCCGCTCATGGCGAACTCGTAGATGATGGGGTCCGCGAACTGGTATTTCGCCGTGGACTGGATGATCTTGTGGATGCGTCCGGTCTGCAGCAGCGCCTCGGCCCGGACGATGTCGTCCAGCGAGTAGGCGCCGACGATCAGCTGGCCGTAATCGGTGACGAAATACAGCGTCTGCACGTCGTCGGACAGCTTGAAGTCCGCCTGCTCCACGTGATAGTTGTCGCGCTTGAACTCCATGTACATGTCCCCGCAGTCGTGACCCGTCTTCGTCGCGCCCAGCGTGTACGGCGCGAACTCGCGGTCGAAGACGTCCATGTCGCCGTAGATCTCGTAGACCGTTACGAATTCGGGGCGCGAGAGCTTCATGGAAGCCTCGTAGTCCGAGATGCGGAACTCGCTGCGCTTTTCCGCGCCGACGATCTTTCCGCCCGCGACGGACACCTCCGTCGTCACGATGTGGTGGGCGTTCTCCGATTCGACCTCGATCAGCGATTCGCACAGGTAGGTCTTCCGGATGACCCCTCCGGTGAACTGGATGGAATTGCGCAGGAACGTGCTGTGCCGGGGCGGCTCGATGCGGCCGAAGGCCGCGGGGTCCGCGTTCTCGGCGACGAGCAGCGCCGCGCCCTCCGGGTCCTTGCCGAAGCAGCGCATCAGATAATAGTTGATGACACCGTAATCGGTGTGGATGGGCACGCACATCTTGCGCTCCAGGGCGTCCTTTTCCTCTTCGCTGAGCAGGACGGGCGCCTTCATGATGAAGTCCAGGTCCCTCGCCTCTTCGGGCAGCAGCTGGTTTCTGCGCTTCGTCTCCGCGATCATGGTGTTCGCCAGCCACCGGGCTTCGCGCTCGGACAGCGGACGCATGGCGGCGCCCAGGCCGCCGTAGAGGCTCTTTCCGGTCATTTCGACCGTGATCTCGTCGTCTCCGATGTAGACCGCCATGGATTCCAGGCCCAGTTCCTCGATATCGTAATAATAGAACTGGTGCAGGTCGCGGGACTCGGTCTCGTAGGGCAGGATCCAATGCAGGTGCATGCCAACGACACCCATCAGCCGGGTGTCCGTGATCTCGCCTCCCGCGAACCGGTATTCCGTTATGAGCGAGCTGCTCTTGCCGCCCTTTAAGACCTTCAGTTCCATTTTGCTTTCCGAATAGAAAACCCGGCGTATTTCAGCCGGGCCCTTTGGTACCTTGTTATCGCAATTAGTCGATGTTGTACTTCTGCTTGAACTTTTCTACACGGCCGCCGCGATTGATGAACTTCTGCTGACCCGTAAAGAAAGGATGGCACTGTGCGCAAACGTCCAGACGGATCTCGTCCTTGGTGGACTTCGTCATAAAAGTGTTTCCGCAGGCGCAGGTTACCTTGCAATCTTTGTATGCAGGATGGATACCTTCTTTCATCGCTGTGTTCCTCCTTCTACCCAAAATATCTATTGACTGGCGCTCCGAAAAGCGCTCATACGCTTTACAAGCCTTATTAATATAGCACAAGTAAAATCAGGTTGCAAGCACTTTTTTGAAGGCTTTTGAAGCGATGCGGGGCAGGCCGGTCTCGGACACGCTCTCGCTCAGCAAATCGCTTTTAAGTATCTTACTTTGCCTGCAAGATCTCTCAGTACCTCATAGGAAACGTACCGGTGAGAACCGGCGCAGGCAGCTAAAACCAGTTCCTCCTGCGTGTCGTCGATCTCCATCAGGAGCAGGCCGCCCGCAGCGAGATGGTCCGGGGCTTCGCGGATGATGCGGCCTACGAGATCCATGCCCGCAGGACCGCCGTCCAGCGCCAGGCGCGGCTCGAAATCCTTCACTTCGCGATCGAGCGCATCCACCGTTGCCGACGGGATATACGGCGGATTGGACAGGATGACGTCGAAAAGTTGTCGCTGGGGACGGTTCCGGGCGACAACTTCAAACAAGTCGCCCTGCAGCAGTGTGATCTGCCCCGGACGATGCTCGTAAGCGCTGCAGTTTTCCCGCGCGATGGCGAGCGCGTCTTCGCTCAGATCCGCCGCCGCAACGTCCGCCTCCGGAAACGCGTGCGCCGCCCAGGCTGCGATGCAGCCCGAGCCCGTGCACAGGTCCAGGATGCGGGCAGGCCAGACTTTGCCGTCCGTCCCCGCGGTCCGCGCTTTCGCCTCCTCCGCCAGCAGTTCGCACAGACCTTCCGTCTCGGGTCTGGGGATCAGCACCCCCGGAGCGACCTTGATGTCCAGCCCCATAAAATCCGTATGGCCCAGGATATACTGCAGCGGCTCGCCCGCCGCACGGCGCCTCGCCCAGTCGAAAGCGGTCTCGACGCAGGTCTCGCAGGCGTAGTTCCGGTAGCTCGTCACGAGCTGCACGTTGTCCATGCCCAGCGCGTCTTCCAGCAGGAAGCGGGCCTCGTTCATGGCGTTCTCCACGCCGCCTTCCCGCAGGATCTTCGCGGTCTCTCTCTGCGCCTCGATGACGGTCATCTGAGGGTTACCTGCAGCACCACCGGGTTGTGATCGGTGTTGACAAAGCCATAATCGACCGTCTGCAGATAATCCGCCTGCAGGTTGCCGGAAACGATAAAGCCGTCGATCAGATAGTACTGGAACTTCGCCGGATCCGGGTCCGCCCCTTCCAACGGGGTCCGCAGGCTGCGGCAGCTGGGAGCGGACGCGTCCATCAGGAACTGCCAGTCGCCTTCGACCTCGTCCACGTCGATCTGGCCGGGCGTCCATTCGCCGCCCAGATTCGGATAGGCAGCCGCGTCCGCGTTCGAAAAGATCTGGTTGAAGTCGCCGCCGGCGATCACGTAATTGCCCTTTTCCGCCTCTTCCTGCAGCAGCTGCGCCAGCATCTTCGTCTGCGCGATCTTGCCCTCGCCGGAGTCGTAGGCTTCCAGATGCAGGTTCATCAGGACGAGTTCCTTATCTGTTCCCTCCAGAGGCACGCGGCTGACCAGCACGCAGCGCTTCAGGTTCGCCATACGGACAGGCCAGGAGAACGGAATGGGCAGCTGCACGCGCTCCGCGCTCGCGACCGGATAAGCCGAAAACGTCGCGACGCCGGAATCCACTTTGCCCATGGGCGGGATGGGATACGGCAGGAACGCGACCTTGAAGTTGTTCGCGAAAGCGGACTGCTTGCCGATCAGAATGGACTGCGCCAGCTCGTATTCGTTGATGTGGCGCGAACGGGAGGAATCCCGGTCGATCTCCTGCAGGAAGACGATATCCGGATCCATATCCGCCAGTCCTTCGAAGATGCCGGCCATATTGAGCTTGACCCGCTCGCTGTCCGCTGTCATGACGTGCGTTCCGCCGTCCATGAAGAAATCCGCGTTGTCGCCCAGGGCGCCGTAGCCGATATTCCAGGAAACGATGCGGAAACTGTCACCTTCCGCCAGCGCGACGGCCGTGGCGCTGCCTTCCACATCGACGGCCGCGCGGTCCGCGGGTTTGAATTCCGTCGCGGAAAGGAAGCCGATCAGGCCAATCGCCAGGATCAGGACGATCAGGACCAGTTTGAAGATAATTCTCAGCAGCACCGACAGCGGGCTGCGTCTTTTCTTTTCATCTGCCATTGGTATTCTCCTTCTGTAAAATACTGTGCCTGTATATTATATCAAATTCTGCGGATTTGTCGTCTGCCGCGCGACCTGCTCCGCGTCAAACCTGTTATACTGTTCGCAAGAGGTTTGGAAAGGAGAACGAAGCATGAAGACGATACGGATCACAGGAAGAGGCTCGCTGCGCGTCGCCCCGGACAAAACGCGCATCCACATCGCGCTGAACGGCGTGTGCGAAGAGTACGCGCAGGCGCTGGAGAAGGCGTCGCAAGAGAGGGTTTCGCTGCAGGAAGTGCTGCGCAGCTTCGGCTTTGTGGACAGCGACCTGAAGACGCTGAACTTTAACGTCGACCCCGAATACGAGGGCTATCAGGAAGGAAACGTCTGGAAGCAGAAGTTCAAGGGCTACCGGTATTATCACCAGCTGAAGCTGGAGTTCCCCTCGGACAACGAGCGGCTGGGCAAGGTGCTGTACGCGCTGGCGAAGAGCGGCCTGACGCCGGAATTTTCCATCGGCTTTTTCGCAAGCGATCCGGAGGCGGTCCGCAGCGCCCTGTTAGCAGACGCCGTCGCGGACGCGAAGGCGAAAGCCGCAGCGCTGACGGCGGCTGCGGGGGTCACGCTCGGAGACATCCAGAGCATCGACTATGCCAAAGCGGATCTGAATCTCGCGGTCAACACGATGCGCATGCCGATGATGGCCAAAGGCGCGATGGAAGCGGAAGAATGCAGCTACGACATGAACGTGCAGCCCGACGACATCGAACTGAGCGACACCGTGACCGTCATCTGGGAGATCGTTTAGACCATGTGCCACAGGATCTGGTATACGAAATTTGCGCTCGAGCGGGCCATGTGGAAATTCGGCCTGCTGGGAGAGATCGAACCGCTGGTGCGCGGAACGATCAACCCGGACGACTTGGCTGTGATCTTCTGCGGCCGGGACGGCTCGCCCGCGATGCGGCAGGCAAAGTGGGGCTTTGAGGGAAAGGAAGGCGGCCTCGTGATCAATGCGCGCTCGGAGAGCATCTTCACGAAGCCGATGTTCAGCAGCTCCGCGCTGTACCGCCGCTGTATCGTGCCGGCGGAGACGTTCTTCGAGTGGGACCCCGCCAAAAACAAGGTCGGCTTTCGGCAACCGGGTAAGGAGCTGATGTACCTGGCAGGCCTGTGGAAGCCCGCAGATGACGATGTTGCGCGCTTCGTCGTAATCACGGCGCCGGCCAACAAATCGGTCTCAGACGTGCACGACCGCATGCCGCTGCTCATCGATGAGGACGAGGCCCGCGCCTGGATCCTCGACGAGGAGGCCGCCAAAGAACTCCTGAAAAAGCCGCTCCCGGACCTTGAGCAGATCCGGGAGGAGGAGCAGATGAGCCTGTTCTGATATCCCTGTATGCAGGACCCCGGAGGACGATCCTCCGGGTCTTTGTTGTCTTCAGCCGGAGCAGTTGCAGGCCCCGAAATGCGACAAATGAATTGACATATATTTCCATTTACTGTATACTCTTTTTACTTCGGCGGGAGCAAAACATATGATCACAGAACAAATCGAAAAGATGCTTCAGGATGACGAACGCGCGCTCGCCGCTGCTCAAAAGCGCCTTGCACGCTGCGCAGAAGGATCGATCCATGTCAAGCGAAGAAAAGGATCGACAGCTTTTTACCGCGAATTACCCAAAGATGATGAAGGCAAGAGACGCGAAACCCATGTTTCAAAAAAGAATAAGCGGTTGATTTCTTCTTTATGTACGAAGAAGTACTGCCGCGAACTGATCCCTGTTCTAACAAGAGAGATCGCACTGCTGAAGTCTTTCTTGAACAGCTTTGACCCTCAGGACAAATACCGCGTCTTTCAGAAACTGCCGGCTGAATTCGCGGAATATGTCGCCCCGTTAGTGAAAACAAACGCGCAAATCATCAGCGAATGGGAAAACGAACGTTTCGACAAAAATCCCTATCCATTGGATCATGATTCTTATCTGACCAAGAAAGGGGAATATGTCCGCAGCCGGCTGGAATTTATTACGGCAAATATGTTATACGATCATGGCATTCCCTACCGCTATGAGTGTGCATTATATCTGTCGGATGGTTCCGTCAGTTATCCGGATTTTACGATTCTGCACCCGAAGACACTCGAAGTCTATTGGCTGGAACTGTTCGGCATGATGGACGATCCCGATTACGCAGCCGCTGCCTTGCAAAAGATTGCGCGCTATGCCCAAACCGATGTATTTCCGCGGCTGATCATGGTTTTCGATCATAAGGATGCGCCATTTCGGACCGAGACGATTGAGGAAGTGCTGCAGAAGATCTTTCTTCAATAAAAACATGGATTTCAGAAGTGTATCGCAATAATGCTCTCGACCTTCAATTGCGATACACTTTTTAAATGTCACTACTATGGACGCGTAAGCCGAATCGAAATGATGTATCGCGAACTCAATGAACCTAAATGAATGCGATACATTTGCCCCTGTCATTTCCGCCAAACAAGGCACAGCCTTTGGTAAAGATACCCGGAACAATAAAAAAATGTATCGCAACAAAACCCTAACAGTACCGCTGCGATACATTTCTCAAATCCACGTTTTTTTGCCGGCTCCAAAACCAGAACTCGACCGTGATATACTATCCTTTTTTTTCGGCATGGGCAGCTCATCGTACATCGCCTCGAACAACTCGTGCAGGAGATCCCTATTGTCCACATCGTCGACAAGCAGCATCTCAGAACCCCCGGGATAGGGAATCTCGCAAACTGCTCTTTCTGCCGGCCTCAGTGGATCAGCTCGATCTCGCCGATCAGAGGCAGCGGGCGGCTGTCCATATTCAGCGCGCGAATGATGCCCATGAAGAAGAACACGAGAACGGCCAGGTCGATGATGAACGTGACCGGCCCGAACAGCGCGAAGCGGCCCAGGATCCTCGAGATGGTCTCCAGGATGTTGATGAGGAGCGCCTGGTTCAGGTGGCGGCGCACCAGGGGATCCGCCGGGTCGCGGCCGATAAAGGCGATCACGAACCCGATCCAGGTAATATAGCTGATCACAGCATAAAGTCTCGAATGTCTGTACATAAGAACTCCTTTACTTCTTTTCTCTATCCGCCTTGTATTTCGCCGTCGCTTCCTCGTCCTGAATATACTCGCCCGCGGGCGTCACGCGGCCGACCCAGTAGTCTACCGGCACGTTCGGATCTTCATGCGACGGCAGCACGGCCTTCACCGCGAGGATCGCGACTTCCAGCATGTCGTCCGTCGGTTCCTTGGTCGTCAGTTTCTGCAGCAGGATGCCTGGCATGGACAGCGCCCGCACGCACTTGCCGTCATGGCGACCGGTGAACTGCAGCAGCTCGTAGGACAGCCCCGCGATGACCGGGATCAGCAGCAGGCGCGAGATAATGCGCGCCGCCAGATTCGGCCAGCCCAGCAGGGAAAAGACCAGCAGCGAGATGACCATCACGAACATCAGGAAGCTCGTTCCGCAGCGCGGGTGCAGCGTGTAGAACTGCTGCGCGTTGGCGGGGGTCAGCTCCAGGCCGTTCTCGTAGCAGTGGATGGTCTTGTGCTCGGCGCCGTGGTACATGAACGTCCGCCGGATGTCGGGCATCTTCGAGATGAGCGACACGTAGACGACGAACATGCAGATGCGCATCACGCCTTCGATCAGGTTGAGCACGAACGGGCTCTCGATGCCGGCGCCTTTCAGCAGGTTCATGATCCAGGTGGGCAGCACGATGAATACGCCCACCGTCAGCAGGATGGACAGCAGCACCGACACGTACATCATGATGCTGTTCGCCTTTTCCTTGCCGAACTTTTCGTTCATCCACAGCGTCAGTTTGTCGTCTTCGTAGTAGCTGTTGCCCTCCGCGTCGGCGCAGTTCTCCAGCACGTCCGCGGAATACATCAGGATGCGGGTGCCGGTGACCAGCGACGACACGAAGCTGACCACGCCGCGCACGACGGGCCACTTCTTCCAGCTGCCCGGAGCCTTCAGCGGCTCCACGGCCAGATGGACGTCCCCGTCCGGCCGGCGCACCGCGATGGCAAGGGCTCTGCTGCCCCGCATCATCAGGCCTTCCAGCACCGCCTGCCCGCCCACCTTCGTGGGCGTCGCGTTTTTCATAAAGATCTTATTAAAGTCCATAAATCGTTTTAGCCGATTAAAACACGGGTTATTCTAAATAAGCAATTGTTTTGCAGCGATGACCCGGTCGAGGACCATCGGGGATACCGGTTCTTAGCGATTGGCGAGCCGCAAGGCGAAGACAGAGCTTAGAACCGCTGTTGGGGCCACGCTGAGCGGGAGCGCGTCCGAGACCGGGTCAGCGATGCGAAACGCCAGCATTATAGTCTCAAGCGCTTCATGCGCGCGATAAATTCTTCGTTCTTTTTCGTGTGAGCCAGCTCCAGCACGACCCGTTCCGTGGCCTCTTCGATGCCCCAGTCTGCCACCGCGCGGCGCATCATCCAGACGGCTTCGAGTTCGTCCTGGGTCATGAGCATGTCCTCGCGGCGCGTGCCGGATTTATTGATGTTGAGCGCCGGGAAAATGCGTTTCTCCTGCAGCCTGCGGTCCAGGTGCAGCTCCATGTTGCCCGTGCCCTTGAATTCCTCGAAAATGACGTCGTCCATGCGGCTGCCGGTCTCGATGAGCGCCGTCGCCAGGATGGTGATCGACCCGCCTTCCTCGATGTTTCGTGCGGCGCCGAAGAACTTCTTGGGTTTGTACAGCGCCGCCGGGTCCAGACCGCCGGACAGCGTGCGCCCGCTGGGCGTCTCCACCAGGTTGTACGCCCGCGCCAGGCGGGTGATGGAATCCATCAGGATGATGACGTCCTTGCCGTGCTCCACGAGCCTTTGCGCCCTGGCCAGCACCATCTCCGCCACCTTCACGTGGTGGGACGGCTGCTCGTCGAACGTGGAGTAGATCACCTGCCCCTTGATCTCGCGCTGCATGTCCGTGACCTCCTCGGGCCGCTCGTCGATCAGCAGCACGATCAGCTCCGCGTCCACGTGCTGGTTCTCGATGGCCTTCGCGATCTGCTTCAGCAGCGTCGTCTTGCCGGCCTTCGGCGGGGCAACGATCAGCCCGCGCTGACCCTTCCCGATCGGCGCCACCAGATCGGTGAGCCGCATGGACAGCGCGCTGCTGCCGTTCTCCAGGCGGATGCGCTCGGTGGGATAGATGGGCGTCAGGTCAGAGAAGTCCCTGCGGCGGATGGAGACGCCGGGCTCGTCGTCGTTGACCGTCTTGACGTAGAGCAGCGCGCCGAAACGCTCGTCGTTGCCGGGCTTTCTCGCAATGCCGCAGATCTTGTCGCCGGTCTTCAGGTTGAAACGGCGGATCTGCGTCGGGGACACGTAGATATCCTCGTCGGACGTCAGGAAGTTGTCGAAGCGCAGGAAGCCGAAACCGCCTTCCGCCAGCTCCAGGATGCCGGTCTTCTCCATGCGGCCTTCCTTGAGCGGCGCGCCCTTTTTCGGGTCGGGTTCCGCCTTCTCCGCCTGCGCGGCCTTTTCCTTTTCGGCCTCTTCGTGCATGCGGGTCAGGAGCTCCACGATCTCTTTCTTCTTCAGGCTCTTCGCGTTCGCGATCCCCAGCGCCGCGGCGATCTCGCGCAATTCCGCGACTTTTTTATCCTTTAGGATATCCAGTTCCATAAAAGCAGTTAACCTCGTTCTACGGGCCGATTTTCGGCCTTAAAAAGCATTCTGTCCGCGCACTCGGAACGCACGCAAAAACACCGCCCCGCATTCCGCGCACAGATGTTCAATTCTCTCTCGAAAAAAGGAAAAACCGCGGAAGAACTCCGCGGTTTTAGTATAGCACAGTTTCCGGCAAGTACAAGACCAATCACGGGGACGGGGGCGTACACGGTTTTGCAGAAACCGTGCACGCCCCCGTCCCCGTGATTGGTTGTTTATGCTCCTAAGTATGCCTTCTTAATCTGGTCGCTGGCCAGCAGCTCCCTGCCGGTGCCGCTCATCACGACCTTGCCCGTCTCGAGCACGTAAGCTCTGTCCGCGACGGACAGCGCCGCCTGCGCGTTCTGTTCGACCAGCAGGATCGTCGCGCCGTTCCGGTGCAGGCTCTTGATGATGTCGAAGATGTGGTCCACCAGGATGGGCGCCAGGCCCATGGACGGCTCGTCCAGCATGATCAGCCTGGGCTTCGCCATCAGCGAACGGCCCATGGCCAGCATCTGCTGCTCGCCGCCGGACAGCGTGCCGCCGATCTGCGTGCGGCGTTCCTTCAGTCTGGGGAACAGCTCGTACACCTCGTCCAGCGACGCTTTGATCGTGGAATTCGGCTGCGAATACGCGCCCATCTCCAGGTTCTCCTCCACCGTCATCTGCGTAAAGATGCGGCGGCCTTCGGGCACCATCACGAGGCCCCTCTCCACGATCTTGTGGGGAGCGACCTTCGCGAGGCTCTCGCCGAAGAACTCGATGGATCCTGTGCGGGACCGCAGCAGCCCGGAGATCGTGTTCAGCGTCGTGGACTTGCCGGCGCCGTTGGCGCCGATCAGGGTCACGATCTCGCCTTCGTTGACCTCGAACGAGATGCCCTTGATGGCGTGGATGCTGCCATAGTAAACGTTGATATCGTCGACCTTTAAGATCGTTTTTCTCTCTTCTGCCATGGCTACCCCTCCTTATGCTTGCCCAGATAGGCTTCGATGACGACGGGGTTGCTCTGGATCTCGACGGGCGTGCCGCGGGCGATCACCTGGCCGAAATTCAGCACGGTGATCTGGTCGCAGATACCCATGACCAGGCTCATGTCGTGTTCGATCAGAAGGATGGCGATGCCGAACTTGTCACGGATGCGGCCGATGTTCTCCATCAGTTCCGCGGTCTCCGCCGGGTTCATGCCCGCGGCGGGTTCGTCCAGCAGCAGCAGGGACGGTTCCGTCGCCAGCGCGCGGACGATCTCGAGCCGTCTCTGCGCGCCGTAGGGCAGCGACCCCGCCCTGACGTCCGCCATGCCCTGCATGTCGAAGATGGACAGCAGCTCCAGCGCCTTTTCGCGGGCAGCCTTCTCCTCTTTCCAGTAGCGGGGCAGGCGCAGCACGGCCTCGAGCAGGCTGTACTTCATGGACTGGTTCATGGCGGTCATGACGTTCTCCGCCACCGTCAGCTTGCTGAACAGGCGGATGTTCTGGAACGTTCTCGCGATGCCGGCCTTCGACAGCTGCACCGTGGTCTTCTTCGCTGTGGATTCCCCGTTCAGGAAGATCTGTCCGGACGTGGGCTCGTACACCTTGGTCAGCAGGTTGAACACCGTGGTCTTGCCGGCGCCGTTCGGGCCGATCAGACCGGCGATCTCTCTTTCATGGACCTCGATGTCGAAGTCGTTCACCGCGGCGAGGCCGCCGAAGACGATGCCCAGATCTTCGCACTTCAGTACGACGTTACTCATCTGCGGCACCTCCCTTCGCCAGTTTCTTCTCCGTCCGCTTTTCCGCGGCGTTCTTCAGGACGTCCTTGATCTTCGCGTTGTTCGAGACGAGCATCACGGCGATCAGGATGACCGCGTACATCAGCATGCGGTAGTCCGCGAATCCTCTCAGCGCCTCGGGCAGGATCGTCAGAGCCGCGGCCGCGATAATGCTGCCGAGCATGTTGCCCTGGCCGCCCAGAACGACGAACACGAGGATGAGGATGGACGTGTCGATGTTGAACTTGTTCGCGATCAGCGAGCTGTAGTTGTTGCCGAACAGCGCGCCTGCGGCGCCCGCCATGGCAGCGGAGATCGTGAACGCGGTGATCTTGTACTTAAACGCCGGAATGCCGATGGATTCCGCCGCGATATAGTTGTCGCGGATCGCCATGATGGCGCGGCCGGAGCGGCTGCCCACCATGTGGAAGATCACGACGAGGGAGATCATGATGAGGATAAAGCCCGCCGTAAACGTGGCGATCTTCGGAATGGAGCGGATGCCCATGGCGCCTTCGATGATGATCTTCCCTTCCGGGCTTAAGTTCAGCTCGTTCGTGAACATGGAGAATCTCAGCTGGCCGTGGTCTACGCCCATGTAGACGTTGCCCACCAGCGACTTGATGATCTCGCCGAACGCCAGCGTCACGATGGCCAGATAGTCGCCGCGCAGACGCAGCACCGGGATGCCGATCAGGAACCCGATAATGGCTGCCGCAACGGCGCCGATCACGATGCCGATGCACAGGCGCAGGCCCGTCGACGGGATCGCGGCCTGGAGGCACATGGTCGCGGCCGTTCCGGTGAACGCGCCGACGGACATAAAGCCCGCGTGACCCAGCGAAAGCTCGCCCATGACGCCCACCGTAAGGTTGAGCGAAAGGGCCATGACGATGTAGGCGCAGATGGGCACGAGCATGCCCTTCGTCGCGGCCTTCAGGCCGCCGCCCCGCATCATGGCTTCCAGGATCACGTACGCCGCGATGACGAGCGCGTACGTCAGATAATTTTTCCGCGTCGTGCGGTTCATTCCCTTGAGTTTGTTCATGGCCCGCACCTACACTTTCTCTCTGGTCGGCTTGCCCAAAAGCCCTGCCGGCTTTACGAGCAGCACGATGATCAGAACGCCGAACACGATCGCGTCGGAGATCTGCGTGGAGATATACGCTTTCGCCAGGTTCTCGATGACGCCAAGCAGCAGACCGCCCAGGAACGCGCCGGGGATGGAACCGATCCCGCCGAAGACAGCCGCGGTAAAGGCCTTGATGCCGGGCATGGAGCCGGTCGTCGGGGTCAGGTTCGGATAGGCGGAGCAGAGCAGAACGCCCGCGATGGCCGCCAGGCCCGAACCGATGGCGAACGTAACGGAAATGGTCGTATTCACGTCGATGCCCATAAGCTGCGCAGCGCCCTTATCCTCGGAGACGGCGCGCATGGCCTTGCCAAGCTTCGTCCTGTTGATGAACGTGGTGAGCAGGATCATGATGACGACGCACACGACGATCGTCAAGATCGTGATGTACGAGACCGTCAGGCCGCCGATCTCGACCGACTCGTTCGGGATGATCGAATTGAACACCTTCGGGTTCGAGGACCAGAACAGCAGCGCCAGATTCTGCAGCAGGTAGGACACGCCGATGGCGGTGATGAGCACGGCCAGGGACGGAGCGGCGCGCAGCGGCTTGTACGCCAGCTTCTCGATCACGATGCCCAGGCAGGTGCACACCAGCATGGCGAGGATCACGCTGATGAACGGGTTCAGCCCGTAGCGCGTAAACGCAAAAAAGCACACGTAAGCGCCCACCATGATGACGTCGCCGTGGGCGAAGTTCAGCATCTTGGCGATGCCGTACACCATGGTGTACCCGAGCGCGATGATCGCGTATACGCTTCCCAGACTGAGTCCGCTGACCAGGTAGTTAAGGAAACTCATAGATAATCTAACCTTTCTTAAAATCAGGACAATAGCCGGGGGCGGTTGGAGACCCCCGGCTGTGTCTTATGTAAGCTCCGTGTCAGCCAAAGCTGGCGGAAATTACATACCTACGTATGCGCCGTTTTCGATGACGACTGCGTTGGGCAGCTTGGAAACGGTACCGTCAGAACCCCAGGTCATGCTTGCGCCGGTCAGACCGTCGAACGTCATGCTGGTGAACTGCGCGACCATAGCGTCGCAGATGGCTTCGTGATCCATGGAAGCGGGATCGATGCCTGCTTCGGTAGCGGCCTTGTACATCGCGTAGATGCAGTCATAGCCGTCCGCCGCGAACTGGTTGGGGATCTCGCCGAACTTTTCCTGATACTTCTTGACGAAGTTCTGGTTCAGAGCGGATTCGTCGTCTGCGGAGTACGGAGTCAGAACGACAACGCCTTCTGCTAGGGAGGTGTCGAAGCCTTCCATGGTCAGGATGCCGTCCATGCCGTCTACGCCGAACCAGGTGGGAGCATAGCCCGCCGCGTTGGCCTGGTTCAGGATCAGAGATGCGGGTTCATAGTACATGGGCAGGAACACGAGGTCCGCGCCGGCTTCCTGGCACTTGGAGATCTGGACGGAGAAGTCGGTCTTGGTCGCTTCGGTGAACGTCTGTTCCGCAACGATCTCGAGTCCGAGCTCGCCGGCCTTTTCTACGAACGTGTTTCTGATACCGGTGGAGTAAGAATCGTCGTTCTTCCAGATGATGGCGATCTTTTCGCCCATGTTGTTTTCAGAGATGTAGGTGGCGGAGCCGCTTCCCTGGTTCGGGTCGGTGAAGCACATCTGGAAGATGTTGTCCTTACCGTCGATGACGTTGGTGGAAGAAGCGGACGGGGTGAGGAAGAAGTAGCGGTCTGCATAGGCGTCGGCAGCGGTGACTTCCGCGGGAGCGGAGGTGACGGTGCCCATCATCATATCCATGCCCCAGTCGACCAGCGCGTTGTAAGCGTTCTCGGCCTTTTCGGGGTCGTGGGTGTCGTCTTCCATCTGGAAGATGAACTGGATGCCGCCCATGGCGTTGACTTCTTCGACTGCGATCTCCGCGCCGTTCTTAACGGCCTGTCCGTAAATGGCAGCGCCGCCGGTCAGCGGGCCGGTCGCGCCGATATGGATCTGGACAGTGCTTTCGGGCAGTTCGCCCTCGGGGGTGTCGCCGTCAGCGGGCGCTACGGGTTCCGTGGAACCGCCGGAGCATGCAGCGAGACTGAAGATCATCATCGCTGCGAGGAAGATCGCGAAAAACTTTTTCATGTTCATTTGATACACTCCTTAAAAATAGTTTTCCTGCTATAAGGTTTAAGACATGTTATTTAAAAAGCGATGCCGCCCGGTTGGGCAGCATCGCGATTTAACGCGTTCGTTTCGCTGACCCAACCGATTCAGTTCAGCCGTCTAATGCCGACGACGTGAACGACGGGGACCAGCAGGCGCAGAACAACAACAAAATCAACAGCAGTCTCTGCCGCGGGTCTTACTGTGATGTTTGTTGCTGTTGCTGTCATTCTTTCTGCACCTTTCTGTCTGGTTATTTATCTATGATGGTGCTATTTTAGCCCCGCAGGAGAGCCCTGTCAAGGCTAAAAATTGTTGATTTCCCAGTAGTTTTTGGTCATTTTTTGTTGTCACACAACAAATTGTGTCCCCTATCCCTGCGCCTCCAGCCACTTTCGCGTGGTAAAGCGCACGGATTTTGTTCTGCAAACCAAATTATTCTTCCGGTTCGGGCTGCGGCTCCACCACGTTGCCCTGGCTGTCGAACTGGATGTCGATCACAGTGCCGTCGCCCAGGGGCAGGAAATTCTTGTTCAGGACCGGCTTTTCCAGCAGGCGGATGGTCGTCGGGATGGACAGGTCGCCCTCCTCGCCGGAGCCGATGCGGTAGATCTCCTCGAGCATCTCCTGCACGCCCGCTTCGTTGGGCTGCCAGAACGAGAAGCCCTGGATCATGGCGTCCGTGCCGGGCAGCACGTAGGAGTTCATGGAATCGCCGGACAGCTTCGTCGCCTTCGTGCCCACGTTGATCGCCATGCTGTACGTGATGTCGGATTCCACGTTCTCGACCGCCACCTTCAGCACGTCCAGGATGTTGCCCGCCTTCAGGCACTCCTTGATGACCTTCTTGACGAACTCCTGGTGCACCTGGATGCGCCCGATATCGCCGTTGCGGTAGCCCTTGCGGTAGCGCAGGTACTCCATGACGTTGGACGAATCGATGATCTGGTTCCCCGCGTAGATGCGGATGTGCAGCGGCGGGTTGTCCGTCGGGTCATCGTAGATCATGTCGAACGGCACGTTGACTTCGACGCCGCCGATGACGTCCATCACCTTCTCGATATCCTCGTACTCCACGACCGCGTAATAGTGCAGCGGCATGCCGCACAGCGTCTTGGAGACGGCCTCGGCCAGCGGCGCGATGCCTTCACTGTGGTAGATCGCGTTGATCTTGTTGCCCGCGTAGTTCACGTCCCAGCCGGGACGGTAATAGAACGTGTCGCGGGGCACGGAGATCAGGTTGACGTACTGGTTCTCCATGTCGTAGCTGCAGACCATGATGACGTCGGTCATGCCCTGGTTGACGCCGAGCAGCAGCACGTTGACGCGGTCCTTGCTCTGAAAGACCTCGTAGAACGGGCTGGATTCGTCGACGACGATGGGGGTCATGTCCTTGGACAGCTTCGTCTCGGACTGCTCGAAAATGGGGATGTCGAAGATGTTTCCGTCTTCCCCGCCACGCAGCATCGTCAGCACAGCCGTGGCAACGACGAACACCGCGATCGCGATGAGTATCACTTTTTTACTGATCTTGAACATGCGCTAGCCCCCGGTATAGTTCGGTACGATCTCTTTGATAAACGCGCGGACCTCCTCGTCCCCTTTGTCGAGAAGCCCGTCCAGGCTCTGTTCCAGCCCCCGCTGCTGCAGGCGCTCGAAGCCTTCGCTGCATTCGATGGGATGACCCACGAAGATCTTGCCATGCTGCGTCTGCTGGATGCCTTCCTCGGAAAGCAACAATTCTTCGTAGAGTTTTTCGCCGGGCCGCAGGCCCGTCACCTGTATGTCGATGTCCTTGCCCACTTCCAGGCCGGACAGCCGTATCATCTTTTCCGCCAGATCCATGATCTTGACCGGCTCGCCCATGTCGAGGATGAAGATCTCGCCGCCGTTTGCCATGGCGCCTGCCTGGATGACGAGCTGGACGGCTTCCGGAATGGTCATGAAGTAGCGGGTGATGTCCTTGTGCGTCACCGTTACGGGGCCGCCCGCGGCGATCTGTCTGCGGAAGATAGGGATGACGGAACCGTTGCTCCCCAGCACGTTGCCGAACCGTACGGCGCAGAACTCCGTGGAGCTGCCCCGGCGCTTCGCGCCTTCCGCCCTGGCCTGCATCAGCATCTCGCAGATGCGCTTCGTCGCGCCCATCACGCTGGTCGGGTTGACCGCCTTGTCGGTGGAGATCAGCACGAACTTTTCCGCCATGTACTTTTCAGAAAGCTCCATGCAGATTTCCGTGCCCAGGCAGTTGTTGTACAGCGCTTCCTTCGCCGCGTCCTCCATCAGGGGCACGTGCTTGTGCGCCGCCGCGTGAAACACGACGTGAGGCTTGTATTTGACGAAGATCTCCTCCATCAGCGCGCGGTCGCGTACGGAAGCGATCAGCAATTCGATATCGGTGTCGGGGAACCTGCGGCGCATCTCCTGGCCCAGTTCGAACGTGGAGTTCTCGTACACGTCCACGACCACGATGCGGCGCGGCCCGTAATTGGCCACTTGACGCACGAGCTCGGAGCCGATGGAGCCGCCTCCGCCGGTCACCATCACGACGTGACCCGAGATGTAGCCGGTGATGGACTTCAGGTCCACTTCCACCTGGTCGCGGCCCAGAAGGTCTTCGATCTCTACGTCGCGCAGCGCCTTGACCGTGATCTTGTTGTCGATCAGGTCCATCAGAGAAGGCATGATCTTTACCTTGCACTTCGTCTGATGGCAGATCTCCAGGATCTCGGAGATGGTCTTCTTCGAAGCGGACGGAATAGCCACGACGATCTCGTCGATGTCGTATTTCTCGACCGCCTGCGGGATATAGTCGCGGTTGCCCACGACCTTGATGCCGTACGCCGTGCGGCCGATCTTGGCCTTGTCGTCGTCGATCAGCGCGACGACCCTGCGGTCGCCGGCCTCCGCGTTGCGGATCTCCTTGACGACGGTGTTGCCGGCGTTGCCGGCGCCAACGAGGAGCACGCGGGTATACTCACGGTCGGAACCGAGCAGAGAGAGCCCAGTATGTTTCGATCCGGGAATCGTAAAGTACCCGGGATAGCGATACTCGCGAATATAGCGATACGCAAAACGGATACCGCCGACCAGAATGATGTCCAGGAATGTACAAATAATGTAAAAACTGCGCGGCAGGGACTGCTGCGTCATGGCCATATAGGTCAGAAAGCCCATGTTGCCAATCACGCAGCCGACAAAGATCTTCAACAATTCGTCAGAACCTGCATAACGCCACAGACTGCGGTAGATACCGAATACGAAGAGACAAGCCTCCTTGATGATCAGCATCCACGGCAAGTTGTCCAACAAAACCGCGAGATAGGTGACAAACTGTATGTTGTCCGGATCCAGCTCGAAACGAATCAGCAACGCCAAAACGGACATGATTGTCATACAGATCAAGTCCAATATCACCAATAATAGGATTTTTACTCTATGGTTGTTCATCCGCGCTTCACAAGATCCTTCAGGATACTCAGTTCTTCGAATTTCGCGGTCTTCAGCAGCGCCAGATAGATGATGCCGGCGGTCAAGACCGCCCCGCCCAGACTGACGACCTGCGAACACTTTATTGTATCACTTAACAGTCGAAAGCACAAATACGAGATGCCGACGGCCACAGCGGAGATGCCCGCGATCGCAGCCAGTTTCTTCTTCGAATGCAGCAGCGTAATGTCTGGGTATTTTCCCTTGAACGCGAAGTACAGCAGCAGCGCGTTGATGATCTGCGCGATGGACGTGGCCAGCGCCAGCCCTGCGTGCGCCATAGAGCGGACAAGGATCAGATTCAGGACGATATTGCAGACGACAGCGATGACGGAGCAGTACACAGCCGTCTTCGTGTCATGCAGCGAATAGAACACCTTCGTGATCAGCTGGTTGACCGCCAGGAACGTCAGGCCAATCGCATAGCAGAAAAACGCGGAAGCCGTCACAGCCGTATCCTCCGCGGTAAACGCGCCGCGCTCATACACGAGGCGGATGACCGGCACCGCATAGACCATGGCGCCCATCGAGAGCGGCACCGCCAGCAGAGCCAGCACGTTGATGCCCTTCTCGGTAAACGAACCGATGGCAGCTCTGTCGCCCGCAGCGAAGGCCTGGTTCAACTTCGGGTAGAGGATCGTCACAAGGATGGTGACCGTCAGCATCACGATGGCGTTGATGATCTCGTTGCCATAAGTGAGCGCAGATACACTGCCCTTTTCCAGATTCGACGCCAGCATGCGGTCCACGAATGTGTTGATCTGCGCCACGCTGCCGCCGATAAAGATAGGCAGCGCCAGCAGAATCGCCTCTTTTACCGCATCCCCCATGTGGAAGTCAGGTGTATAGCGATAGCCTTTTCTGCCTGCGATCACCCAGCAGCCGAGGCCGCGCAGCGCAAAACCGAGCACCACGCCGAAGATCAGCCAATGGTAATCCGTCTTAGCGGAAAGCACGACAAAAACGATCACTGCAGCGCTCTGCACGTAGCCGAGCACAATCTGCGGGAAGAAGACGCCGTTGTATTGGAGATAGGCCTCGAAGATGTAGATAAAGGCTGTAAAGAGGACGGAGAAGAACGCGAAGCGCAGATACCACGCTGTCAAAACAGCCTGCTCTGCTTCGTAGCCCGGCGCGAAGATGCTCACTAACGGCTTCGCGAAAACAGCGCCTAAAACGATGGCTGCGCAGATCAGGCACATCAGACCGTTCAACAGGCGGCTCGTGTACAGGTCGCCTTCTGTCCTGCCGGAATCGTTCACCTTGCTCGACAGGATGGGCATGTACGAGATCGCCACGGCCGACACAATGCCTGCCAGGAGAATGTTCGGGATGTTCTGCGCCATGTTGTAGGCGTCCGTCACCTCGCCCGCGCCGTAAAACGCCGCCAGCACCATCTCGCGCACAAACCCCAGCACCTTCGTGCCAGCGGTGAGTATAGCCATAAAGGCGGCGGTCTGCGCCGTTGTAAGCTTGCGGGTACTCATAACTAATATATTATACGCCTTTCTCTGCTTCTTCCACAACACGCTTATTCTTAAGGAGGAATTAAGAATGAAGAAAGTACTTTCCCTGGTACTCGCCTTTGCAATGATTCTCGGAAGCTTCGGTTTCGTGTTCGCTTCTGATTTCCCCGATGTCTCTGACACCGAGTATTTCAGCGAACCGGTTAACGTGCTCTCCGGCTTCGGCGTAATCGGCGGGTTCCCCGATGGAACATTCGGACCGGAAAAGGAAGTTACCAGAGCTCAGATGGCTACCATGATCGTCAACGCTCTGGGCATGACCGTTAACGGCCAGTCCGACACCAAGTTCTCCGATGTTCCCAAGTCCCACTGGGCATCCGGCTTCATCGCCTATGCTACTTCCGTAGGCTTCGTTGCTGGTTATCCCGATGGCACCTTCAAGCCCGATG
>JAFPXN010000035.1 GCA_017412505.1 Bacillota bacterium | reverse complement strand
GTATTATCTGGCGGCATAGATATCCTTGCAGCAGAAACGACGCGGGGTAGTCCGGCTGCATAAAAACAGCCAACAACATTGCTGTTGCTGGCTGCGAAAATCTTATGATTTTTCACTGTCCACTTGACGGGTAGCAGTTCAATGAGCCCGGAGGTTTCTTCTTTTGCTTGCTATTCCCTGTTCTTTCTTATGATCTCCGCTTTTCTGCGGTACTTTTCGGCGCTTTCCGCGTCGCCTTCCGCCATGTAGAGTTCCGCCAGGCACTCGCAGCTCTCCTCGTGGGACGGCTGCAGCGCCAGCACCTTCTTAAAGCCCTCGATGGACTCCTCGAAAAAGCCGAGTTCACGGTAAGCGGAGGCCAGATAGTAATGCAGCGGCCACCAGGAATCGTAGTCGGTGCCCACGTAGCGCTCCAAAATGCGCAGACCGTCTTCCAGATGGCCCGCGGTCAGCAGGTTGACCCCTTCCTCGATCTTCACGGGGTCTTCCAGAGACGCCAGGCGCTCGCGTACTTCCTTGATCTCCTCGCGATCTTCCGCCCCTTCCTGCTTTTCGCTCAGCTGCAGGAATTTTTTCCATGCCAGCTGCGACTTCCTGTACTGCCCGGCGTTGACGTACGCGTAGCCCAGGAAATAATAGGCGGCTGCGTCTTCGGGATAGACGCGGGTGACATGCTCGAAGTACTCGGTGGATTCTTTCTTCAGGAGCGCGATCAGTTCCTGCTGGTCCTCCCCTTCCATGCTGAGATACCATTCCCGGCAGCAGCAGGCGTAGCCGAACATGGCCTGCCGGTTCTGGGAATCCAGCAGCAGCGCCGCGCGGAAATAGATGCAGGATTTGCGGTAATGCTGCGCCTTCAGCTCTTCCGCGCCCTTCTGCGCCAGCACGTCCACCAACTTCTCGTTGAAATAGAGGGCCAGATAGGAGATATAGGCGTCGCGGTATTTGAACTGCGTGTTCGCGCCGATCACAAGGGCCATGTTGTCCGCCAGATCCGTCACGGGCAGGCCGCCCTCTCCGTGGAAGGCCGCCAGGTCGCCGGGCTTGATGGGGATATCCACGCCCCGCAGGAATTCCATCCCGGTGCGGGTGCAGTAGTCGTCCGAGAAGCTGTCGAACAGGAAGGTCCGCACCTCGCCGTCCAGCCAGCCGCTCAGTTTGTCTTCTCTTTTTCTGAAATCCGGCGCTTTCAGCTCCATATTTCCTCCAAACGGGTCATTGCCCCAAATTCTCATAAAAACGCCGCAGAGAGCCGATTTTTGGCCTTCTGCGGCTTCTTTTACAGCGCTCTCCAGTATTCCGGCCGCAGCATATCGCTGTTTTCCTTCGCCCGGCGCACCACGGCCAGCATGTTATCCCTGTCGGCGGGCAGATCGCCCTTTAGCGACAGGTAGTTCGAAGCGTGATTGCTGCGGAACACGCACGTGACCCCTTCGGGCAGTTCGACGTGTTCGAGCATCATTTCCATCTCGTCCAGGACTTCAAGCGGCTTCAGCAGCTCGAACTTTCCTTCCGCGATGTCCTTCGTGACAGGCGCGGCGGGGTCGAGCATCAGGGTCAGCCACGACGCGTACGACGGGCGCATCTCGCTGATCATCGTCGCCGAAGCGACCGCATGTTCTTTCCAGCGCTCCCGGCCGCCCAGACCGGAGATGAACGTCACCGACGCCGCGATGCCGGCGTCTTCCGCCCGGCGCACGCCCACGATCAGCTGCTCCCGGGTCGCATTTTTGCACATGCGGGCGAGGACCTCAGGGTCGCCGCTCTCGGCGCCCACGTAGACGATGCCGATCCCGGCTTCCTTCAGAGCCTTCAGTTCTTCCGGGGTCTTGCGCAGGATGTCCGTCGCCCTGCCGTAGATGCCGACCCGCTCGCATTCGGGAAACAGGTCCCGGATCGCGTTCAGGATGGCCAGCAGTTTCGCGTTCGACAGGCACAGCGCGTCGCCGTCCGCCAGGAAGATCCTGCGGACCCGGCTGTAATATGCCCTGCATTCCCGCAGATCCGCCAGGATATCCTCCAGCTGGCGGATGTGGAACTTCTTGTCCTTATACATGCTGCAGAAGCGGCACTTGTTGTGGCTGCAGCCGATCGTCACCTGAAGGATCAGGCTGTAGGCCTCGCTGGGAGGCCGGTACACCATGCCTTCGTACTGCATCACATCTTCTCCGGTGCCTTCATCATCAGCAGTGCCAGGCCGTTTGCGATAGCCTGTTTTGCGGCGTACGTCAGCAGCAGCTTCGCGTTCTTCTCGTCTTCGTTGTCCACGAGGATGCGTTCGTCGTGATAGAACTTATTGTACGCCTGCGCGATGTCCACGATGTGGCGGGTCACGACGGAGGGTTCGTACTTGTCCGCGGCGTCCGCGACCACTTCGGGGAAGCGGTACAGCAGCTTGACCAGCTCGTAGCCGGCATCGCCGCAGATGTAGCGCAGATCCATGCCGGAGACGTCGAAAGCCTTGTCCTCCATTCCTGCATTCCTAAGCACCGAAGCGGCTCTCGCGTGTGTATACTGCACGTAGGGACCGGTCTCGCCGTCGAAGTTCAGCACCTTGTCCCAGCTGAACGTGTAGTCCTTGATGCGGTAATTGGACAGTTCCTGGAAGATGACGGCGCCGATGCCGACGATCTTCGCGGTCTCCTCCATGTTGTCCGTGTTGACGCCCTTTTCCTCGATGATCTCGCGGGTCTTCTCCACGGCGCGTTTCAGCACGTCCTCGAGGAACACGACGCGGCCCTGCCGCGTGGACATGGTGCCCTCTTCCAGGCTGACGAGCCCGAACGGCACGTGCACGCAGTCCTTCGCCCAGTCGTAGCCCATGAGCTCCAGGATCTTGAACCACTGCTGGAAGTGCAGGTTCTGCTGGGACGCCACGACGTAGATGCATTTATCGAAGCCGTAGGTCTTCTTGCGGTATATGGCGGCCGCCAGGTCTCTCGTGATGTACAGCGAGGACCCGTCGCTCTTCGTGACGAGCGCGGGGGTCATGCCGTAGGGCTCCAGATCGACGATCTGCGCGCCCTGGGATTCCTGCAGCAGGCCTTTCTCTTTCAGTTCCTCCAGCACGGCGGGCATCTTGTCGGAGTAGAACGACTCGCCGTTATACGAATCGAAATGGATGTCCAGCATATCGTAGACGCGGCTGAATTCCTTCAGGGATTCGCTGCGGAACCACTGCCACAGCGCGGTCTCTTCGGGGGCGCTGTGCTCCAGTTTCGTGAACGTCTCTCTGGCTTCGTCCTCCAGGGACGGATCCTTTTCCGCCTCTTCGTGGAACTTGACGTAATAGGACAGGAGCGTCTTGATGGGCTCTCTCTCCACGTCTTCCTTGTTGCCCCACTTGCGGTAGGCGACGATCATCTTGCCGAACTGCGTGCCGTAATCGCCCAGATGGTTCAGACGCACGACCTTGCAGCCGATGGCTTCGTACAGCTTCGCGATGGACGCGCCGATCACGGTGCTGCGGATATGGCCGATGTGGAACGGCTTCGCGATGTTCGGGGAACTGTATTCCACGACGACGGTCTTGCCCTTGCCGCCCTCGGTATTGCCGTAGGCAGCGCCTTGTTCGCAGACCGCGGAAAGCGTCAGTCTGGCGAACTCCTGCTTGTCGATGAACATGTTCACGTAGGCGTTCACCTGCTCGACTTTCTCGAACAGCGCGTTCGGCTCGATCGCCTTCGCGATGTCCGCGGCGATTCCTTGCGGCGCTTTGCGCATCACCTTCGCCAGACGGAAACAGGGAAACGCGTAGTCGCCCATCTTCGGATCCGCGGGGATCTCGATCAGTTTTTCGATGTCTTCGGCGGTCAGGCTCTCCACCTGTGCCGCCAGCAGTTCTGCGATTTCTTTCTTGACGTTTCTCATGTCTTACCTCTTCAGCGTCACGATGGTCACGCCGTCGCCGCCTTCTTTATATTCTCCCTTGCGGAACGATTTTACGTGTTTATGCTTCTTCAGCGCCTGCTGGATGCCGTTCTTCAGGATGCCGGCGCCGCGTCCGTGGATGATGGACACGGTCTCCAGCCCCGCCATGAACGCGTCGTCCAGATATTTATCCACCTGCATCCAGGCGTCGTCCAAATTCTGTCCCACCACATTGCAGGACAGGGGGACCGACATGGATTTGCTGGCGTACATCTTCGAGTACATGGTCTTCTGGCGCTGCTTTTCCGTCACGTTCTCCTGCACCAGCGTGACCCCGGACAGGTTGACGCCCATCTTGATCGCGCCGATCTGCACCATGAAGTCGCCTCTGGAATCGGGCAGCGTGACGACGGTGCCCTTCTGGCCCGCCGACAGCACGTTGACCCGCGCGCCGGCCTTGATCTCGTCAGGCGACGGCGGTTCGGGATTTTCCTCTTCCTCCTGCTTCGCCTTGGACGCGTAGCGCTTCTTCTGCTCTCTCAGCTTGCGCTTGCCTTCCTCGATGCTGCGGTTGAGTTCGTGCGCCGCGGAAGATTCGGCGTTGATCCGGGCGTCCTCGATCTCCTGCTGGATGTCCGCCACGGTCTGCTTCGCCTCTTCCAGGATGGAACGGGCTTCCTGCCGCGCCTCTTCCAGGATCTCTTCCTTCTGGACGCGCAGCTTTTCTTCCAGCTTTTCCATCCGTTCTTTGTTTTTCTGCATCTCCCGGCGCAGATTCTCGGACGCGATGCGTTCCGCCTCCGCCGTCTGCTTGTCGCGCTCGATGGACGTCAGCACGTCTTCGAACGCGATGTCGCCGGTCTCCAGCAGATCTTTCGCCTCGTGGATGACCTCCTCGGGAAGCCCCAGTTTGCGGGAGATCTCGAACGCGTTGGACTTGCCCGGCACGCCCGTGATCAGTTTGAACGTCGGAGACAGGGTCTCCACGTCGAACTGCATGGACGCGTTCTGCACGCCGTCCGTCGAGATCGCGTATTTTTTCAACTCGGTGTAGTGGGTCGTCGCCACGGTGCGGGCGCCCTGCCTTCGCAGGGTGTCCAGGATGGCCATGGCCAGCGCGGCGCCCTCGGTCGGGTCCGTGCCGGCGCCCAGCTCGTCCACGAGCACCAGGGTGCCGTCCGCGGAGTTCCTGACGATCTCCACGATGTTGCGCATGTGGGAGCTGAACGTGGACAGGCTCTGCTCGATGCTCTGCTCGTCGCCGATGTCGGCGAAGATGTTCTCGAACACGGGCACGCTGCTGTTTTCCGCCGCCGGGATGAAAAGTCCCGCCTGCGCCATCAGGCACAGCAGTCCGACGGTCTTGAGCGTGACGGTCTTGCCGCCCGTATTGGGGCCGGTGATGACCAGCGTATCGCAGGACTGGCCGATCTCCACGTCTATGGGCACGACTTTCTTTCTGTCGATGAGCGGATGTCTCGCTTTTTTGAGGTTTACGTAACCCTCTTTATTGATAACCGGCCGGGAAGCGTTCATTTCGCAGGCCAGACGGCCTTTCGCGAACATATAATCCAGCTTATACAGGATATCCTGGTTGGCCCGGATGGCCATCTCCTCCGCGCCGACCTGTTCGGACAGGTCCTTGAGGATGCGCAGGATCTCCTGTTTTTCCGCCAGTTCCAGTTCGCGCAGTTCGTTGTTCATGTTGACGATCGCCTGGGGCTCCACGAACAGCGTGGCGCCGGAAGCGCTCTCGTCATGCACGATGCCGGCCAGCTTCGCGCGATGCTCCGCCTTCAGCGGAACGACGTAGCGGCCCTGCCGCATCGTGACGATGGCGTCCTGCAGGATCGTCTTATTGTCCGCGGAATTCACGATCTGGTTGATCTTGCTGCGGATGTCCTCGTTCTTCTTGAGGATGGCCCGGCGGATGCGTCGCAGTTCGGAACTGGCTCCGTCCGCGATCTCGTCCTCCGAGAGGATGCAGCGTTCGATCTCCTGCTCGAGACTGCCCAGGACAGTGATAGCGGTCGCCAGCCCTTGGATGGTGGCCAGCGGCCGCAGTTCTTCCGTATTCAGAAACGCCTCCGTCTTGCGCGCGGAAGCCAGGTTATAGGCGACTTCCAACAGCTGTTTCGGGGTCAGGCTGCCTTCTTTGGCGGCCAGGTGCACGACGCCCTTGATGTCGTAGAACCCGCCCAGGGGCGGCGTTCCCTTCTTCAGGATGACCTGCACCGCTTCGTCGGCGGCCTGAAGCTCCTCTTCGATCCAGCGGACCTTGCGGGAAGGCTTCAGGCTGCGGACGGCGTCTCTCGTCATTCCGGAACAGCACTGAGCGGCCAGCATCTCTATTATTTTTTCATATTCCAGCACGCGCAGCGCTTTTTCGTTCATGGTGTTTCTCCTAGCGGTTCATCTGCTTGCGCAGGTTCTCCAACTCGTTCTTCAGATGGATGTTCTCCATCTGGATGTCGAAGAAGCTGCTCTCGACGTCGCGGTTCTTCGCCTCGAGCTCGCGGATGGTGCGCTGCGCCTCTTCCGGAGCGGCCTCTGCGGATTCTGCCCTTCTGGTCAGCTCTTCGCATCTGGCGCGGAGCACTTCGTTGTGACCCGTCACTTCCTGCAGCTGCTGGGTGAGTTCCGCGATGCGGTCGTTCTTATCGGTGAGGGTGCGCAGGTTCTCCTCCTGCTGCGCGCGGCTGCCCGCCATCTCTTCCTTGTACTGGGCAAGGCTCTGCTTCGCCTCTTCCCACAGAAGCGCGTAGCGCTGGGTATCGCTCACCAGCTGGTCGTTCTTTTCCTTCAGCTCGTCGATCTCGCTCTCTCTGCCGAAATATTCGTCCGCGATATTGACCGCTGCCAGCACGGCTACGCCGGTATTGCTGGTGTTGACCGCGTCACCGATTTCCTGCATCTTGCTGTCCACATAGTCGGCGACTCTCATGATGTGCTCTCGGGAGGTCTCTCCGGAGATGTTGTACTCCTGGCCGTAGATCTTGACGGCGACTGTGTTTCTTTCGCTCATGGGGTATCCTCGCTACATTTCTCTTAAGACCGCGTTGTATGCATCCTTCAGGGCAATCAGAACCTTCTGATTGATCTCGTTGACCTCGCCTTCCTTCAGGGTGCGGTCCGCTGCCCTGTAGGTAAGGGAATAAGCTACGCTCTTGAAGCCCGGCAGCACCGGAGCTCCTCTGTATACGTCGAACAGTTTTACGCTCTCGAGCAGCGGGCCGGCGTTGGCCTTGATGGCCTTCTCCAGTTCGCCTGCCGCCACTTCTTCCTTCACCACCATCGCGAAATCGCGGACCATGGCGGGATACTTGGGCAGCGGAGCGTACTTGATCTCCGTCTTCGCCAGGCTGTACAGCAGATCGAAGTCGATCTCCGCCGCGTACACAGCCGAGCCGATATTATAGTTTTCGGTGACCGCCGGATGGACCTGGCCGATCACGGCGACCGGTTTACCTTCCACGCTCACTCTCGCGCATCTGCCCGGGTGGAACGTCGGGTCGTCGGAGACGGCCTCGTATTCCGCGCCGTGGATGCCCAGGGCAGCCAGCAGTTCTTCCACGTAGCCCTTCAGCGTGAAGAACGTCTCGCCTTCCGCGTACATCGCGATGCACAGCGCGTCCTTTTCCTCCGGCAGGATGCCTTCGCCCTTGCCGTTGTTATAGAACGTGTTGCCCAGTTCGAAGCCGCGGACGTCCGCGTTGCTTCTCGCGTAGTTCAGCGCCAGCACGTCCAGCAGGTTGGGCAGGATCATGGTGCGCATGACGGACGTATCTTCGCCCAGCGGGTTGATAAGCTTGACGAAGTTTCTGCGGAAGCTGTCCGCCGGGATGCGGACCTTGTCGCTGGCCTTCGGCGATACGAAGCTGTAGGTCTGGAATTCGGAGATGCCCATGCCCCTCAGCGCAGCCTTCGCCAGGTTGCGCAGTTCCTGCTTTTCAGAGATGCGGCTCTCGGTCGCGCTCTTGGGCAGGGTCGTCGGCAGCTTGTCATAGCCGTACATGCGGGCGACTTCCTCTACGTAATCCTCCTCGATCTCCAGGTCCTGACGGACGGTGGGAGGCGTTACGGTGATGATGTCTCCGTTCAGGGAAGCTTCCATTTCCAGGCTCTTGAAGTATTCCACCATCTGCTCGCCCGGGATCTCGATGCCCAGCACCTTGTTGATGCGGGACACGCGCACGTCCATGGTCTTCGCCTTTTCGGGGACCGGATAGACGTCCACGCCGGTGCTGAGGACCGTGCCGGCTCCCAGCAGTTCGATCAGGTAGCAGACTCTGTCGCAGGCGTCCTTGGCCAGATTCGGGTCGATGCCCTTCTCGAAGCGGCCGGAGGCCTCGGTGCGCAGGTTCAGCTTCTTGGACGTGGTGCGGACGGAATCGCCCAGGAAATTGGCGGATTCCACGAGAACGGTCTTCGTATCCGGCTTGATGTCGGAATCCAGGCCGCCCATGATGCCGGCGATGCCCAGCGCGCCTTCGCAGTCGCGGATCGTCAGCATGTTGTCCTGCAGCGTTCTTTCGTTGCCGTCCAGCGTGACGAACGTATCGCCGTCCTTCGCGGCGTCCACGATGATCTTGCCGCCCTTGACGGTGTTGATATCGTAAGCGTGGATGGGCTGGCCGTATTCCAGCATGACGAAGTTCGTGATATCGACGATGTTGTTGATCGGGCGCATGCCGGCCTGCATCAGGTACTTCTGCATCCACCAGGGGGACTGCTCCACCTTGATGTCCTTGACGACTCTGCAGGTGAACCGCTTGCAGAGATCCGGGCGCCTGATCTCGACGCAGATATAGTCTTCGCTCTTTTCAGGAGAGCACTTTTTGCATTCGGTCTCGGGATATCTGAGTTTCGTGCCGAACGTAGCGGCAGCTTCTCTCGCCATGCCGATCATGGACAGGCAGTCCGGGCGGTTCGGCGTGATCTCGAAGTCGATGGAGGGGTCGTTCAGCTGCAGGGCTTCCAGAATGTCCATGCCGGGCGTGTATTCGCCGTCCAGGATCCAGATGCCGTCCTTGTCTCTGTAGGGAACGATCTTGTCGGGGAAGCCCAGTTCGGAGCAGTTGCACATCATGCCGTTGGAGGCGACGCCGCGCAGTTCGCCGGCGTAGATGTACTCGCCGCCCTCCTGCTTGGGTTTGCCGTGCAGGGGTCCGGGGACCTTGGAGCCGTCCAGGGCCACGGGCACGAAGAAGTCCTTCATGCCGGGCACGATGTTCGGCGCGCCGGTGCAGATCTGGACCGGTTCCCCCTTGCCCACGTCCAGCTGGCAGACCGTCAGCTTGTCCGCGTTGGGATGGGGCTCGACGGACAGGACCTTGCCGATGACGACGTTCTCGATGTCCTTGTTGTAATAGTCGACAGTCTCCAGGTTGGAGCCGCTCAGGATGAGGCGGTCACAGAATTCCTGCACGCCGACGTTGATGTCTGTATATTCTTCTAACCATTTGATCGGTGCTAACATGTGCCTGCCTCCTTATCTGAACTGCTTGACGAAGCGGATGTCGTTCTCGTACAGCAGACGGATGTCGTCCACTTCGTACTTGAGCATCGCGGTGCGCTCCACGCCCATGCCGAAGGCAAAGCCCGTGTATTTCTCGGTGTCGATGCCGCCGACCTTCAGAACGTTCGGGTGCACCATGCCGCAGCCAAGAATTTCGATCCAGCCGGATCCCTTGCAGACCTTGCAGCCCTTGCCGCCGCACTTGAAGCAGGAGACGTCCATCTCCGCGGAGGGTTCGGTGAACGGGAAGTGATGCGGGCGGAACTTCGTCCGGGTGGACGATCCGAACATCTGCTTCGCGAACTGGTCGAGCACGCCCTTCAGATCCGCCATCGTGATGCCCTCGTCCACGACCAGGCCTTCGACCTGGTGGAACATCGGGGAGTGGGTGGCGTCCGGCGTGTCGCAGCGGAAGCACCTGCCCGGCGCGATGACCTTGATGGGCGGCTTCTGGCTCAGAAGCGTGCGCACCTGGACCGGGGAGGTCTGCGTGCGCAGCAGCACGTCGTCCGTGATGTAGAACGTATCCGTGATGTCTCTGGCCGGATGGTTCGGACCCGCGTTGAGCGCGTCGAAGTTGTTGAACACGGTCTCGACTTCCGGACCTTCCACGACGGAGAAGCCCATGCTGCGGAAGCAGCTCGTGATCTCGTCGATGGTGACGGACAGCAGGTGTCTGCTGCCCAGCTCGCGGTGTACGGCAGGTTCCGTGACGTCCACGCGTTCCGCGGCCAGCGCCAGTTCCTTCTGGGCGTTGCGGAAATATTCCATGCGCTCGTTCAGCGTATTTTCGATCTTTGCTCTCGCTTCGTTCGCCGCCTGGCCGAAGGTCTTTCTGTCCTCGGGTGCCAGGGCCTTCATGCCCTTAAGCATCTCCGTCAGTTCGCCCTTCTTTCCCAGCAGTTTGACGCGCAGCTCTTCCGCTTCCTGCAGAGAGGAGATGCACGACATCTTCGCTTCTGCTTCCTGCATCAGCTGCATCAGTTTTTCTTTCATGTAAATAGCCTCCGTAAATATGTTGCTCTATCGTTCCCCCGCACGGCCCTGCGCCCGCTGGCGCATGGATTCGTACATGAGGATGCCGGCTGCCATGCCGGCGTTCAAGGATTCGGTCCGTCCCGCCATGGGAACGGTGACCGTCTCCGTTTCTTTCAGGAAGATGGGGTCTGCGCCATTGCCTTCGTTGCCGACGACCAGGGCGGTGTTCTCCGCCAGGTCCGCCTCGTAGCACGGCGTGCCGCTCATGTGAGCCGTCCAGACCTTTTTACGCTGCTTTGCGAGCAGTTCCATCGCGTCGCGGGCGCTTTCGCAAAGCAGCAACGGAAATCGGAAGACGCATCCGGCGCCTGCTCTGACAGCCTTCGGTCCGAAGGGATCCGCGCCGCCTTTGATGAGCAGCGCGCCGGCAAAACCCGCCGCCTCGCCCGTGCGCAGCAGCGTGCCCAGGTTGCCCGGGTCCTGGATGCGGTCCAGCACCAGCACGTCGGACCCGTCGTAAAACAGATCCTCCGGCTGCCAGCGGGGCTTCTCCGCCATGGCCGCGATGCCCTGGGAATTGCCGGTGGTCGCGATCTTCTCAAAACAATCTTCCGATAAAACGCATATGGCCGAATCGCTGTTCTCCGCCAGTGTCAGGATGTCTTCCAACTCCTTCTGCTGGCTCAGCGCTCCGGCCCCCGTAAAGATGAATTTGATCCTGACTCCCTGCTGCAGCGCTTCCCTTACGAGGTTCGGTCCCTCGATGAGGTAGGCGCCCAGCGCGTCCCGGTACTTTTTCCCGGAAAGAGAAGCTGCCAGTTTTACCGTTTTATTGTCTTTGGAATGGATCTCTATGCGGTTGTTTGCTCTCTCCTGCTGCATAAAAACGCCTGTCCAAAAACTTCACCAAAGGGACGGCCCACCCGACGGGCAGATCTCTGCCTGCGGGGTGACCGTCCCTGAATGATCTTGCTTTCCTAGAACTTAAAGTTGTTCTTCTGCTTCAGGAAATCGGGGATGGGGAAGTTCGTCGTCTCGGTCGTCGCGGGGATGGGTTCCGGCTCGACTGCCGGAGCGTCTTCGACCGCGGGCGCAGCCGCTGCGGGCGCTTCTGCGACCGGTTCTGCCAGGCCCTTGCCCTGCTGATCCATATCCTCGAAGCCGGTGGCGATGACCGTCACGCGGATCTCGTCGTGCAGATCTTCTCTGACGGACGTACCGAAGATGATGAACGCGTCTTCCGCGACTTCGCGCGCGATGGCGTCGGAAGCGCCGGAGACTTCCAGCATGCCCAGATCGTAGCCGCCCATGATGTTGAGCAGCACTGCCTTCGCGCCCTTGATGCTCGTTTCGAGCAGCGGGCTGTCGACAGCCATCTTGATCGCCTGCTCGACTCTGCCTTCTCCGCTGGCGCGGCCGATGCCCATGTGGGCGATGCCCTTGTCGGTCATGACCGTCTTGACGTCTGCGAAGTCGAGGTTGATCAGGCCGTCCTCGGAAATGAGGCTGGAGATGCCTTCCACGCCGTTCTTCAGCACGTCGTCCGCCATCTTGAAAGCGTCCAGCATGCTGGTGTTGGTCTCGGAGACCTGCAGCAGTCTGTCGTTGGGAACGACGACCAGGGAGTCGACGTAGTTCTTCAGGAACTTGATGCCGAGCTCTGCGTGCTCTTTTCTCTTGCGGCCTTCGAACGTGAACGGCTTCGTGACGACGCCTACGGTAAGCGCGCCCATGGACTTCGCCGCCTTCGCGATGACCGGAGCGGCTCCGGTACCGGTGCCGCCGCCCATACCGGCGGTGATGAACACCATATCGCTGCCTTCGATGATCTTTTCGAGGTTCTCGATGCTCTCTTCCGCAGACTTCTGGCCCACTTCCGGATTGCCGCCAGCGCCAAGGCCCTTGGTCAGCTTTTCGCCGATCTGGATCTTGGTCTCGGCACGGTTGTTGTTCAGCGCCTGGCGGTCGGTATTGACCGCGATGAAAGAAACACCCTTGAGATTGGATTCGATCATGCGGTTGACGGCATTGCAGCCGGCACCGCCGACGCCGATTACTTTAATATTCGCCGAAGTTTCCGGCGGTTGTTCAAATTGTAACATTGGGGACATGTTTGGCCTCCTGACAAAAAATCCTAGTTGTATACGCAATAAGTTTAGCACATTCTGCGGAGGTTTGCACCCCTCAAATACAACATATTGTGATTTTTTTGTGCGGGAGGCTGTTGGTAAATTTTGGTTGACAGGTTTGGATGTTTCCATATAATGGTAATCGGGCAAGTAAGTATGGGACATCGCACTAGTCGGGCCGGGAATCTGGTCTGGATTCATCAAAGATCCAGCGCTGGAAAGTGCCTGCTTAACAAGGCTGTGCAAATGGAAATGCCATCAAACAAATTGCACAGGTTTGAACAACACAAACATAGCTAAAGCGAAGGTTAGTTATTGCTAACCAAAATCGTTCAACTAAAACTTGAGCAAAACCACCTGGTCATGCCCTGATTTACTCAAATTATTATGAGGGTCACAGCGCATTCGCGAATCCCTGTAAAAACGTCTGTGCAAATAACTTGATGCCATTTTTATTTGCACACGTTGGACCTTTGGAAGGAGAATCGATGCTTAACCCTGAGGCGATCGACAGAGAAATCAAATCTTTAGAAAAGCTGCAGATCAGGCTGGCCGCAGCGATCCGCAATGCGCCAAAAGGAACAGTTTTCTTTCGATCCAGCGCAAAAGCCGGGCCAGTGCCCTACTGTTCCGGTGCGGCAGATCCACATGGAAAAAGGCGCAAGATCAACGTAAAGGATCCAAACGATGCAAAACTCCTCCGCAAACTGAAAGATAAGAAGTTTGCGGGTCACGTGCTGCCAAGAGTGCGCAAGAATCTTCGAATACTGAGGGCAGCGACCGCTTACAGACCACTCAGCAGAAGTTTCCTGATCGAACAAGGAGAGCCGTACGAAGACTGCATCCCGCGGTTCTTCGGGCGTCAGGCGGATAACGATGAATTCGACATGTTGGAAGAGAGGCAAAATCCTTATCATCCGGAACAGATGAACGTGTGCGACGAACTGGGCGCATTCCGCAGCAAGAACGAGCTGCTGTCCGCGCACGTCCTGGATGACCTGCAGCTGCGATTTAAATACGAAGCACCGCGTTTTACGCCTTATGGGACCAAGTATCCGGATTTTACGGTACTCCATCCGGTCACAGGAGAGCTGCGCTACATCGAGGTTGCCGGCCGTATGGATGACCCGGAATACCGCAGAGATCTTTACGAAAAGTTGGAAGCCTATGCGGAAGCCGGCATATATTCGGGCGTGAACTTACTCCTGATCTGCATCGATCCGCATAAAGGGATCGATCTGGCGGCCATAAGAGAATTGATCCGCGGATTCTTCGCATGATAAAACCGGAGGCCGGCGTTTGCCGGTCTCCGGTCATTTTGTGATTCAGACCTTTGTCCGATCAGGCTTTCGCATTAGGCGTTAGCCTTCTCTTCTTCCTCGTCCTTACCCTTGCGGGCGTTGTAGGTGAAGAGTCCGTCGCCGATCGCGTAGAGGCCCATCAGGAGCGTCCACTTGTCGACCATGACCATCTTCTGGCTCATATCCTCGGTGAGGAGGAATGTGACGATCGCTGCTACCGCAACGGCCGCCGCGCCAGCCTTGGCCAATCTGTGCTTCTTCGCCTTGTCTTCGTCTTCCTCGGACTGTCCGTCCTCGTCCTCTTCGTCCTTCTTGGCGGTCAGCGCGAAGATCGCGGAGATCGCTGCGACTGCACCGAGGATGAGGTTAATCAGTGCCCAGCCGCCGCCAGCCGCCGGCGCTGCCGGTTCGATTGGTGCGATCGGGGTGATCTCAGCCACTTCGGTTTCGTTCGGAGTGAAGGTGCCTTCGGGCGTCTCGTTCTCTTCGATCTCTTCCTCAGGCTCTGCCGGTTCTTCCGTCGCAGGTGCATACGGTGCAAACGGCGCCAGCGGAGCTGCATCCTCGTCGATTTCTTCCTCTTCCTCTAAACCAGCATCCGGGTTTACCGGCGGGTTCGTAGGATCGTCGGGTTCGTCGATGGGATCCGGATCCGGCGTGGGTTCGGGATCGGGTTCTACAACCTCGTCCTTCGTCCAGCGTCCGGTGATCGTCACATCGTTATCCGGCATCTCGAAGGAGCCGTTTCTGCTCCAGCCATGGAAGGTATAACCCGCCGGTGCGGCCGGGCTGCCAGCGACTCTTACCGTATCGCCGACCTTATAGGTCTGGCTGCCCGGTGCGCTTACGCCGTCGGGCACGTCACCGGTGAAGCTGTAGGATACGGTGTGTTCCGCAGGCTCTTCTGGAGTGACCGTGCCACCACCACCGCGACCAACGATCGTCAGCGTGCCGGGCATGTAGGTGATGGCGTAGTTACCATCCGTTGCCGGACCTGCCGGTGTGATGGGATACGTACCAACCGCTTCGTTCTGTTCTCTGGTATAGGTGACCGCGAAATCATCGCTCAGCGTGTCGTCGCCCAGCAGACCGTCCACTGTATAGGTGTACTCGGGTTCCGGATTGCCGGAGACCTTCGTCTTGTCATCGGCTGTGATGGTGAGAGGCGCACGATTAATAGTCAGCTTACCGTCGGTGACATTGAACGTGACGGTAAAGTTATCATTGTTGTTCGTGAACCGATCTGTAGTCAGGTTCATCGGGTACTCGCCCGCATCCTTACCGGATGCGATTGCATCGCCGTTGAACGTAAAGTCGTTCTCGGTATACAGGTCGCTGCTGCTATTGAATTCGTAGCCTTCGATATGCTGTTCTTCGCCGTTGTAAATGATTGGCTCGTCCGCTCCGTTCGTGTTACCAGTGATGGTGACCGTAACGGCGAGCGGAGTGATTGTGAACGTTCCGTCCTCCACCGAGATGGTGTAGTTCGGGTTATCGTTCGCAGGAGCCGATACCGTGATGGCGTAATCGCCAGCATTCTGTCCTTCGACTCTGCTCAGGCTGTATACAGGTGTGTCTCCCTTTTCGGGAACGCCCGTGACCTCTGCAGTCAGTTCGGGGTCTGTTTCGACATTATTGTCGTAGACCTTGGTTTTGTCTTCCGCCTTGATAGTGATCCGGGCGGGATTGATAGTCAGGCTGCCGTTCGTCTTGGTGATATCGAACTGCGCCGTTACGTTGTTGCCTGCAGCATCCTTTACGACCGCCGTTCCACTGATCGCGTTCGTCTTATCGCAAACATCCTTTCCACTCGGGTTACTGGTCATCAGGCCGCTTACCGTGTAGGTGTTGCCTTCTACTTCGAATTCTAATGTCTTGAATCCTGTTGCAGAGTGCGTATTACCGTCATAGGTTGCGGTCGTACTATCTGCTACCACCGTGATCTCGTACTTCTTGGTACGGTCGGTGATCGTCAGCTTGCCCGCAGTCTGCATTCCGAGTGTGTAGTTGCTTGTGACGTCGTTACCGTCGCCGTCTTCCACCTTGAAGGTGTTCGCGGTGTAGGCGCCGTTGTCATACGGCGTCTCGGATGCCAGGATGCCGCTGGACGGAATGTAAGTGATTGTTGCGGTCTGGCCGGTTACTACGTTTTCAAACGCGTATTCGCTATTGCCATACTGCGTGGAACCGTTGTATTCGGTTGTCTTGTCTTCGACCGAGACCGTAACGGTTCTACTGCTGATCTTGAACGTTACCGGCGTTCCAGCCACGAACGTCACATCCAGGTTGTTGTCCGCATAAGCGGCCTTGGTGGTGTCGATCGCTTCGCTGTATTCGCCCACGTTCGTCTTGGTGATCGTGGTAGCGCCCGTGTAGCTGAACTTCTCAGCGTCGAACAGGCTGTCGGAGCAGCTCGGCGTTACCGTGGTCTCGGACGTCAGCTCGCTGCCGGTGTAGGTCTGAGTATCGCCGCTTCCGTTGATCGTGATCGTGATCGCCTTCTGCGTGATGTGGAACGTTACGTCGGTGCCTGCTACGAACGTCACCGCCAGGTTGTTGTCCGCATAAGCGGCCTTGGTGATGTCGATCGCTTCGCTGTAGTCGCCTACGTTCGTCTCGGTGATCGTGGTCGCTCCGGTGTAGCTGAACTTGCTCGCGTCGAACAGGCTGTCGCTGCAGCTCGGGGTTACCGTC
>JAFPXN010000034.1 GCA_017412505.1 Bacillota bacterium | reverse complement strand
CTGCCAGACGCCCATCTCGTAGGCGCCTCTCGCTGCGCCGCCGGACAGGACGAGCGCCGTCTTCTCCTGCGGAGAAGGGATGTCCGCCTTTTCCTTGGCCCGCTGAGCCGCTTTTTTGGCGATTTGCGCGCTTTTTTTCGCGTCGCCGAACAATTCCTTCGCTTTGTCTATTCTGCGATATTCAGGCATTCGCCCAGTACCTCCCCGATCGGGTCATGGATGACGAGATCCGCGCGGCTGTCTGCCGCCGTCTCGGATTTGTTGAGGATCACGAGCTTGTCGCCGGTGAAGTAATGCACGAAACCGGCCGCCGGATAGACGACCAGCGACGTGCCGCCGATGATCATCACGTCCGCGTCGGAGATCGCGTTGACCGCGCCGCGGATCTGCGTGTCGTCCAGCATCTCGCCGTACAGCACGACGTCGGGTTTGATGACCCCGCCGCAGCTGCACTTGGGCACGCCGTTCTCGCAGTTCGCCTCGTCCAGAATGTAGTCCAGACCGTACTTCTTGTGGCAGCGCAGGCAGGTGTTGCGGTGCACGCTGCCGTGCAGCTCGTAGACCCGCTTGCTGCCGGCCATCTGGTGCAGGCCGTCGATGTTCTGTGTGACCACGGCGGTCAGCTTCCCCATCTCTTCCAGCTTCGCCAGCGCCTTGTGCGCCCGGTTGGGCTTGGCCCAGGTGGCGATCAGGTTCTTCTTGTAGTAGTCGAAGAACGTGACCGGGTCGCTGTCGAAGAAGTCGATGGACAGCATCTCTTCGGGGCTTCTGCCGTAGTTGTGCTGCGCGTGATACAGCCCGTTCTCGCTGCGGAAATCGGGCACGCCGCTTTCGGTGGATACGCCGGCGCCGCCGAAAAAGACAATGCGGTGCGCCTTGTCCAGAATTTCTTTCAGTTCTTCGTACATGGGTGCTCCTTTCTCGTTTATGTCCATTGTTTCCGGCTTATGCCTCGCGCAGTTCGGGAATCTGGTGTTTCGGCGGTTTCTTTCGCGTGCCGTTTCAGGACCGCGGGCCGGACTCGGCCGGTTTCGTCTATGCGAAACGCGGCCTCGGACATCGTCCCGCCGCGGCAAGCGCGCCTGAAACGGATTCCGCTCAGAAACCGGAAACACAGACGATTCCCTCAGAATGCGCTCGGCACAAGCCGGAAGCAACTTATATTAAAACTTTATATATCCTTTTGTAAAAAGCTCGATCCCTGGCAGGAGATCTCTGCCGAGGACAATCGGGGGCCGCCGGTGCTTAGCGATTGGCGAGCCGCAGGCGAAGACAGAGCTTAGCACGAGCCGGAGACTACAGGCTCCGGCGAGGCACCGCTGCGTGGGGGCACCCCCGTTAGCGGGAGCGTGTCCGAGGTGAGATCTCCTGCCGGGGATCTGTTCCCTTAGATTCCTGAAGCTGCGGAAAGACTATGCCGGAAGGCCCTTTCCTTAGAAAGCAAAAGCGGCCTCGAAAGGCCGCTTTTCCCGGATGTGTGTATCTTTATTGTATAGAAGGAAAACTATCGGGAGGGACTCCTCCCACTCTTTACTGCTTGCTACACGTAAAGAATAACGGCCTTTTGTGTGTTTCGTGTGAAGCGTTCGTGGGAATTGTCTTCATTTTCATGAAAAACGCCCTAATCCAGAATATTTTTCCTGTAAGTCCTGTACAGCTTCTCCAATTTCTCGATGCTCTCCTGCGCCGCGATCTGCATGTCGGATGCGGTGTTGTAATCGCCCGCGTCCAGCGCGTCTTCCAGACGGCTTAAGAAGCACTTGTGGTGCAGGCCGTCCTGGATCAGATCCTTGCGCAGCTGGTTGATCTCCGCCCAGCGCTGTTCGTCCAGCTGCTTGCAGTTGCTGCTGTCGTGGACCTTCTTCATGTCATGCACGCGCTCCGCCATCTGCGGCACGAGCCGGTCGCGCAGCGACAGGGACCACTGTTCGACGACGGACGCCTCGAAGGATTCCAGGTCGATGGGCGCGAACGCGTTGCCGCGCAGCAACACCTTGTACTTTTCGGGGAATTCCTTGAACGAGCACAAGTTCTCCCAGACCGTGCCGGGGCACTTGCCGAAGAGCTTTAAGCGTTCTTCCTGCGTGTAGTCCTCGAAGATGTTGTTCTCCGCCCGGTACACTCTGTCCTTTTCCAGATAGAAGTCTTCCTGGCCGTATTCCTTGGAAACGGAGGCGCACAGCTCCTCCGGCGTCTTCTTCGCCTTCAGCACCGCCTCCAGGCCGTCCAGCATGGCCAGATAGCCGGCCGCCAGCACCAGGTAGGTATTGCTCTTGGGGTTGGGCGCCCGCATCTCGAAGCGGGTGGCCAGCGGGCTGTTGATGTCGCGGATCAGGCCCAGCAGAACGGTGCGGTTCCGGGAGGGCTTCTCCACGCTGTGACCCAGCGCGGTGCAGATGGAGACCGGCGCCTCGAAACCGGGCTTCAGTCTCTGGAACGCGTTGTTGCGGCAGTTCGCCAGCGGCGAGATCACCTCGTAGTTCTTCAGGATGCCCATCAGCGCGCCGTAGCCCAGCGGGCTGAGGTAGTCTTTGGAAGCGTCCAGCGCGGTGAACAGGTTCACCACCCGGCCGTCCTTCAGCGTCGCCGCCACGCCGAAATGCGTGTGCTTGCCGCTGCCCGCGACGCCTTCCACCGGCTTGGACATGAACGTGACGTCCAGACCGTGCCTGCGGAACTCGTCCTTGATCATATAGCGGACGAAATAGTCGTTGTCCGCCGCCTGCAGCGCCGTCGAATACCTGAAGTCGATCTCGAGCTGCTCCATGATGTGCTCGTAGCCGCCCTTGTGCAGTTCGGGCTTGACCCCGCCCACTTCCTTGTGGCCCATCTCGATGTTCAGGCCGTAGCAGTCCAGCAGCTGCAGCGTGCGTTCCATGGCCGTGCGGACCGGGCCCAGCGTGCGCTTCCAGTACTGTTCCTTCAGTTCCTGGGACACCTGCAGGCGGTCCTTGTCCGCCACGTCGTGGGGCGTCTTGACGTAGAATTCGATCTCCGTCGCGGACGTCAGCTGCAGGTCCTCGATGTCGTCGACGCTGCCGAACGGCAGGTATTCGAACACGTAAGGATTCTCGCGCAGCATACGCAGCAGTTCCGCCTTGAACACCTCCACGGCGTCGCGCAGGATGACGCGGGAACCCACGTCTCTCGAATTGTTGTGCTTCAGGAACGCGGGAATGCGCAGGCTGCCCACGGGCAGGCCCGTTTCGTCGTCGACGTTCGCGAAGTTATAGTCCACGTACCAGTTGACGTCACGGTCGGGGATCAGGTCGACCTTCGCGTCGGAGATGTCCGCGATTTTCGGCAGCAGTACGGACGAACCGTCGGTCTGCTGGCCTTCCTCCAGGAATTTGTCCACGTCGCTGAGCATGACGCGCACGGGGATCTTTTCGTCGGTATCGTTTCCGTAGATATCAGCCGCAGCCAAACTGACGTAGCGGATCTCGGGATGAGCCTTCAGCGCCGCGGTGATTTCTTCCGCGCTGTGTTTGTCAGCGGGAATGGTAAATAACATTTTATCTAACATGTAAAACCTAGTTGCCTTCCTCCTGGCCTTCGGCGGGCGTCTCCTCGGGGAGGTCCTCCGGCGCGGGTTCTTCCGGAACCTCCGCCGGCGCGTTGTTCGCCATATCCAGGTACTCCTTCATCTGCTGCAGATATTCCATGGCCTTGTCGTAGGCCTCGGCCGCCTTCTCGAGATATTCGTCGCGGCCGGCATTTTCGCCCGATTCAGCCGTATCGCTGCCGGGCTGTGTCTGCGGCGGTTTCCCCGGAGTAAACTCGCCCTTTTCCATCGCCTCCGCCAGGAGCCTGCCTTCCTCGATCGGGTTCGCAGTGTTCAGCGGGCTGCCGGCGCCTTCGCCGAACAGCGCGTCCAGGCATTCCGCCAGCGTGGATTTATACGCGAGCTTTTCGCCGTAATACATGATGACCCGCTTCACTTCGGGCAGGCTGCCGCTGGTCGCTTCCAGATAGATGGGTTCCGCGTACAGCAGCGTGCCTTCCACGGGCAGCACGTACAGATTGCCTCTGGAGTAGGTGGACCCGGAGTTGTTCCACAGGGAGAATTCCTTGGAGATCTCCACGTCCTGATTGATCTGCGCCTCGATCTGCGCAGGACCGTAGATGATGCGGTCCTTGGGCATGCGGTACAGGATGATCTGACCGTAATTGGCGCCGTCGGAACGGGCTGTCAGGATGCCCGTCATGTTGTTCTTGCCGCGCGGCGTGTACGGGATGGAGCTGACGAATTCCACGTCGTTTTCCCCGGGCAGCTTCATGATGAAGTAATTCGGGGTCATCTCCACCTCGGTCTGGCCGTAGGACTCGCGGGCGATATCCCACAGGTCTTCGTTCTGATAGAAGACCGCCACGTCCGTCATGTGGTACTTCTGGAAGACGTCCGCCTGGATGGAGAACATCGCGTTCGGATATTGGACGTGCTCCTTCAGGGAGTCGGGCATCTCGGCGAAGCTCTTGAACAGCTTCGGATAGATCTTCCACAGCGTGGCCGCTACGGGGTCCCCCTCGTCGCAGACGTAGAAGCTGACGTCGCCGTTGTAGGCGTCGACCACGACCTTGACGGAGTTGCGGATGTAGTTCAGGGTCGAGTCTTTTTTGTAGGGTTCAGAGTACGGGAAGTAGGAACTGCCGGTGTAGGCGTTGACCATCCAGTACACCTTGCCGTCCGCCACGACCACGTAGGGATCGTCGTCGTACATCAGGAACGGCGCGATCTTCTGCAGGCGGTCGTTGATGTTGCGGTAGATCAGGATCTTCGAATCGGATTTGATATTGGTCGAAACGAGCATCTTCAGCGAGCGTTCGCGGATGGCGAACAGCAGGCGGTTGAAGAAGTTCAGCTTGATGCCGCCCGTGCCTTCGTACGTGCAGTACACGTTGGATTCGCCGCTGGGATAGTCGAATTCCTGCTCGGACGTATTTGTAATGACGTAGTTGTTCGTGGATTCGCCGAAATAGATCTCCGGGCGGGACACTGTGATCTCGGGCACTTCCGAGACCGGCGGGATGCTGTCGATCAGCATGTCGGGCTGGCCGGAGGTGGTCACCTTGTCCACGCGGGACAGGGTGATGCCGTAGCCGTGGGTATACTTCAGATGGCGGATGAGCCACTGGTTCTCGATGCGGGCCTGGTTGATCTCTCTGGCCGACAGGAAGACCTGGGTATATTCGCCGTTCACGTAATAGCGGTCCACATCCACGTCGTTGAATTCATAATAGGTACGGATGGACTGGGTCTGGTTGTAGAACTGCTGGGCCGGCTCGAAGTCGTTGATCCGCACGTTCGAGAACGTGCCCATGTTCTCCAGGACATCCTTCGTCGAAAGCCTGTTCTCGGGCACAAAGTCGCGGATGCTGATGTTCTGCAGGTCGTACGCCATGCGGGTGTAGTCGATGTTGTGCTGCAGATACGTGCGCTCCTTGTTGATCTCGTCGGGAGCGACGACCAGGCTCTGGATGGTTCCGGCTGCCAGCGTGCCGACGGCGAACACGACGACCATCAGGACCGGGCAGACGATGCCCATCACGAGCTTGCGCTTCTTCAGCGCGAGCACGAAGAACACCGCGGACAGCACCGCCAGAGCGATACAGGCGCGGTAGACGTTCAGCGTGACGTTGATATCGGTGTAGCCGGCGCCGTACGCGACGCCCGTGCCGGAATACAGCAGGCTGTAGCGCGCCAGCACGAAGCGGACCGCCAGAAGCAGGAAGCCCAGAACGCCGAGGATGGCGATCTGCGTGCCGGCCACGCGCAGGATGGCGGTGCCGGTCTGCTTCAGGTCCTTCTCCTTATGGGACGGCTCGGGTTTCTTGCCCTGCTTGGTGAACAGCTCGATGATCTTTCCCGCGGGATGGCTGCCGAAGGGATTGCGTCCGCCGAAGGGGCTTTCCTCGTCTTCGCCGGGGATATCGTATTCATAGGTGTCCGCCTCGGTCTCCTCCGCGCTGCCGTCCGGTTTAACGAAGTTGATCAGCAGGACGTAATAGACGAGCGTGGCGATCAGAAGCGCCGCGATGATGCTGAGCGCAGACGCGCTGAGCGCTTCCAGGAACTCCAGTTTGAACACGTAGAAGCCCACGTCGTTGCCGAACAGCGGGTCCGCGATGTTGAATTCCGTCGCGTTCAGGAACTGCAGGATCTGCCACCACAGCCGCGCGATGATGCCGGCGGATACGACGATGCCCAGCACGACGCTGAGCGCGATGCCCGCCTTGCGCAGCTTTTTGCTGTCCGCTTCCTCCAGCGTGTAGCCGCCCTTGCTTAAAAAGCCCTTCTTCAGGGCGGACAGGAACGCCCACATCAGAAGCGCGACGACGACCGCCGCCGGGATGCCGAGTTTGATCTTCGTCCATAGTTCCGTGAAGAACACGGAAACGTAACCGGTCTCCTTGAACCAGAGCAGGTCTGTGATAAAACCGGTGAGGGCGTAGATAAGCGCTGCTAATAAAATGAGGACGCAAAGGGCTATTCTGACCTTTGCGCCCTTTCTCTTCTTTTCCATTCAGGGATCCTCTCTGCCATCAGTTCGTGATGTTGTAATAATCCTTGATCTTCAGTTCTTCGCCCACGGGAACCATCTCGTAGACCATGTAGCCGGAGGACTGCTGCGTCGTTTCGTCCTGGGTCACTTCGATGGATTCGCCGGCGAACACGAAGTAAGAGCCGGCGGTCTTGCGGATCTCGCCGATCTCCAGCTTCAGGAACTTCTCCGTGATCTGGCCGATCTTGTCGAATGTGACCGCGCTGCGGTACGCGCTGCCGTCCGCCTTCAGGTAATTCAGGCAATCCTGGCTTACGCCGTTGATGAAATCGATCCAGCTGCTGTTGTAGCCGATGAGCGTCTTGCAGACCGCCGCCTTCTCGGCAGCGTCGGTGACGAGCTCGGAGGAAGACAGGCCTGCGATATCGTAAGAGCGCTGGGAATCATAGCCGATGCCCAGGTTCTCCGTGACGGATTCGATATTCTTGTTGCTTTCCGCGATGATGTCGGACAGGACGAAAGCGGGCGTCTCTTCTCCGGTCTCCTGCGGTTCTTCCGCAGGGTCGGGAGCGAGTTCTTCCTTCTTGAATTTCGCCTTGATCGCGTCGACGCCGTCCCCCACGAACTGGATGATGTTCTGCTCGATGCTGGTCGTGATGACGGACGCGGGCGAATCAGGCGCGTAGTGGCGCAGCGCGATCGTGCCGCCTTCCGCGGCGCCTGCAACGATGAGCAGCGCCAGCAGGAACTTCAGGAACCAGTGGCTGTGCTCTCTCTTCTCTCTCTTCTTATTCTCTTCGTCCACGTCGTCCAGGATCTCGCCCAGGACTTCGGTCTTGTCGCGTTCGGGTTCTTCCGCGGCTTCTTCCTGTTCTTCGGCTTTTTCTTCCGGGACGGGAGCGGGTTCTGTCTCTTCCGCTTCCACAGCCTTCTGGAGCGCTTCGTCCAGCTCGTCGGCGTCAGCCGCCTCTTCCTGCTGTTCCTTCTTCTGCGCTTCCTGCGCGGCCAGCATCTCCGCCTTGGCGCGTTCGATG
>JAFPXN010000033.1 GCA_017412505.1 Bacillota bacterium | reverse complement strand
GATCAGGTCGCCCACGCCGGACAGACCGGAGAACGTCTCGGGGCGCGCGCCCAGTTTGACCCCCAGACGGGTCATCTCGACGATGCCGCGGGTCATCATGGCGGCCTTGGCGTTGTCGCCGTAGCCCAAGCCATCTGCGATGCCGGCGCCCAGCGCGATGATATTCTTCAGGGACCCGCCCAGCTCCAGGCCGGCTACGTCGTCGTTCGTGTAGATGCGGAAAAAGTCGTTCATAAAGATGTCCTGCACCTGCCGGGCCAGATCCATGTCTTTGGAGGCTACCGCGACGGTCGTGGGCATCTCGCGGCCCACTTCCTCCGCGTGGGAAGGTCCGGACAGCACGACGTACTTTATGCCGGGCTTGACCGAATACGCGATCTCGGACATCCGCTGCAGCGAGGCCTGTTCGATGCCCTTGGCCACGTTCACGACCAGGGCGTCCTCGGGCATCAGCGCCAGCGCCACCTGGAACGCGACGCGGAAATGCTGGGCGGGAACGCCGAACAGCACGATGTCTGCGTCTTTCAGGCAGTCGCGCTCCTCCATGCAGATCTCCACCGCGTCGGGGAGCTTGACCCCGGGCAGGTACCGCACGTTCTCGCGGTTGGCCTGCATCTCTTCCAGATGCTTCGTATCCAGGTCCCACATGCGGACGGTATTGCCGTTGAGGGCCAGCAGTTTCGCCAGGGCGGTGCCCCAGCTGCCTGCGCCGATGACTGCGATCTGTTTGATCATTTTACTCCTCCGGGACGGGTCCTGTCGCCTAACGCATCCTCATTTCGCTCCTCCGTTCATCCGCGACCGCAACTCTTGGGAGTAACGGCGTTCGCTGCGTCGCTCATGAGCCTCTTTAGGCGCCACCCGTCTCTTTCCTGTTCAATTCAGTGTTGAATACTATTTCTTAAAACTGATCTTGCTCTCTTCGTGGTTGATGAGTTTTCTGATATTGCTCCTGTGCTTGTAGATCACGATAACTCCCAGGATCAGGGCGTACCAGAAAAAGCCGGGCGCGAAAAAGTGCGCCAGGACGGGCAGCGCTGCCGCTGCCGCGAGGGAGCCAGGCGAGACCATCTTCGTCGTCACGAAAAAGACGACTGCGACGGCCAGTTCCAAAAGGCCGTAGACCGGCGAGATCGCCAGCACAATGCCCAGGCCCGTCGCGATGCCCTTGCCGCCTTTAAAGCCCCAGCAGACCGGGTACATATGCCCCATCTCCGCAAGGAAGCCGCACAGATACGCCAGCGGAGCCCCGCCGACGGCGCGTCCGATCAGGACGGCGGCAACGCCTTTCAGCACGTCGATCAGCAGCGTAACGGCCGCGGCTTTCTTGCCGTAGACCCGCAGCATGTTCGTCGTGCCCGGGTTGCCGCTGCCCTGCTTGCGGATATCGCCTTCCTTGCCGCCGATGGCGCGGCTCACGAGGATGGCCGGCGAGATATTGCCGAGAAAATAGGCTGCGACGGCTGCCAGGATCGCCCAGACGTTAAACATCGTCCTTCTCCCCCTTCTCGCGGAACACGAATTTGATGGAAGTGCCCGCGAAACTGTACGCGTCGCGGATCTTGTTCTCCAGATACCGCGAATACGAGAAATGCATCAGCTCGCGGTCGTTCACCTGGAAGGAGAACAGAGGCGGCTTGACGCCCACCTGGGTCACGTAATAGATCTTCAGGCGCCTGCCCTTGTCGCTGGGCGGGTTGTTCATCATCATGGCGTCCTGGATCAGGTTGTTCAGCTGACCCGTGGAAACGCGCATGGCGCGCATCTCGGCGACGGACCGGGCGGTCTCCAGGACCTGAGGCAGCCGCTGCCCTTTCAGCGCGGACGTGAACAGCACCGGCGCGTAGGACATGAAGACCATCTCGCCCTTCACCCTGCGCTCGAAATCGCGCATGGTGTTGGTCTCCTTGGCGACCAGGTCCCACTTGTTCACGACGACGATGATGCCCTTGCCCGCCTCGTGGGCGATGCCGGCGATCTTCTTGTCCTGCTCGGTGACGCCTTCCGTGGCGTCGATCACGAGCAGCGCAACGTCGCAGCGCTCGATGGCTGCCACGGCGCGCACGACGGAAAATTTCTCCACGTCGTCCGTCACCTTGCTGCGGCGGCGTATGCCCGCCGTATCGATCAGCGTATACTTGACGCCGTCCTTTTCGAACGGCGTATCGATGGAGTCGCGGGTGGTGCCGGCGATGTCGCTGACGATCACCCTCTCCTCGCCCACGAACGCATTCACGATCGAGGACTTGCCCACGTTGGGTTTGCCGATGATGGCGATCTTGATGTCGTCTTCGTCCTCTTCCGCCATGGACTTCTCAGGGAAACGGGATACGATCTCGTCGAGCAGGTCGCCCAGGCCGAGCTGGTTGGTCGAAGAGATCGCGAACGGCTCGCCGAGCCCGAGTTCATAGAAATCGTAATAGTGATCGGGCATTTTCGCGGTATCGATCTTGTTGGCGACCAGGATGACGTCCTTGCCCTTGCGGCGCAGCATGGCGCCGACTTCCTCGTCCGCCGTCGTCAAGCCGTCCCGGCCGTCCACAAGGAACAGGATGACGTCCGCCATATCCATGGCCAGTTCCGCCTGCATGCGCATCTGCGCAGGAATGATCTCCTTGGAATCCGGTTCGATGCCGCCGGTGTCGATCACGAAGAAATGGTGACCCGTCCATTCCGCTTCCGCGATGATCCTGTCGCGGGTCACGCCGGGCGTATCCTCCACGATGGAGATGCGGCGTCCGACAACTTTATTGAAGAACGTGGATTTGCCCACGTTGGGGCGTCCCACGATCGCTACGATGGGTTTGCTCATGTCTTACCTCTTTCTTGGACTAAACCAAATAATTATACCACAACGTACATTTTATAGAAAGACGGACAAACCCTTTCTTTTGTGGTATACTGACTAATAATGATTTTCCCTGAGGAGGATAACGAATGGCAAGAGAAAAAGAATCCCTGGAGATGTATCTCACAGAGGAGCAGATCGAATATATCAAATCCCTTCCCGAAGAAGAGCGCCAGGCGGAGACGGAAAAGCTGCTGGGCATCAAGCGCTTCGAGAACGGCGCGGTCGACCTGACGACCATTCCGGGCAAGCGCGGCGATTTCTTCCGCAAAAAACAGCTGATCCTGAACCCGGAGAGCATCCGCGACGAAGAAGGCCTGTTCGAAAAACGTCTGAGCGACGATAACTATTTCGAAGCGACCTGCCCGTTCTGCGGTACGACCGCAGAGCATGAAGGCAAGCGTTATCATTATTCCAAGAAGACGAAGACGATGATCGCCCGCGACGCCATCCTGATGGCGCTCATCGGCGTCCTTGTCGCGCTGAAGGTCCTGAACGTCATCATCGCGCTGGTCGCGATCACGCTTGTCACAATGGATCTGTCCACGCACGCGCGCCGCAAGATGTACTACTCCGTCACCTGCAGAAAGTGCGGCGCCCATTTCCCGCTGGATGAGGGCGAACTGGAGCAGCTGAAGGCGGACCTCGCTGCCAAGGCCGAGGCCGAGGCGGCTGCGAAAGCGGAGCAGGAAGAAGAGACCGAAGAATCTGAAGAATCCGAAGAACCGGAAGAAGCAACTGAAGAATAACAAATCCGGGCGGCTTGATGCCGCCCGCATTAATTGAGTGATTAGTTGAGGCAAAATGAAAGTAGCAATCGTAGGAGCCGGTAAGCTGGGCTGCGCCATCACGGAAGCCCTGCTCGGCGGCGGAAATGAGATCACACTGATCGACAAGGACGAAAGCCTGATCCAGAAAGTCAGCAGCCGTTACGACATCCTGACCGTCGCGGCCAACGCCAAGCGCGTGGACGTCATGGAAGAACTGAAGATCTGGGATTACGACCTTCTGATCGCGGCGACGGACCAGGATGACCGCAACATCGTCATCTGCAGTTTCGCCAAGGAATTGGGCTGCCCGCAGACCATCGCGCGGGTGCGCTCTCCGGAACACGTGGAGCAGCTGGACTTCATCATGAAGACCCAGCGCATCGACCACATCGTCAACCCGGACCTAGCCTGCGCCCAGGAGATCTACAAATATCTGACGGAGAAATACACGCTGAAAGACGGCCAGTTCCTGGCGGACGGGGTCACGATCCTGGAGTTCAAGATCGATAAGATCCCCGAACTCGTGAACACGCAGGTCCGCGATCTGCCCGGCGTCCTGCCCAGCGTGCTGATCGCGGCCGTCTCCCGGGGCGGCAAGATCATCGTGCCCAACGGCAGTACGAAGCTGCTGGCGGGCGATACGCTGTACCTCATCGGCCAGGAACAGCAGATCAAGGACATCAGCCAGAGAGTGCACGAGAACAAAGTCTATACCGATCTGAAGCGCGTCATGATCGCCGGCGGCGGAAAGACCGGTTACTTCCTGGCGAAGATGCTGTCCGATTTCGGCGCGGCGGTCAAGATCATCGAAGTGGACCGCGCCCGCTGCGAATGGCTGTCCGCCAAGCTCAACGGCGTGCTCGTGCTGCACGGCGACGCCACGGATACGAGCCTGCTGCGCGACGAGAACATGGACGACATGGACGCTTTTGTCGCGGCGACCGGCTTCGACGAAGAAAACCTGCTGCTGTCCCTGACGGCAAAGCAGCATAATATCGAGGAAGTCGTGGCGAAGATCAGCCGCAAGAGTTACGCTTCCCTGACGGAGACCCTGGGCGTTTCCATGATCATCAATCCTGTGGACATGTGCGCGTCCAATATCCTCCGCTTTATCCAGAAAGACGGCATCGTCATCTTCTCCCAGCTCATCCAGGGTCAGGCGGAGTTCATCGAAGTCTGGGCGGAGCGCAGCATGCCGCTCACGGAAAAGACCCTGCTGGATCTCGACATTCCCGAAGGCGTCATCATCGCGGCCATCCACCGCGGCGACGACGTGATCATCCCGTCCGGCCGCACGAAGGTGCAGGTCGGCGACCGGGTCATCATCCTGTCCCTGCTCTCTTCCGTTCCGAAACTGGAAGGTCTGCTGAAACATTAAGTATGCTTTTAAACCGGAAACTCATCGCAAAAGTACTCAGCGCCGTAGCGTCTGTCGTGGGGGCCGCCATGCTCCTGCCCGCTGCGGTGTCTGCTGTTTATAAAGAGTGGGACGTATTCCGTATTTTCCTGCTGTGCAGTCTGCCGGTCATCCTGGTGGGCCAGATCGTGCTGCGCACGACTCCGAGCCAGAAGACGGAAGACCTGCGGATGAGGGACGGCTTTTTTATCGTAGGCGTAAGCTGGCTGGCGATGTCCCTGATCGGGGCGCTGCCCTTCATGTTCTCCGGCGCGATCCCGAATTTCGCAGACGCTTATTTCGAAACGGCTTCCGGGTTTACGACCACCGGATCCACCATCCTGACGGAGATCGAACATCTGCCCAGGGGCATCCTGTTCTGGCGTTCCTTCACCCACTGGCTGGGCGGCATGGGCGTGCTGGTGCTCACCATCGCCATCCTGCCGAAACTGGGCATCGGCGGCCAGAAGATCATGCGGGCGGAGACGACGGGTCCGACCATGGATAAGATCAGTTTCACAGTCAACGAAACGGCCCGCACGCTCTATAAGATCTATCTGGTCTTTACCTTGCTCGAAACGGCGATGCTCTGCCTGGGCGGCTTAAGCCTCTACGACGCGCTGCTGCACACGTTCGGCACGGTGGGCACCGGCGGCTTTTCCAGCTACAACGCCAGCGTCGGCGCGTTCCACAGCGGCTACGTCGAATGGGTCATCGGCTTCTTCATGATGGCGTGCGGCGTAAACTTCAGCCTTTACAGCAACATCTACAAGAAGACGCCTCTGAAGATCTTCAAGGACGTGGAATTTCGCGTCTACGTCGGCATCATCTGCGGCTCGACCCTGTTCATCACCGTCATGCTGCTGATCCACAATTACTATAACGGCATCGCGGACACGCTGCGGACGGCCTTTTTCCAGGTGAGCTCCATCATGACCACCACAGGCTACGGAACCGTGGACTTCGATCTGTGGCCGCTGCCCTGCCGCTTCGTGCTGTTCGTGCTGATGCTGGTAGGCGGCTGCGCCGGCTCCACCGGCGGCGGCATGAAGGTGATCCGCGCCATCCTGGTCTACAAGCTGGTGCGCCGCGGAACGTTCCGCAAACTGCACCCCAGAGCCGTATCCCCCATCAAGGTCGGGGACACGACCATCTCCGCGGAGACCATGTCCGGCGTGACGGGATTCGTCATCCTGTTCCTGTTCACCACGCTGCTCTCCACGCTGCTGATCTCCCTGGAAAACGTCAGCCTGACGACAGCGCTTTCCAGCGTCGTCGCCTGTCTGTCCAATATCGGACCGGGCTTCGAAGCCGTCGGCCCCACGCAGAACTTTGCTTTTTATTCCGCTCCCGCGAAAATGCTGCTGTCGGTCCTGATGATCGCCGGCAGACTGGAGCTGTTCACTATCATCCTGCTGTTTACGCCGGTCTACTGGAACCGTAAGAAATGATCCTGCATACGAAGAGCATAGCAAGAATACTGGGTCATCTGATGATCATCACGGGGCTCGCCATGACCGTGCCCCTGATCCTCGCTGCCATTGGCGGCAATCCGCAGATCATCCTGGGCTTCCTGATCCCGGCGGCGTTTTCTCTGGCGCTGGGAGGAGGGCTGTCCTTCTCCTACCGCGACGCGCCCAGAAGCATCACGATGAAGGACGGCATGTTCCTGACCGTGCTCAGCTGGGTCCTGATCTCCTGCTTCGGCGCCATGCCCTATCTGCTGACAGGGGTCACGCATTCGCCCATCTCCGCCCTGTTCGAGTCGATCTCTTCGTATACGACGACGGGCGCGACCATCCTGACGAACGTCAGCGGCCTGCCCCGTTCCATCCTGTTCTGGAGATCGTTTTCCCAGTGGCTGGGCGGCATCGGAATCCTCGTGCTGCTGCACAGCCTGATCCCGGCCAATTTCGAACATCAGAGCTCCATCCTCTCCACCGAGACGGAAGCCATCAATACGGATAACATCTCGTTCAGCAGGCGCAGCACCGCGAAGCTGATCTATCTGTTCTATATCGCCATGTCCGGCACGCAGGTGCTGATCCTGAAGTTCTGCGGCCTGAACTGGTTCGATTCCTTCATCTTCAGTTTCGGCACGTCCGCTTCCGGCGGGCTGAACAACTACAGCGACGGGCTGCTGCATCTGGCCAATCCGGCCGCAGAGGCGGTCATGGCGCTGTTCATGCTGCTGTCCTGCGTCAATTTCGCGCTCTACGTGCGCCTGCTGCGGGGGGATACCGACAGGATCCACAACAATACCGAGCTGAACGCCTTCTTTATCATCGCTGCCGCGGGCGTCGTGCTCGTCACCCTGGATCTGTTCGTCCACCGCGTCTATTCGGATCTGGCGGAATCGCTGCGCTTCGGCGGGTTCCAGGCGATCTCGTTCCTGACGACGACCGGCCTCTCCAGCGCGGATTTCAACGTCTGGCCTTCGTTCTCGAAGATGCTGCTTACGGTATTGAGCATCATCGGCGGCTGTTCGTCCTCCACCGGCGGCGCCCTGAAGGTGATCCGCGTGGTCATCCTTTCGAAGATGGTCTGGCGCAGCTTTACCACGCGCATCCATCCCAACGCCGTCGTCACGATCAAGACCAACGGCAAACCCGTACCGTCCAACATCGCGAACAAGGCGGTCGCCTACACGCTGATCTTCTTCGTCCTGTTCTTCGCCGGTACGTTCCTGCTGACGTTCGACGCGGCGATGGACTTCCAGACGGCGTTCACCGCTTCCGGCGCCATGCTGAGCAACATCGGCACAGGCGCGGGCGCCATGGGCATGTACGCGGAATACCATGCGTTCAGCCAGTTCTCCCAGCTCGTGATGTGCTTCCTGATGCTTGCGGGGCGTCTGGAGATCTACGCGGTGCTGCTGCCTTTCAGCAGAAGTTTTTGGAAAGAAAAGATTTAAAAATACAGATGAGAATGCTAAAATGATGGGTAGAACAGAAAGGAGTCCCATATGTTTGTTAAAGATAGAATGACCCGCGATCCCTACACTATCCAGGTAACCGCATCCATCAACACCCTGATCGGCCTGATGAGGGACAAAAAGCTCAGAAAGGTACCTGTGCTGGACGGCGAAAAGCTTGTCGGCATCGTCACCGACAGAGATATCGAAAGAGTTTCTCCGAGCAAGGCCACGTCCTTAAGCGTCTACGAGATCAACTACCTTCTGTCCAAGATCACGGTGGCGGACGCCATGGTGGCGGAGGTCATCACCTGTTCTCCCGACGACTACATCGAAGACGCGGCTCTCGTCATGAGAGAACACCGCATCAACTCCCTGCTCGTCACGGAGAACGGCAAACTGACCGGCATCGTTACGGACAGCGATCTGTTCGACGCCCTGATTGACATGATGGGCGGCCGCACGAAGGGCAACAAGTTCGTCATGCGCGTACCCAACCAGCCCGGCGTCATGACGAAGATCGGCGCCATCACCGCGTCCGAAGGCACGAACATCACCCACTTCACCATGACCCAGTCCGGCGATGACGCCATGCTGTACGTCATCACAGACCCGAACGACGACGTGGAAAAGACCAGAGAAGCGCTGGAAGCCGAAGGATTCCGGATCGAGAACCTGGTCGTCAAGAAATAGCAAGAACAAAAGTAATGCCCCTGCACGCTCTGTGCAGGGGTTTTCTTATGCTTCGATTCAGCGGCGGTAGACGGTCTTCCCGTTCAGGACGGTCATTTCGATCTTAATGTCCTTGATGTCTTCCGGGGCTGCGGCGAAAATGTCCTTGTCCAGCACGACCAGATCCGCGTATTTGCCGTTGCGTATCGTGCCGCGCACCCGCTCATCGTAAGAGGCGTAGGCGCCGCCCGCCGTATAGGCGCGCACCGCTTCTTCCGCGGTCAGTTTCTGGTCCGGCAGCCAGCCTCCTTCCGGTTCTCCGTTCAGCCTCTGCCGCGTCACCGCGCAGTAGATGCCGTTCATCACAGAAAAGTCGATGACCGGGCTGTCCGAACCGCCCGCGATATGCACGCCGGAATCCTGCAGCGTCTTCCAGTTGTAGGACGTCCGCGTCAGTTCTCTGCCCACGCGCGCCTCCACGATGGGGATGTCGTCGTCGACGAAGGCCGGCTGGATGTGGGCGACCACGTTGAGTTTCGCGAATTTCTCCAGGAGAGGCTGATCTGTGATCTGGCAATGCACGATGGCATGCCGCAGATCCGGCTTCGGACAGGCGAGCTGCGCGGCTTCGATCGCATGCATGGTCATGTCCGCCGCGCCGCAGCCGATGCAATGTACCGCAGCCATCATGCCGCCCTGCTGCGCCGTCAGGATAAGCTGATCCAGCTGTTCCTGCGTAAAAACGGGGATGCCTTCCGTGGACGGATCGTCGGCATAAGGTCTCGCCAGGTACGCCGTGCGTCCGCCCAGCGAACCGTCCGCCATCAGTTTGAGCGGCCCGATGCGGAACATCGGCGTCCCCTCTCCGGTATGGTGGCCCTCTGCGAGGAACTGCTCCAGCAGAGGCTGGGAAGCCAGCAGACACTGTTCGAAGATGCGGACTTTCAGCAGGCCTTCGTCTTCCAACTGATGATAGGCGTCCAGTATCTTCTGATACTGTCCGGGCGGCAGAGCCTCGAAGTCGTCAGTCTGCACCTCGGTGATGCCGGCCTTCACCAGTTCGTCCATGCCGTTTTTCAGCATGCGTTTGATATCTTCCACCGTCAGGTCCGGCAGCGCGTTGTAGACGGTATCGCGGGCAGCTTCGCGGAAGATGCCCAGCGGCTCCCCGTTTTCGTCCTTATCGATGTGGCCGCCGAAGGGATCTTCCGTGTCCCTCGTGACCCCCATCACCTCCAGCGCTTTGGAATTCACGACGATGATGTGGCCGCAGGCCCGGGTGAACGACATGGGGACGTCCGTCGAGATGCGGTCCAGGTCGTAGCGGGTCGGAAAGCGCCCTTCCTTCCAGTATTCCTGGTTCCAGCCCCTGCCCTGCAGCCAGGTGAGATAAGGTCTCTGCGAAAGGAAGTCCTTTGCCAGGGTCACGAGATCGTCGATGCACCGGGCGCTGTAGAAATTCACTTTTTCCAGACTGTATCCATAGCTCAGCAGGTGCATGTGCGAATCCGTGAATCCGGGAAGCATGGTCTTGCCCTGCAGGTCGGCGAGTTCGGTCTGTTCCGTCTTCAGCGCCAGGATCTCTTCGTCGCTGCCCACGCGCTGGATGATGCCGTCCTGCACCGCGACGGCGCTCTGCGGCTCCCAGCCGGGTTCCATGGTGTATACTTTGCCGTTATAAAAGATCGTGTCCATAAAGTTGCTCCTTCATTCTGCCTCCATAAGCGCATCCTGTTTTGACCGAGCCGTTTCTTATTCCTATTATGCCATAGATCGCAGAGATGGTATAATACTTCTGGTTTATCTGAAAAACAGCATCATTAAGGAGGCATTTATGAAAGTGATATTGGTCAACGGCAGCCCGCACGAGCACGGAACGACCTGGGCGGGACTGGACGAGATCGAAAAAACGCTGCAGGCGGAAGGGATCGAAACAGAAGTTTTCTGGATCGGAAACAAAGCGGTCGGCGGCTGCGTCGGCTGCGGCGGATGTGAAGCGACGGGACGCTGCGTCTTCGGCGGCGTAGTCAACGAATTTCTGGACAAGGCCGAAGGGGCGGACGGTTTTGTGTTCGGCGCGCCCGTCCACTACGCCGGTCCGAACGGCAATATGAAGTCCTTCATGGACCGGGTATTCTACGCCGGGAGCAGCAGTTTCCGGCTCAAGCCCGGCGCCTGCGTCGCGGCGTGCCGCAGAGCCGGCGTAGTCACGACCATGGACGACCTGAACAAATACCTGACCATCAGCGAGATGCCCGTCGTCTCATCCACCTACTGGAACATGGTGTTCGGATTTACAGCCGAGGAAGCGAAGCAGGACGCGGAAGGCATGCGCACCATGCGCAACATCGGGCACAACATGGCTTATCTGCTGAAATGCATGGAAGCAGCGGAAAAAGCAGGCGTCGAAAGACCCGCAGGCGAACCCGCCGCCTGGACGCATTTCATCGGCAACGGCACCGTTTCCAAACGTTGATCCGCGCATTTCTCAAAAAAGAACCTGTCCTGTGCATCGCCGCACTGGCAGCGCTCGTCAGCTGCTTCTTCGTGCCGCCGGACAGTGCTTACCCGGGATATATCGATTTCCGCACGCTCGCCCTGCTCTACTGTCTGATGACAGTCGTCGCAGGCCTGCGGCAGGCGGGTCTGTTCGAGCATCTGGCGCAGGAAGTCTGCGAACGGTCCGGAAGGCTGCGCACGCTGGCGATCCTGCTGGTGCTGCTGAGTTTCTTCAGTTCCATGCTGATCACGAACGACGTGGCTCTGCTGACGTTCGTGCCCTTCGCGGTCATCGTGCTGACGATGTCTGGCCTGCAGAAACACCTAATCCGCATCGTCGTCCTGCAGACCGTCGCGGCAAACCTGGGCAGCATGCTGACGCCCGTAGGAAACCCGCAGAACCTGTACCTTTACTCGTTCTACGAACTGTCCATGGACGATTTTCTCGCCATAACGCTGCCGGTCTGGCTGCTGTCTCTGGCGCTGATCACCGCAGCCTGTTTCATCTTCCCGAAGGAACCTCTGGAGATCCGTCTGGGCAAATACCGGGAGATCGACAAAAAGGAGCTGGCCGTGCATGTGGCGCTGTTCGCCGTCTGCCTGCTGACCGTCCTGCGCGTCCTGCCCTGGCAGGGCATGCTGGCCATCGTGATCGCGGTCCTGTTCGTATTCGACCGGGGCATCCTGCGGGAAGCGGACTTCATGCTGCTGCTCACGTTCGTGGCGTTCTTCGTCTTCTCAGGCAATCTGGCGCGCATGGACAGCGTCGCGTCCCTGATCGAACGGCTCATGGAAGGCCGAGAATATCTGACCGCCCTGCTGGCGAGCCAGGTGATCAGCAACGTGCCGGCAGCCCTGCTGCTCTCTTCGTTCACGGACAAAGCGAAGGACCTGCTGCTGGGCGTGGATGTCGGCGGCCTGGGAACCCCCATCGCCAGCCTCGCCAGCCTGATCAGCTTAAAACTCTATCTGCACTCGGAGAAGGCAAACCCGGGAAGATATCTGCTGGAATTCACGGCGGTCAACGTCCTGCTGCTGGCCGTCCTGTCCGCAGCCCGGTATTTACTGCTTTAACGATTTCAGCTATACTTTTTACGGCTGCTCGTAAAAAACGCAGCATATACGTCACAATCAGGAGGAGAACAAATGAAAAAGAGAACGTTACTGATCCTGCTTCTGATCCTCGCGGTCAGCGCGGCCATGCTTCTTTCCGGCTGCAGCAAGGCGGAAGAACCCGCGCCCGTTCCGGAAGAGACCGCCGAAGAACCGGCGGAAGAGCCTGCCGAGGAACCCGCCGACACGGCGATGTCTCTCGAAGAGTACATGACGGCAAATCCGGAAGTATGGAATGCTTCCGTTGCGTCGG
>JAFPXN010000032.1 GCA_017412505.1 Bacillota bacterium | reverse complement strand
AGATGTTTTCTTCGTCGATGTTCAGCAGGGGCAGCGGCCGCACGTTGACCCCGGCATCGTCGTTGGTGAGCTCCAGACCGGGGAACATGCCCTTGATGAGCATGGATTTGCCGGCGCCGGATTCGCCCAGGATGCCGATGATGTGATCGAACGGAGACAGATGCTGCTGGGCGATCTGCGCACCCAGTTCGAACATGCGCACCGAGCCGCGCGGTGCGAAATATACGCTATATAGATGGCTGTTGGTGGAATCGTAGAATGCCATGGGTTCCTCCTTTTGTCCTGATTGTCCTTTCCTTGTTCCTTCAGGCAAATATTTACTAAATTTTGCCAACTTTAAGTATACACGAAAAAATCCCGTTTGCATAGACTGCAAGCGGGATTTCGAAAATTATTTCGCTATTCCTGCGTCTTCAGATAGTCGACTCTGCCCCATTCGTAGAGGTTGCGGCCTTCCGCGTCGATGATGACGGTCACGGGCAGGTCTTCCACCTCCAGGCGGCGGATCGCTTCGGACTGCAGGTCTTCATAGGCGACGACCTCAGCCTTCTTGATGCACTTGGAGAGCAGCGCGCCGGCACCGCCGATGGCGCCGAAGTACACGCAGCCGCACTTCTTCATGGCATCGATGACGGCGGGGCCTCTCTTGCCCTTGCCGATCATGCCAGTGAGACCCTGCTCGATCAGAGCCGGGCTGTAGGCATCCATGCGGTACGCCGTGGTCGGACCCGCAGAGCCGATGGCCATGCCGGGCTTCGCCGGGGACGGACCCACGAAGTAGATGATCTGATTCTTTACGTCGATGGGCAGGGGTTTGCCCTCTTCCAGCAGCTGGCACAGACGCTTATGGGCGGCGTCACGGCCGGTGTAGATAACGCCGGAGATGAGCACGGAATCGCCGCTCTTGAGGGTCCTGGCCACTTCCGGAGTAAGCGGAGTCGTAATTCTGATGGGTTCCATTTACAGCACCTCCGTCTTGTGTCTTGCCACGTGGCAGTTGATGTTGACCGCCACAGGCAGGCCCGCGATATGGGTGGGCATGGTCTCGATGTGGACCGCCAGCGCGGTGGTCTTGCCGCCGAAGCCCTGGGGGCCGATGCCGAGGGCGTTGATCTTCTCCAGCAGTTCCTTTTCCATGTCCGCGTAATACGGTACCGGATTGTGCTCGCCGGTGTGGCGCAGCAGCGCCTTCTTGGCGATCAGGGCCGCCTTGTCGAAGGTGCCGCCGATGCCGACGCCCACGATGATGGGCGGGCAGGGATTGGGACCCGCTTCTTCCACGGCCTTCAGCACGAAGTTTTTAACGCCCTCCGCGCCTTCGGAGACCTTGAGCATCTTGATCTGGCTCATGTTCTCCGAGCCGAAGCCTTTGGGGGCCACCGTGATCTTGATCTGGTCGCCAGGGACCAGGTCGTAATAAATCATGCCCGGGGTGTTGTCCAGGGTGTTTTGCGGGCTCCGAGGGGTTCTTCCACGCAGGATTTGCGCAGGAAGCCGTCGGTGTAGCCGCGGCGCACGCCTTCGTTGACGGCGTCTTCGATGGAGCCGTTCACGTGCACGTCCTGGCCGATCTCCAGGAAGACGCAGGCGAGGCCCGTGTCCTGGCAGATCGCCATCTCCGTCTCGTCTGCGATGTTATAGTTTTCGATGATGCGGTCCAGGATGTTCTGCGCGATGGGCCAGGGTTCGCAGGCCCGGCAGCCCTCGATGCGCTCGCGCACATCGGGCGCCAGATGGCGGTTGGCCTCGACGCAGAGTCTTGCGACCACGTCCGTGATCTGTTTACTGTCGATCTCTCTCATGGCGCTACCTCACGTTGTAGATGCGGTCGAGCAGCGTGCCGTCGCGGTAAATGATGTCCGCCAGCACTCTGTCGCCCTTCACGAGCGGTTTCGGCATGCCGCAGAGCTTCTCCGCGGCTTCCTTCAGTTCGAAGATGTCCACGACCTTGATGCCGCCTTCCTTCAGGCGGGCAGCCAGTTCGGGTCTGGCCGGGTTCACGGCCACGCCCTTCTGGGTGACGAGCACGTCGATCGTGCTGCCCGGGGTGGACTTGCAGAACACGTGGTCCGTCACGATGGGCAGACGCGCTCTGGACAGCGGCGCGATGATCATCGCCAGCTTGGCGCCCGCAGCCGTGTCGCTGTGACCGCCGGAGCCGCCCATGATCTTGCCGCTGGAATTCGTGTGCACGTTGACGTTGAAGTCGGTGTCGATCTCCGTCGCGCCCAGCAGCACCACGTCCAGGGAATCCACCGCCGCGGACTTGGCGTCCGGGCTCGCGTAATGCATGGCGGAAACTTCGGTGTGATTCGGATTCGTGCGGATGGACTCGACCGCCTTCAGGTCGAAGCACTGCACGTCGATCAGGCTCTGGAAGCATCCTTCGTTCAGCATGTCGACCATGTAGCCGGTGATGCCGCCGCAGCCGAAAGATCCCTTGATGCCTTCCTTCAGCATGATACCCTTCAGGAACTGGGCCGCTGCCAGCGTGGCGCCGCCGGCGCCGGTCTGGAAGGAAAAGCCGTCCTTCAGGAGGCCGCTTGCCTGGATGACGTTCGCAGCCGTCTGGGCCATGACGAGGCCCACCGGGTCACGGGTGATCTTCGTCGTGCCGGAGACGATGCCCGCCGGGTTGCCGATCGCGTCGACGGCGACCACGTAATCCACGTAGGTCTCGTCGATGGAGCGCATGGCCAGGGGATGGGGCACCAGGTTGTCGGTGATGACGACGACCTTCTTCGCGCACATGGCGTCCGCGAAAGCGTAACCCAGGGAACCGCAGGCGGACTTGCCGATCTTGCCGGTCATGTTGCCCATGGTGTCCGCGGTCGGCGCCGCGATGAACGCGACGTCGATGGGCGTGACGCCCTTGATGATGTCGGCGGGTCTGCCGCCGTGGGTGCGGAACTGCACCGGCTTCTCCAGGATCCCTTCGGAGATCTGGGCGCCGATGCCGCCGCTCATGTAGTCGGTGATCAGCTCGGTGACGACGCCGCTGCGGATGTGGTCCGCCAGAGGCAGATGGCAGTCGAACAGGGAGCTGGCGTTGACGGAGATGTCCTTATAGCCCATGGACGCGATCTCATCCATGACCATGTTCAGCACGTAGTCTCCGTTGCGCAGGTGATGGTGGAAGGAGATGCGGCTGCCGTCCTTGACGCCGGCCAGCTGAATGGCTTCGCGGAGCGTTTTTACTACTTTATCCATGCTAAGCCTCCTCTCTTCCCAGACCGAGAGCGACGGCCATATCGATGGTCTGCTGCGCTCTGGCCACGATGGGAGCGTCGATCATCTTGCCGTGCAGGGAGACAGCGCCCTTGCCCTGCTCCTTGCCGATGCGGATGGCTTCCATCACTTCGTAGGCGTAATCGATATCCTTCTGCGTGGGGCTGAACACCTCGTTGATGACGCCCACGTGGCGCGGGGAGATGCTGGCCTTGCCGGTGAAGCCCAGGCCCTTCGCGAACTCCGCGTCGACGCGGATGCCTTCGTCGTCGTTGACGTCCGTGAACGGCGTGTCGTAGACGTCGACGTTCGCGGCTCTGGCTGCCATGACCATGCGGCCTCTGGCGTACAGGATCTCCTTGCCTTCCTTCGTGCGCTTGCAGCGCAGGTCCGCAGACAGGTCTTCCGCGCCGAGGAAGATGGCTGCGACTCTCTTGCTGGCGGAGGCGATCGCGTAGGCGTTCTCCACGCCCAGGGCCGTCTCGATCAGCGGCAGCAGCTTGACGGTGTTGCGCTCGAATCCCAGCTTATCCTCCAGCGCGGAGATGTAAGCGTCGAATTCGAGGACGTCCGCCGCGCAGGAAGTCTTCGGAGTCATGATGAGTTCCGGCTTTAAGGGGACCATCTCGTCCAGGTCCTTCTGCCAGTACGGCGTATCCAGGGAATTGATGCGGATGATCTTCTCCACGCCGGGGAACTGCAGATACTTGATGGCGTTGCGGACCAGCACTCTGGCCGCGTCCTTCTGGTCGGGAGCGACCGCGTCTTCCAGGTCCAGGATGATGGCGTCCGCGCCGAGGCAGTCGCCGCTGAGGATCATGTTCGGCGTGTTGCCCGGTAAAAACAGCATGGATCTACGCATTGGCTCCACCTGCCTCTCTTGCCCTTGCGATCAGCGTCTCCAGGCGGGCCCGGAGCGTGCACTCCAGCGCGCCTCTGTCGACGATGCGCAGGGATACGTTATCGATGCCTTCCTGCTGCAGCATGTCCGCTGCCAGCGCGCGGATGGAATCGCCGAACTGGTGTTCCACCACGGACTGCAGGTCGATCTGCACGCCCGCCGCGATGGGTTCCAGCTCCATGTAAGCGTCGCTGGATTCCATGGTGCCGCAGGAAGCCTTTTTCAGTGTACTCATATCAGGATGTTCCTTTCCTTGTCGAAAAAAGCCCGAAGTTTCGACGCTTCGGGCTTTTCAGAACGCCCTTTCAGGCAGGCTTTCGCTTATTTGCAGCCGCAGGCCTTCTTAGCAGCTCTCAGCGCCAGGACTCTCTGCATTTCGTTGTAGACGATCATGTAGCCTTCGTCTACGCCCATGCCCGGCTTGGCCAGGATCTGAGCAGGCTGCGTCGCCATCGCGCACTGGGTGCAGACCTGAGCGCTGCGGTCGGTCTCGTTGCAGGTACCGCCCTGATAGGCGCCCATGCCGTGCTGCTTGCAGTACAGGACCGCTTCGATGGTGTTGTTGACGCCGCCCAGGTCCGGAGTCTTGATCTGGACCATGTGACCGGCGTGGTTATCGGTGAAGTACTTGACGTCTTCGAGGGTGTTGCACCATTCGTCGGCAACCAGTTCAACGTCGATGCCTCTGCGGTCGATCTCCTCGGTGAGGCCCTTCAGAGCCAGCATCTGAGTCTCTCTGTCGGTATCGCAGTCCATGGGTCCTTCGATGCGGAGGTGGAAGGGCTTAGCGGTCTCGGCCAGCTTTTCGAGGTAGTCGGCCATAGCCTTGAAGTTGGTGTTACCGAACGCAGTGCCGATGGTGCCGTATACGTCGATGTGGAAGATGGGGTTATAGTTCTCGTCCGCTCTGT
>JAFPXN010000031.1 GCA_017412505.1 Bacillota bacterium | reverse complement strand
TTCGATGCTGCGGATGCGGTCGATGCAGCATTCTGTGTGTTCATCCTTTGCGCCGAGGGTCTTCAGATCGTCCAGCGTACACCAGGAGACCGCTGCCAGACCGTCCGCGAAGATCTCGGCCCGTTCGACTGCCAACGCTTCCAATTTCAGCTGCTGCAGCGGATAACTGCCCCAGACGGCATTGCAAAGTTTGACGTGATCGATGCCGTATCCGTACAGCCGGGCAATATCCAGATGCGCCTGCGGCGTCGTATTGCCGTAGCGGAACGAGCCCGTATCCGTCGCGATGGCGACGTACAGCGCTTCGGCGATCGTCTTGTCCACAGGCGCTTCCATCGCCTGCAGCAGTTCGAAGATAAGGGATCCCGCCGCGGGTGCTTCCGGGTCGACGACGCTCACCTGCGCGAACGCAGCTGCCTTCATATGGTGGTCGATGCAGACCGTGCGCTCCGCGGCGTGGAACACGTCCTTTCTCTTTTCGATACGGGAATCATCGCCGCAATCCACGGCGATGCTCAGATCCGGGGTCCAGGGCGCTTCCGTGACGAAACAGCCCTCGGCGTCGAGAAACCTCAGGTATCCCGGGCATTCGTCCTCCAGCAGCACAAAACAGTCCTTCCCCATCCGGCGAAGGCTTCTGCATAATGCACAGGAAGACCCTGCGGCATCTCCGTCCATGTTCATATGGGTGAAGATGAGGATCTTCTGCGCTTGCTTTATCGTTTGTATGATTCCGTTCCAATCGTGCATCAGTCGTCGAAATACTCCTCGCTGTCCGCGGCTTCGTCTTCTTCCTTCGGCAGACCGTAATCGTAATCGTCCGCCGGGATCTCGATCTTATCGAGGATCGAGTCCATCTTCGCGCCGTAATCCAGGCTCTCGTCGTACTTGAAGATGAGCTCCGGAACGTGGCGCGCCTTCAGATTCTTGCCGATCTCCGTGCGGATGTGGCCCTTGCTGCGTTCGAACGCCGCCAGGATGTCCTTCTTGCGCTGATCGTCCATTCCGTCCTTCGAGAAAGGCAGCGCCGTGATATAGACGCGCGCGTAGCTGCCGTCGTTCGTTACGTCGACAGCGTTCACGCTGATCATGGCTTCGGAGAAACCGGGATCCTTCAGAGCGCCGCGCATCAGCATGTCGCTCAGGATCTTGCGCATCTCCTCACCCATTCTCTGGGGTCTGTGAGACTTGCCCATTATCTTTCAACCTCTTGCATGACGAAGGCTTCGATGACGTCGCCTTCCTTGATGTCGTTATACTTTTCGATGCCGATACCGCACTCGAAGCCGCTGGCAACTTCTCTCGCGTCGTCCTTGAAACGCTTCAGCGAGGAGATGACGCCTTCGTGGATCACGATGCCGTCGCGGAGCAGGCGGACCTGCGCGTTGCGGGTCACCTTGCCTTCCATGACGTACGCGCCGGCGACAGTGCCAACGCCGGGCACCTTGAACGTGTTGCGGACTTCGACCTTGCCCAGGATGACTTCCTTGAACACGGGGTCGAGCATGCCCTTCATGGCTGCCTCGATATCGTCGATGATCTCGTAGATGATGCGGTACGTGCGGATCTCCACGCCGTCGCGGTCGGCCATGGCCTGGACAGCGGAGCTGGGACGCACGTTGAAGCCGATGATGACGGCGTTCGAGGTGCTTGCCAGCATGACGTCGGATTCGGTAACGGTGCCGACGCCGGTGTGGATGATCTTGACGCGGACGTTCTCGTTATGCAGCTTTTCCAGGGACGCTTCCAGAGCGCCGACAGAACCCTGCACGTCCGCCTTGATGATGAGGTTGAGGTCGCGGACCTCGCCCTCCTGCAGCGTGGCGAACAGCTGTTCCAGACTGGTACTGGAGTTCTTGGCCAGCGTTTCTTCTCTGAGTTTCTCCTTGCGGCGCGCGGCGATATCTCTGGCGATACGCTCCTCGCGGACCGCGTAGAATTCGTCGCCCGCTTCGGGCACTTCGGTCAGACCCGTGATCTCCACGGCTCTGGACGGTCCCGCCTTGCGGATCTGGTTGCCCTTCCAGTCGTTCATGACGCGCACGCGGCCGGAAGCGGTACCGACGACCAGCGCCTGGCCTGCCTGCAGCGTGCCGTTCGTGACGAGCAGCGTCGCGACAGGGCCTCTGGCCTTGTCCAGTCTGGCTTCGATAACGGTACCCATGGCCAGTCTGTCCGGATTGGCCCGCAGTTCCAGCATCTCTGCCTGCAGCAGGATCATCTCCAGCAGGTTCGTGATGCCTTCGCCGGTCTTCGCGGAGACGGGCACGGCGATCGTCGTGCCGCCCCAGTCTTCGACCAGGATATTGTTGTCGGCCAGTTCCTTCTTGACTCTGTCCGGATTGGCGCCGGGCTTGTCCATCTTGTTGATCGCAACGATGATGGGAACGCCCGCAGCCTTCGCGTGGCTGATGGATTCGATGGTCTGCGGCATGACGCCGTCGTCCGCAGCGACGACCAGGACTGCGATATCCGTGACGTGGGCGCCTCTGGCGCGCATCGCGGTAAACGCTTCGTGGCCCGGCGTATCCAGGAACACGATCTTCTGACCGTTGATCTCGATCTCGGACGCGCCGATGTGCTGCGTGATGCCGCCGGCTTCGCCCGCGGTGACGTTCGTGTTGCGGATGGCGTCCAGCAGGGACGTCTTACCGTGGTCGACGTGACCCATAACGGTGATGATGGGCGGACGGGGCTTGAGTTCGGATTCCGCGTCTTCGTGCAGATCCAGGCCCTCTTCTTCCGCGATCTCTTCCGCTTTATTGATGACGACGGTCTTGCCCAGTTCCATACCGAGCAGGACTGCGGTCTCTTCGTCCAGATTCTGGTTGATGTTAGCCATGATGCCCATCTTCATGAGGGCCATGATGGCGTCGGACATGGAGACTTCCAGCTGCTCGCAGAAGCCGCCCACAGTGATGGGTACGTCGATGATGACGCCGCCCGTCGCCTGGGCTTCGATCTCGGCTGCGGTCTCCTGGACCTCTTCGACCTTCTCCTTATACTTGGAGTGCTTCTTCTTTGCGGACTTCGTCAGATCGGTCAGCTGCTCCTCGAAGCGGTCGCGGTTGTCCTTATCCTTCTTCTTGCGGCGGGTATCGCCGCCGGCAGGCGCCGTATAGGCGACGACCTTTTCGCGTCCGCCTTCGTTCGTCTTCTTGCCGCCGAATTCTTTTTTACGCGGGGAACTGCCCGCTGCGTTTCCGCCGGCCTGCTTACCTTTGTATTCCTTGGGCTTGCGGTCGCCGGGCTTTCCGTCTTTCTTCGCGCCGTCCTTCTTGGACGGAACGGGCTTGCGCTCCGGCTTGGGAGCGGGTTTCGGCTCGTCCGCCGCTCTGCGGATGATTTTGACCCCGATATTGGGCACGTAATCCACAGGTTCGGGCTTGGGCTCCGGTTTGGGTTCTTCCGCTGCTTTCTCGGGCTCGGCGGGCTTTTCGGGTTTGGCCTTGGGCTCCGCTTTCTTTTCCTCCGGCTTCTCTTCCTTCGGTTCTTCGGCAGCCTTTGCGGTCTTCTTCGTCCTGGAAGTCTTTGGCTTTTCGGCCTTGGGTTCTTCCGACTTTTCTTCCTTCGGCTCTGCCTTTTTGATGATCTTGACGCCGATGGGAGGATCCACGTACATCTCGGGTTCCTTCACTTCGGGCGCGGCAGGAGCCGCTTCCGTCTGAACGGGAGCGGGAATATCGACGGCCGGCGCTTTTACTTCAGGCGCGGGTTCCGCTTTGGGTTCTTCCTTCTTTTCCAGCGTCTGCGGCACGTCCGCCTTCTTCTGCGGCACCGCGTTCTTAGGCATGGGCTTTCCGAAGGGGAAAGGCTTTGCCGCGGTCGTCGCCGACTTGGGGACGGGCTTGCCGACGGGAGGAGTCATGGTCCGCGCGCTCTCCGCTGCCGGCTTTGCGGCGCTCTGGGTTCTGGGCGCGGCGGATCTCGTCTTCTTCGCCTGCTGGGCTTCTATGATCGCTTTATCGACGGCGCGGATCTGGACCTTGGGACCCTCTCCTGCCGTATTTGCAGTTTTCTTTGTCTGCGCTTTTACTACTTTGGTTTCCGTATCGGCCATTCAATTACCTCCCGTGCTTATCTGCTAAGCTGCGCAATCTGCTCGACGATGCTTTCCGCTTCCTGCCGGCTGACTTCCGTCTTCAGGTTTCTTCCAAAGGCGTTTTTCCTGAGCGCCAGCTTCGCGCATTCTTCGTTTCTGCAGAGGTAGGCGCCTCTGCCGGGCATCTTGCCGCTTGGGTCTATGTGCAGCCCGTTTCCATCTGCGACGATGCGGACGAGCTCCTGTTTCGGCTTGCTCTTCATGCATCCGATGCAGCGTCTTTCGGGCACTTTCTTCTCAGTCATCGTTTCGCTCCGTTTATGCGAGCGCTTCCATGATGGTCTCGATCATGGCCGCGTTCGTCGCTTTCGGATCCAGTTCGATACCGTGATCCTGGGCGTATTCGATGAGTTCCGCTTTCTTAAAGCGCTTGAGGTTCGGAACGTCCGCGGTTTCTGCCGTCTGTACGGCGGGTTCTTCCGCAGCGGGTTCCTCGATGACCGGTTCTTCCGCCGGTTCTTCCGCAGCCTTTGCCATCGCTTCGAGCGTGGGCTGGTACTGGGTATGGCTCTTGATGTCGATCTTCCAGCCGCAGAGTTTGGCTGCCAGTCTTACGTTCTGGCCTTCCTTGCCGATCGCCAGGGACAGCTGATAGTCGGGGACCACGACGGTCGCGGACTTGCCTTCCTCGTCGATCAGCACCATCTCGACTTTCGCCGGAGACAGCGCGCTGGAGATCAGTTTGCCGGGTTCTTCGCTCCAGTTGATGATATCGATCTTTTCTCCGGCCAGTTCGTCCACGACTGCCTGTACGCGGCCGCCTCTCGTACCGACGCAGGATCCGACGGGATCCACGTTTTCATCGTAGGTGCAGACGGCGATCTTCGTTCTGGAGCCAGCCTCTCTCGCGATGCTCTTGATCTCGACGACGCCTTCCTGGATCTCGGGGACTTCGAGTTCGAACAGTCTCTTGACCAGGCCGGGGTGCGTGCGGGACAGGAACACCTGGGGTCCCTTCGTCGTCTTCTTGACGTCCATGACGTACACCTTGATGCGTTCGTTTACGCGGTAGCGTTCGCCGGGGATCTGCTCGTTGGGAGCCAGGATGCCTTCCGCTCTGCCCATGCTGACGAACACGGTGTCGTTGCTGATGCGCTGGACGATGCCGGTGACCACTTCCGACTGGCGGGAGATATAATCGTCATAGATCATGCCTCTCTCCGTCTCGCGGATGCGCTGCACCACGACCTGCTTGGCGGTCTGGGCGGCGATGCGGCCGAAATCTCTGGGGGTCACCTGATATTCGATGACGTCTCCCAGTTCGTACGCGGGGTCGATCTCCTGCGCCTCTTCCAGGCTCGCCTGGGAGAACGGATCTTCCACTTCCTCTACGATGTCGCGTCTCATGAAGACGTCGATATCGCCTGTCTCGCGGTCGATGTTGACCCGCACGTTCTGGGACGTGCCGTAATTCTTTTTATATGCCGAAACCAGGGCGCTCTCGATGGCGTCGATCAGGACATCTTTCGAGATGCCCTTTTCTCTTTCCAGAGCTTCGATGGCTTCGATGAATTCCATATTCATGCTTTTCTGTGCCCTCCTTAGAATATAACTGCCAGATTTATCTTTGCCGCGTCGTTCTTCTGCAGCGTGATCTCTTTTCCTTTTTCGTCTTTGATCGTGACCGCGCCGTTCTCATACCCGGTAAGCATACCGGTGTAGAACTTGCTGCCGTCCAGAGCCTTATAAAGCTTTACTTCAACCATGCTTCCCATGAAGCGTTCGAAATCCCTGTCGCTGATCAGGGGTCTGTCCATGCCGGGCGACGAGACTTCCAGGTAATAGTTCTGCTTGATGGGGTCCGCTTCGTCCAGCTTTTCGCTGAGGTAGCGGCTGATCGCCTCGCAGTCGTCGGTGCCCATGGTGCCGTATCCGTCGCCTTCCACTTTATCGACGTAGACGCGGAGATACCAGTCCTGGCCCTCCTTGACGAATTCGGTCCGGCTGAGCTCGTAATCCGCTGCGCGTTCGTAGCTTTCCATCCAGGACGCGATCAGTTCTTCGACTTTCTTTCCAGCCAATTCGGCCTCCTCTAAAACGAAAGAGTGGGCCTGCCCACTCTTTAGAAATAACGTATACCTTAACTATAATATCATGGTTTACAGATATTGCAAGGATATTTTGAAAAAACTGCTGTCTCTTAATCGTTTCTAAACATTTATCGGAACGGCATCCATATGCGGGTCTCGGGCCTCGCTCCCGCTACCTCTGCTCGCAGCGGTTCTAAGCTCTGGCTTCGCTTAGCAGCTTGCCAATCGCTAAGAACCAGCGGCATTCACATGACCCTCGACCCGCATATGGACAGCCGGTTCACATGTGTAATTGAATTATAGCTTATTCTTGAAATGCTTAAATGCTGTTGGAATGGAATAGGTCGATTCGATCTCTGCCGGAGTGACCCACACATATTCCGGAATAAGCGCTTTGCATTCGATCCGGTAACCTATCATAAGCCACTCTACGTGCGTGAAGATATGTTTTGCGTTTCCAAGAGATTCTGCAGCCGCAGCATGAAACAGATCTGCAGCATCCTGCCCGGTCAGATGGCCGTCCGCCATGGGAAAACTCCAAAGGCCTGCCAGAAGCCCCTTCTCCGGCCGCTTCTGCAGCGCGTATTTTCCTTCGCAGCACAGCAGCAGAACGGTTTTCTCTTCGTAGCGCCGTTCTTTCTTCGCGCTGCGCACGGGGTACTGCGTCTCCTGTCCCTGCGCATGAGCCCGGCATAATTCTGCCGCGGGACACTCCTCACACAGAGGCTGCCCGTTGGGGATGCAGATCCGTTCTCCCAGTTCCATCAGGCCTTCCGTCAGAAGCGCCGCTCCGTCTCCTTCCGGATAGACCGAACGCAGGTTTTCCGTCACCGCTTTCCGGTTCTTCTGATCCATGATGTCTCCGCTGTCGGCGAAGAGGCGCGACATCACCCGCATCACGTTGCCGTCGACGGCAGGCTCGGGCTGTCCGTACGCGATGGAAGCGATGGAACCCGCAGTGTAATCGCCGATACCGGGGAGTTTTTTCAGTTCCGCCGCCGTCCGCGGCATGACGCCCCCGTATTCCTCCCGTATCATCTGCGCTGCGCGCTTCAGGTTTCTCGCCCTGCTGTAATAGCCCAGTCCTTCCCACAGCTTCATCAGCCTGTCGTCCGGTACCTGCGCCAGCGCGTTCACATCCGGTATTTCGTTCAAGAAACGCCCGTAATAAGGAATGACCGCCTCGATGCGGGTCTGCTGCAGCATGATCTCCGAGATCCAGATGCGGTAAGGGTCCTTGCCTTTCCGCCACGGAAGGTCTCTCTTATGCTGCGCGTACCACGCGATGATCGAAGCGGCCGCTTGTTTCAGATCGTTCTGCTTCATAAAAGTTCTACAGGCTGCTGGCGACACGGAACAGCGCGTACAGGATGCCGAGGATGGTCAGCACGGTCACCATGCGGTTCGTAGACCTGCTGTACCGCAGATCCAGATCGGAAGCCGCCTGCTCCAGCATGCCGCGCACGCTCTCCAGACTGCCCGGAACGCCGAGTTCGCAAAGCACCAGTCCGTCCATCGAACCGGGCTGCGTTTCCGCCGCCTTTTCCAGCGCGTCGATCATGCTGTTCAGTTCCGCCCGCGTATGTTGATCCAGCCGGACGTCTTCCGCCAGTCTCTGCGCGGCTGTGCGGGTCAGCAGCCCCTTCTCGGCAGAGAAGTACAGTCCGTGATCGACGCCTGCCGTCGGCGCGTCCATCGTAAAGTAATCGTTCAGTCCGCCGAAATACCGTTCGGCGTACGGGATCTGATAATCGATATAATCCGCGTAGGTTTCTCCTCGGTTGAAATTCAACAGAAGGCAGCTGTCTTCCGACGCGATGACCCGGACGAAATCCAGAGCGCTCAAACTGTGTGCCAGGCGTTCTTCCGCGAAATCCGCGGGAACGTGCAGATAGGCCTCGTCACCGGTCAGCATGCCGTACAGGCAGCGCTTTTCCCCTTCAGAAAGCGCCGAGGGATCCGCGCAGGATCCGAAGCGGTTCAGCTCTGTGATGACGTACGCAGGGCCCTTTTTCAGGTTGCGCAGCCCGCATTCCTTCAGGACACCTTCGCACAGCTGCGGAACAGACACAGGTTTTCCGTCTGCCGTGAACGGCGCCTCCTCCGCGCCGCTGATCCGGCGCAGATACACGAAGTTGTCGCAGGGCGCGTCCTCCAGATTGAAGCAGACGCTCACCTGGGCGATGCCGTTTTCCGGATAAAAGCTTACGATCAGATGGGAATCCGCAATCGACACCTTTTCGCAGCGCACTTCCGTCTTTCTGTAATGCCGCTGCGCGGAAAAAGGCAGTTTTCCGCCGTACAGATAGTTCTCGGCGGTATCGAAGGCTTCCCGGATCTCTTCCACGTCTTCGCCTTCGCCTGCCCTGCAATTGCGCAGGCCTGCCGTGTTCATGCCTGCAGCGTTGTTCAGATAATAGAAGCGCTGGAAGCACACCTTGCCCGAAGCCGTCTCCGGCCCGCAGGATCTGCGCAGCAGCGTGCCTTCCGCGGGTTCGCAGATATACAGGGCAGATGCGGCATCGTACGTTTCGAAATGTTTCGTGATCAGACCGCAGGACTGCAGAAAACGTTCCATCCAGGGGCGCGCGAACAGGCAGACCGCGTGTTTATCCTGCGCGTCCACCGCTTCTTCGAAACCCTTTTCATCCAGGGTCAGCGCCATGGCCGCGCTGTCCTGCAGATATTCCGCGGCGTATTCGTTGCGGCGTCCGTCCGTGAATGTCGTCGTGAACAGACAGACGGAATCCGGTCCGATCACGTGCTTCAGATTCTCCAGGATATTGCATGCTGTTTCATGCTTTATATTCTGGAACATGTCGCAGCAGAATACGATATCGAACGTCTGGTTCGGGAATTCGCGGATGTACTCTTCCAGATCCATGCACAGCGCCGTCGCGTTTTCCAGACCTTTGTCCAGGATGAGTTCCATAGCCTCGTCGCAGCGTTCCGGATCCGGCTCCAGGCCGGTGACGCTCGAAAAGAGCCCGGAGAACTGCGGCATAAAACAGCCGGCTCCGCAGCAGAGATCCAGGACGGACCGGTACTGCAGCCCTTCTTCGCCGTACCTGTCCTTCAGATACTGCAGCGCGTGTTCCATTTTGTCGGAATACTCATAGTCGTTCATATTCAGGCCTCTGTTTCTATTTCGACAGGTTTCTTTTCTTCCGGATGGAATTCTTCCCGGTACGCGTTTTCCAGACCGCTGCGGCCATGCTTGCCCAGACCGATGGACACGAGCTGGCGGATGATGTCGTAGATGACCGCGAACAGCGGTACGCCGACGATCATGCCTGCGACGCCCCACAGTCCGCCGAACAGCAGGATGGAAAACAGCACCCAGAAGCTGGACAGACCCGTGGTATCGCCCAGGATGCGCGGCCCGATAATGTTGCCGTCCAGCTGCTGCAGGACGAAAACAAAGATGCAGAACCAAAGCGCGTGCACCGGATTTTCGATCAGGAGCATCAGCGCACAGGGAATGGCGCCGATAAACGGACCGAAGAACGGAATGATGTTCGTGACCCCGATGATGACCGCCAGCAGCGCCGGGGATTCCAGATGCAGTGCGGCGCATCCCAGGAAGCATAATACGCCGATGATGGCGGAATCGATGATCTTGCCCACGAGGAATCCGTTGAACATGCGGTCCGCGTAACGGATCTCCTTCTCGATCACGCGCGCCGCGTGATTCGGGAAGATGCCGTGGAGCAGCATCTTCGCCTGGGCACCGAAGCGCCTGCGGCTGATGAGGATATAGATCGAGATGAGAGCCCCCAGCACGATATTCTTCAGCAGCACCGCAGTCTGAGACAGATACCCCACCGCGTTGCCAAGGAGTTTCGGCAGCAGTCCGGGCAGATCGGTCTTCGTCCATTTCTCCAGTTTTTCCTGCATCTGAACGCCGTAATCTTCCCAAAGCTGCGTCAGGAACGGCCGGCTCGTGACGAGATCTTCGATTTTGTCGCCTGCGGAATCGATCTTGCCCGGCAGCGTCTTCGCGAGCATTTCGATGCTGCCCGCCAGCTGCGGGATGATGAGCAGCAGGATCAGGACGATGAGAACGACCGCGATCACGACTGCCAGGATAATGGAAAGCGCTTCGGCAGCCTTTTCGTGTCTGTTCCCGAACGCCTTCAGAAAAACGCGCTTAAAGCGGGTGCAGAACGGAGCCAGAATATAGGCGATGACCGCGCCGTAAAGAAACGGCATCAGAATGTTCAGGATCCTGTGGAGATCGGCATGGATCTCGTCCCTGCGGAACAGCAGGAAAAACAGCACAAGTCCGGCTGCGGCCGCGCAGAAGCCGGCGATCGCTGTCTTGATGTATTTTTCGTTTTCCGGATTCTTCAGTTTCATCGAATCAGCCTATTCGTAGATCGGATGCGCCGCGCAGAGCTTTCCGACCTCTGCCCGGATGTAGTCCGCTTTGCTTTCGAAATCGGAGGCAGCAAGATAGATCAGCTCTGCGACCTTCTTCATGTCCTCTTCCCCGAATCCTCTCGTCGTGACGGCAGGCGTACCGACGCGGATGCCGCTCGTCAGGGTCGCCGGCTGCGGATCGTCGGGGATCTTGTTCTTGTTCACCGTGATGTAGACTTCGTCCAGCCTCTGCTCCATTTCTCTGCCGGTCACGTTGAAATTGCGCAGATCCACGAGCATCAGGTGGTTGTCCGTACCGCCGGATACGAGATCGAAGCCCAGACGGAGAAGTTCGTCTGCCAGCACTTTTGCGTTCACGACGATCCGATGCTGATACTCCTTGAATTCCGGCTTCAGCGCTTCGCCGAACGCCACGGCCTTCGCCGCGATGATATGCTCCAGCGGACCGCCCTGCGTGCCGGGGAAGATGGCGGAATTGATCTTTTTCGCGATCGCTTCGTCGTTCGTCAGGATCAGGCCGCCGCGGGGACCTCTCAGCGTCTTATGCGTCGTCGTAGTGACGACGTGGGCGTAAGGCATCGGCGAGGGATGTTCTCCCGCCGCGACAAGGCCCGCGATATGGGCCATATCCACCATCAGATAGGCACCGACTTCGTCCGCCACTTCGCGGAACTTCTTAAAGTCGATCATGCGGGGATAGGCCGACGCGCCGGCGATGATCATCTTCGGTCTGCATTCCAGCGCGATGCGCCGCAATGCTTCGTAGTCGATCGTCTGCGTGACGGGATCGAGTCCGTAAGGAACGATATGATAATTCTTGCCGGATTCGTTGACCCCGGAACCGTGGGTCAGATGGCCGCCGTGGTCGAGATTCATGCCCATGACCGTATCGCCGGGCTGGCACAGCGCCGCGTAGACCGCGTGATTCGCGTTGGCGCCGGAATGCGCCTGCACGTTGGCGAATCCTGCGTCGAACAGTTTCTTTGCGCGTTCCACGGCCAGCGTTTCGGCGATGTCGATATACTCGCAGCCGCCGTAATAGCGCTTTCCGCTGTATCCTTCCGCGTATTTATTCGTCAGGATGGAACCCGCGGCGACGAGCACCGCTTCGCTTACGATGTTTTCCGAAGCGATCAGTTCGATGTTCCGCTTCTGTCTGCCCAGTTCCAATTCGATGGCTCTGCCCACTTCCGGATCCTGCGACATCAGATAATCGAGCATTTCCTTAACCATTCTGTCCTCCCTGTATCAACTGCAGCAGCTGCGGAATGATCTCCTGTTCCGGAACCTTTTTCAGCTGCTTTCCGCCCGCGATCAGCAGGCCTTCGCCTTTTCCGCAGGCGACGCCGTAATCCGCTTCCCTGGCTTCTCCGGGACCGTTGACAGCGCAGCCCATGACCGCAACTTTTATAAATCTGCCTTCTGCCGCCAGCTGTTCGGACAGCGGCTGAAGAGCGTTTTCGATGCTTTGCGCGATGGACGGAAGATCCACCTGCGTGCGTCCGCACGTGGGACACGAGATGAAGTCGATCCCCGCCCTGCGTTTGCCGCAGGCCGTCAAGAGGTCCTTCGCCAGCAGCACTTCCCGCAGCGGGTCCCCTGTCAGCGAAATGCGCATGGTATCGCCGATGCCGTCGAGCAGCAGCGCGCCCAGCGCAGCGGTGCTCTTCAGTTCCGCCATACGTCCCACGCCGGATTCCGTCAGGCCGATGTGCAGCGGCCGGTCGCTTTGGCTGCGGAACAGTTTGTGCGCTTCGTGGTTCATCGCGACGTCCGAGGATTTCAGCGATACGACGATGTCTTCGAATCCGAAGCTTTGGGCATAGGCGACGGCGTTCATCGCGCTTTCGCACAATGCCTGCGCCGTAACGCCTCCGTATTTCTGCAGCAGATCCTTTTCCAGCGAACCGGAGTTGACCCCGATGCGCACCGGGATGCCGCACGCCTTCGCCTTTTCCAGCACAGCTGCCACCCGGTCCTCCGAACCGATGTTGCCCGGGTTGATGCGGATCTTATCCGCGCCGTTCTCCATCGCGGCCAGCGCCAGTCTGTAATCGAAATGGATATCCGCGACGACGGGGATGGGGCTGCCTGCCTTGATCTTTTCGAAAGCCTTTGCGGCCTCCATGTCCGGCACGGCGCAGCGGATGATCTGGCAGCCCGCGTCCGCAAGGCGCTTGATCTGTTCCAGCGTGGCGTCCGCGTCGCGCGTATCCGTGTTCGTCATCGATTGAATGCTGACGGGAGCGCCGCCACCGATGGGCACGTTTCCGCAGAAGACCTGTTTTGTCGGGTTCATGCGCGTCCCTCCTACAAAATAAACCGGTTGACGTCCCGGAAGACCAGGAATGCCATGAGAGCCAGCAGCAGCACCATGCCGATGGCGTGGGTGATGCCTTCCGCCCGGTCTCCGATCTTATCCTTGGTGATGAGGCGGATGAACACGAACAGGATGCGTCCGCCGTCCAGCGCGGGCAGCGGCAGCAGGTTGACCATGCCCAGGTTGAGCGAAATGATCGCCATCAGGTACACGACGTTGACGATACCGAATTTTGCTTGCTCGCCGATCATGGAGACGATGCCGACGACGCCGACGACGTCATCTCCGCTGGCCTTGCCGGTGAACAGCTGCACGAAGAACTGTCCCATGGCCTGCATGGTGCTTCGCGTTGTGCTGAATGCCTGAGCGACCGCCTTTACAGGCGAATGCACCAGTTTGCAGGTGATGCCCATCAGCCAGCGCCCTTCGGACTGCTGCGCCTCCAGCACTGTGACGTAGATGGCGCCATTCCGTTCCATTGTGAACGACATAGGCGCGCCTTCGCTGGCGTCGATGGCGTCCACGACGGCCATCCAGTCGTCGTAGGCCTTTCCGTCGATGGCGACGATGGTATCGCCCGCCTGAATGCCCGCAGCTTGTGCAGGAAAACCGTCGGAAACTTCTGCCAGCGTCGTGGAATACACGCCGGAATACCAGAAGATGCCCGTCAGCAGGACGATGCACAGCACGAAGTTCATGAAAGCGCCGGCGGCCAGGATGATCACCTTGGCCCACCAGGGCTTTCTGCCGAAGGAGCGGTCGTCTTCCGAATCGCCGTCTTCGCCTTCGATCTTGCAGTATCCTCCGATCGGCAGCGCCCGGAGGGAATACTCCGTCTCCCCGTGCTGCTTCTGGAAGATCAGCGGACCCATGCCCACCGAAAATTCATTTACTCTTACGCCCAGCAATTTTGCCGCTGCATAGTGTCCGAATTCGTGTCCGGCCACCAGCAGGCAGAACAGTATGATTGCCGCGATGATCGCAAATACGCTCATTGAATTGCCCCCAATACAGATGCTCTCGCTTCCCTTTCCACTTCCGGGATATCGTCCACGCTGCGGATCTCAGCCGGGACATGGGCGTCCATCGCCTGTTCCACCAGTTCCCCGATCTGGCAGAAACGGATGCGGTCCGACAGGAACGCCGCGACGGCTTCCTCGTTGGCCGCGTTCAGGACGATGGGCATGCTCTTGCCCGTTTCGATGGCCCGGTATGCCAGCGCCAGGCATTGGAACGCCTCGAGATCCGGCTTTTCGAAATGCAGCGTCCCGGCGGAAAACAGGTCCAGCGGCTTGACGCAGCCGCCTTCCATAATATTGTCTTCTGTCAACTTCAGCCGCTTCGGCCACGACAGCGCGTACGCGATGGGCACGCGCATGTCCGGATTCCCCATCTGGCCCAGAACGGAGCCGTCCATGAACTCCACGGCGGAGTGCAGGATACTCTCCGGATGCACGTGGACGTCGATCCTGTCTGCGGGAACGTCGAACAGCCAGCTGGCTTCGATGATCTCCAGCCCTTTGTTCATCATGGTCGCGGAATCGATCGTGATCTTGGCGCCCATGGTCCAGCGCGGATGCTTTAAGGCCTGTTCCTTCGTCACCGCCCGCATCTGTTCCTTTGTGAAACCGCGGAACGGTCCGCCGGACGCGGTCAGCAGGATGCGGCGGATGCGGTTGTCTGCCCTGCCCTGCAGGCACTGGAAAATGGCGGAATGTTCGCTGTCCACCGGAAGGAAATTGACGCCGGTCTTCCTGACAGCGTCCATGATCAGGCTGCCGCCCGCCACCAGCGTTTCCTTATTCGCGAACGCGATGTCTTTACCGGCCAGGACGGCTTCGTAAGTCGGACGGATGCCCATCATGCCCAGCAGCGCGTTCACGACGAGCTGCGCGTCCGTCGAAACAGCGGCTTCGAGGATGCCCTCGGGTCCGTACAGGAAACGGATGCCGGGGAACTCCGCGGACAGCTTCTGCGCGTCTTCTTTTTGCGCACAAACAGCAAGAGCAGGCTTAAATTCCTTAAGCTGCTCTCTGAATAATTCGATATTTCGGCCGCAGGTAAGAGAACTCACCGAGAACTCGGAACGGTGAGCCCGGACGACGTCCAGCGACTGCCGGCCTATGGAACCTGTAGAGCCTAAAATGGCAAGCTGCTTCATAGATTCGAAACAGGCGCTACCTGTTGATAAACAAAACGATATAGTAATAAATAAACGGCGCGGTGAGCACGACGGAATCGAAACGGTCAAGGATGCCGCCGTGGCCCGGGATCAGATTGCCGTAATCCTTAATGCCCATCTTGCGCTTGAACGAACTGGCGATCAGATCGCCGCACTGGGCGAACAGAGATCCGATCAGGCCCATCGCGACGCATCCCGCGATGTGCTGCGGGCAGACGAGCTGGCCGAACAGCGCGCTGATGCAGATGCTGCCGACGATGCCGCCGATCGAGCCCTCCACCGTCTTCTTCGGGCTGATCTCCGGGCACAGCTTATGCTTGCCCAGGAACATGCCCGCGAAGTACGCGAAGATGTCCGTGCAGAACGCGGTGATGAACACGAGCCAGATCATGTTGGAATTCTCCGGAAGCTGGCTGATGAGCGCCACGTGCATGAAGAAGAACGGCAGATAGATGACCCCGATTATGGTCACCAGGCTGTCCACGATATCGTGATCCTTCAGGAACAGGCTGAGAGAAAGCCCGCCTGCCGTGGTCACGAACACCCACAGCAGCAAGCCCTCGGAAAGCTTTGCCGTGTCGGCGTCCGAAAAAGGAAAAGGAAGATCACGCCCAGCAGGATGGCGCCGAACACGTATCCGGGGATGCGCATCGGGTGGATATCCATATGCTCGAAGCCCTTATAGAACTCGTGCATGGCGATCAGGCTGATCACGGCAACCGCGACAAACAGCGGGACGCCGCCCAGGAAGACCAGGCCGAGCAGAGGCACCATGATGAGAGACGATATGATCCTTGTCTTCATGCTTTAATGCCTCCAAATCTTCTGTCCCGGCTGTTGAACGATTCGATGGCTTCCGTCAGTTTCTCCGGCGTAAAGTCCGGCCAGTACGTATCCGTTACGTAGATCTCGCTGTAGGCGCTCTGCCACGTCAGAAAATTGGACAGGCGCAGTTCTCCGCCGGTGCGGATGATGAGATCCGGATCCGGCAGATCCGCCGTATACAGCTGCTCCGCGAAGAGGTCTTCCGTGATGTTCTCCGGGTCGAGCTGCCCTTCCGCAGCTTGCTGTGCCAACTGCTTCGCGGCGCGGACGATCTCCGCCCTGCCGCCGTAGTTGATGGCAATATTAAACACGAGACCCGTATTGTCCGCCGTGTCATCCACCGCCTCCAGCACCGCCTTGCGGGCTGCGTCAGGAAGCGGCCGGATATCGCCGAGCAGACGGATCCGCACGTTGTTCTCGTTCAGTTCCTTCAGTTCTTTGGCAACGTAGCGTACGAGCAGAGAAAAGATGCCGGACACTTCCTCCGCAGGCCGTTTCCAGTTTTCCGTGGAGAAAGCGTAGACCGTCAGGACCTGTACCCCCATATCGGAGCAGGCCTTGACGATATCGTGCAGCGCTTCCATCCCGGCCTGATGGCCTTTCAGGCGGATCTGTCCCCTCTCCTTCGCCCAGCGGCCGTTGCCGTCCATAATGATGGCGATGTGCGCAGGAACGTTCATCAGATCTCCATCAGTTCCTTTTCTTTAGCTGCGACGATCTGGTCGATCTCCTTCATGCACTTTTCGGTCATCTTCTGGACTTCTTCCTGCTCGTCCTTTACGTCGTCTTCCGTCAGTTCGCCGGCTTTCTCCAGCTTCTTGATGGTATCGTTGGCGTCTCTGCGGCTGTTGCGGACTGCGACCTTGCTGTCCTCGCCCATCTTCTTGATGACCTTTGTCAGTTCTTTTCTTCTCTCCTCAGTGACCACGGGAATGACCAGGCGGATATTGCGTCCGTCATTGCTGGGGTTGATACCCAGGTTGGAGGTCATGATGGCCTTTTCGATCGCCTTGATGCTGGAGGGATCGAACGGGGTGATCATCAGCGTTCTGGGATCGGGTACGGAGATGTTGGACAGATTCTTGACCGGTGTCGGAGAACCGTAGTAATCCACGACGATCTGGTCGAGCAGCGCAGCGTTGGCTCTGCCGGCGCGTACGGTGTTCAGGTCCTGTTTGAGGACGCTGATGGTTTTGTCCATGTGTTCCTTATAATTGTCGGTTGTAGTGCTCATGGTTTCCTCCTATTCGATGATCGTACCGATCTCTTCTCCCGTGACCGCCCGGAAAATGCCGTTTTCTTCGGCAAGGCCGAACACGTGGATCCGGATCTTGTTGTCTCTGCAAAGGCTGGCTGCGGTGGAATCCATCACCTGCAGATTGTCCTCCAGCACCTGCTGGTGGGTCAGCCTCGTATATCGTTTTGCATTGGGATTCTTCTCCGGGTCGCTGTCGTAGACCGCGTCCACCTTCTTTGCCAGCAGGATGACTTCCGCATCCATCTCCGCTGCCCGGAGAGCCGCTGTCGTGTCGGTGGAGAAGAACGGAGAGCCGATGCCCGCCGCAAAGATGACGACCCAGCCGTTTTCCAGTTCGGAAAGCGCGCGTCTGCGGATGTAGGGCTCCGCGATCTCGCGCATCTCGATGGCTGTCTGCACTCTCGTGGGAACGCCCTGCCGTTCAAATGCATCCTGCAGGGCCAGCGCGTTGATGCACGTTGCCAGCATGCCCATGTAGTCTGCCGTGGCGCGGTCCATGTCGCCGCTGGTGCGGCCTCTCCAGAAGTTGCCGCCGCCTACGACGATGGCGACCTCTACGCCGAGCGCTCTCAGCTGCTTTACGTCTTTGGCAACGCTGGCGAGCATGGCGTCGTCCAGACCGGTGTGGCCGGCTCCGGCGAGGGCTTCGCCGCTGATCTTCAGGATGACCCTTTTATATTTCGGTTGATTAGATCCCATATAAACTCCTTGGTTCTCTTGATTTTACCCTAACGAAAAGTATAACATAAACACGTAGTGATTTCTATCAAATCTGAGCGAGGACAAACTATGGAAGTTTACACAGAAAAGGACCTGCGCAAAGGTCTCCCCTCCCCGGAAGAATGCACCGAAGCGGAGTACAGAGTTTTTGAATTCCTGGAGAGCACGGGAGCGGATTACACCTGGCTGGCTCACGGCGAAAAATTCGCGGTATCGGATTACGACGAAGTCTGCCGGGCTTTAGATATCAAGATCATCCGCAATATCTTTCTGGAAAACAAAAAAGGCCAGCTCTACCTGCTGATGATCCACGCGGACAAGAAGTTCGTCACAAAGGAAGTCAGCCATAAAGTCGGCTCTTCCCGCCTGCAGTTCGCTTCGGCGGAAAAGCTGATGGACGCCATGAATACAGAACCCGGCGGCGTTTCCAACCTGGCGCTCATCTTCGATACGGAGAACCGCGTGCAGCTGATCGTCGACAAAGACCTGCTGGACGCACCCTACATGGGCATGGTCCCCGACAGCCGCACGAAATCCCTGCGCATGACCCCGCAGGATTGGCTGGAAAAGGTCGTGCCCGCCATGCACCACGAGCCGATGATCATCGAGATAGAAGGATAGGAACAGTTTTTTCTCGCAGATTATATAAAAGCCTGTAATCGCAAATGATTACAGGCTTTTGCTTTTATATCTTTTCAATCAAGACAATCACTTATTCCGCTGTTATTCTCCAATCGCGTCAAGAATGTTGCTGATAAAGACAGCCGCCTCTGCACGGATGACCAATCCGGACGGATCGTACTTTCCTGCACCTTTACCGCCTACGATATCAGCTTTGGCAAGCTTATTGATCTCTTCCTCATAACCGCTGCCTTCAATGTCATTCAAAACGATATCCTTTTTCACCATATAAGAACTCTCTGTCAGTGTATTGGCGAAATAATAAGCCATCTCTGCACGGTTCACGTTCTGGTTTTCTTTGCCGTCAAAACGGTTGTCGATGATGCCTTCTTTCTTACAATAATCTTCAAAAACCTGATACCATGCTTCACCGGCTTTTTTATTTGCCTGAAAATCGTAATGATCGCCCTTCTGTGCGCTGTGGAGGTTCGCTGCCATGACCATGATCTGTCCATGATTCAGATTACCGTTCGGCGTGTACGTATCTGCCGTTGTTCCGCCTACGATGCCGCTGTCAAAAGCTTTCTGCAAGTATGGAAGATACCAAGCATTATCGGGAACGTCTGTAAAGACTTCTGATACGCCGACAGCTGAAATAGCCGGAGGCTCATCGACTGGCGCAGAGCTGCCGGAAAGCGGGCCATAGATCGTGGTATAATCAGGGTTATTGCTGAAGTAACCATTGTAGATATCGATACTATATCTATCACCGATGTAATAGCCATCTTTCAGCTTCATGCTTCTTGCTCTATATACCGGTTCTTCATCTACTACTGTGGCATAATACTTTCCAGGCTTGAATACGTCGGAAGAGACCATTTTCCTTGCGGAAGTCATGGATTCGTCATCACTCTCATACCATGTTACATTCAAAAATGTATCATCGATGCCGCCAGCCGGTATGGTCAGAACCTTTGCGTTAAACACTGGTGTTTTACCCACAGCGGGTTCCGTGATATCAATCTGAAATTCGTAGATCTTTACTTTGTCTAAAATGATCGTTTCGGCAACATAAATCAGTCCATCTTCTTCAAAAAATTGGCCATCCCATTGTCTTCCATTCAGCCAGGCCGGAACTTCATTATAATAGTCCTTGTCATAATCGATCGTATATCCCGGTTTCAAATCCATGAAAAAGGAAATGTGATATCTTGTATTTTTGAGGAATTCGGTTTCCTCTACATCTTCATAATAACCTCCGTTAACATGCTGTACGACAATATAGGAAAGCGTGTACCCCGCATCTGCCGGGATGCTGACCTTCCTCGCGGCGATATAGTCCGTTATCGACTCTCCCACTTCCGGTTCCGTGTAATCGAATTTAACGATCGGAATCTTTTTCGCGTCCGCACCGTATACCGTTGTTGTCATGACGCCTGCAAATAAAACAAGCGTAAGCAGGATGCTTAAAAACTTACATGTTTTATGACTCATAAGAGACCTCCTTCTTAAATATAAGATCATCTAAATTATAGAAGAATCGTCTCTTTGCTTTAACATGTTATGCAGTATCCGCACTTTTTTATGTCGATTCCGCAGTTAGAACTCAGATCCGGTACTGGTCTAAAAATCTCCGTTTCGCTTCTTCCCGGAAGGTACGGCTGATGGGAAGGTGTTCCCCGCCTTTCAGAACAAATTCCTCGTGATCCAATTCCACGATCTGCGCGATATTTACCCAATAACCCTGATGACACCTCACAAAATGATCTTTTAATCCGGAAGGGATCAACTCTGCCGGATTCTTCGCTGCCAAATGTGCCCCGTCGACGCACATGATCTGTGCTTTCCGGCCGACTTTGCTGAGAAACAGCACGTTTTCCAGCGAAAGCAGCACGCTTTTGCCGCCTTCCCGGATCAACAGACCCGGTTTTACCGTTTCGCTTTCTGCAATCGATGCCAGCGCCTTTCGCACCGCTGCCTCAAAGTGTTCTTCTGCCCGGCTTTTCACAACGAACCAAATATGCTCCGCTTCGTAGACATCAGGAGCATAATCCACATAGCTTGTCAGAAATATGATGCGGCAGGCGGGAGCGGCTGCGTTCAGTTTTTTTGCCAGAGAAATACCATTCTCTCCGTCCATTTCAATATCGAGAACTGCAAGATCCGGTTGTTTCCGGTCGGCTGCCATCCATTGCAGCAGTTCCTCCGCAGAAGAAAACAAGTTCATGGAATATACCTGCCCTGCCGCATTGAATGCTGCAGCGGTCATTTCTTCCGCCCATTTCAAGTGCAGGCTATCATCGTCACAGATCGCAGCGATCAACATGATCCACTCTCCTTATTTTTCAAAATCACATCCGCACAAAAGAGGCCTTCCTTCCGCTCCGTCCGGTATTCCCCATCGTAACGCTCTGCGATCTCGTTTAAAATCGTCGTACCGATGCCGCGTTCCAGTTCCGGTATTCTGTTCTTTTTCTCCATAACATTTTTTGATATCGTATTTCGACAGGAAATACTCAGATATGGTTCTTTAAACCCGGCCTTCAGAATGATCTTCGGGTCGACAGCTTTCGTACACGCCTCCTGTGCATTGTCCAACAGATTGCCAAGAACGCAGATCAGATCCGGGTTGGATATCGAGAGAAAAGACGGAATACGTGCTTCGGTTTCGAAAGAGATGCCAAGACGTTCAAAATCTTCCGCTTTTTTCTCCAAATAACTTGCGGCAACCATATTTCCGCATTCGGCGAATCTCAGTCTTGCCGTATCTTCGGAAGTCACTTTTTTCGCATAATCTTCAGCCTCGTCAGTTTTTCCCATTGCAAGAAGAGAACGCATCGTATACAGATGATTATCGATATCATGACGCATTTTACGAACGCCTTCGTAAGATGCCGTCAACTGCTCATAAAAGTCTTTCTGGAAGCCGACCTCTTCTTCCAAAATCTCGTTTCTCGCCTGCAGGCTGGCATTCTTTGCCGTGACCCGGATTGCAACAAACAATGCAATATCCGCGATCAGATAGACAATCAATGCCATCAGAAAGTAAGACGGTTTATACGATAAAGCGATGTAATTCTGAAAGAAGATAAAGAACGACACGTTCTGGCTGATGGGGAAAAGAAGAAAGAGCAGCCACTCCTTCCCTACGCGCAGACCACGGTACTTTGCTTGAATCATCCGGGTCAATACGACGAAGACGGATAATACGACGGCGTTGACAAAAAGAACGGCGGAGTACAGCATCACCGGGTGTTGCGCATACAGTTCCCCGGAGATCGAAGCATCCCGCGGAAGGAACGACATCAGGATCATTTCAGAGAGCAGCATGCACATGACGGCCAGAGTGGAATACAGGAAACGGAGAGGCCATTTCCCTTTATGTAAGAGCACGTTGACCAAAACGATGAGGACCGTTCCCAAAAGGGCTCTCATTCCGGAAAAGACAGGAAGCGCATTGCAGATCAGCAGATTCGCGATGCCGCATACTGCCTGGATCGCAAAGCTTATCCAAAACGGAAAACGCCTCTCACAGACCAGGCTGACGGCTAAGGCGACAAGCAGATACAGAATGCAATTGGAAATGAAGTAGACGATACCTTGCTGCATAGCGACCTCTTTTAAGGGGGATTTTCTTTCATTTTATCACTGCTGACAAACAACAACAATGGTGCCGCGGCAGTGTCGCGGCACCATTGTACGAAAGTCGATCATCAGAAATCGATTATTTCATTTTATTCTGCAAAATACAGATACAGGAACGTAATGATCTGCTCGCGCAGACAGTCCGCATCCGGGCTGAAGGTTTCTGCACCGGTACCGGTCGTGATGCCATTTTGATAAGCCCATGCTACAGGATCCGCAAAGTAGTCGCTGCCTTCCACGTCAGCAAAAGGTTCGCTTCCAGCTGCCGGGCGGCCAGCTACGCCATACAGGAACGTTGCGATCTGTCCGCGGGTCACGGTCTCATCGGAGCCAAATGCATCGGCAGATATGCCTGCTGTAATGCCCTGCTCGTATGCCCACAGAACCGCTTTATAGAAATAATCGCTTTCGGAAACATCCGTGAACGGGTTTTCAGTAGAGGTCGGCTCCGGGCTTCCGCTGGCAGCCCAGATAAAGGTCATAACCTGTGCTCTTGTCGCCGGGGATTTCGGACTGAACGTAGTCTCAGTCGTTCCGCCGGTGATGCCGTTTTTCAGTGCCCATTCCACAGCCTTACGGCAGTAGGAATCTTCGGGAACGTCGGTGAACGGGAAAGTATTATCGGCGGAAGGCGCAGGTTCTCCTGCCGAGTCGTCATCCGGTTCCGATACAGGATCAGGTTCTGGATCTTTCGGAGGCCTTGCACCACCGCCGGAATTGGGCCTCAGCGTATACGTCGCTTCCGCGACCTCGCTGTCGTTATATCCTTCCAGGATAGCGATCGCTTTCAGCGTGGTGGTTTCGTTCAATGTGATCGCAGCGCCGGTCGTTACCTCGGATTCTGCAGTCGGTGTTGACCCGTCCATCGTATAATGGATCTCAGCCCCTTCCGTCGGACAGGAGATCGTTACGTCGATCGAATCTCTAAAAGTGGTTTCTGCGGGTGAAAATACCGGGGTTTCGACGGTAGCAACCAAGGGTCCGAACTGACACCATAATAATTGATTATTCGACCATATGCCGTTTGCTACATCGAGCTCGACATTCTCAGGCGTATAGTATCCTTTGTTTGGCCACATGGGAACGCCTTTGATTGGCCATGCTGCATAATAATACCCCGCCTGGAAGACATCTGTTTCTGACATATGATCGGTTTCCAATGTTTCTTCTGTGGCGAAAGCGAATGTGTCATCTTCACATTCGAACCAGACCACGTCGAATTCTTGCTCATAGATGGAGCCTTCCGGTTCCCCGTAAACGGAACCTTTTCCGATGTCCGCAGGCGTTTTGCCAACGATCGGTTCGGGGAAGATCATCCAGACACATTCCACTTCTATTCCTTCCGGTTCCTCGCCGAGCGGGCCAAAATAATCAAAGATGTATTCGTGATCGATCATTGTTCCATTGTCCAGTACCCGCGTATACCAATCGAGCCAATAACCGTCCGCTATATCATAGATTCTATCCCCTATGCTTACTCCATAATATTTTCCTGCCTGGAAAGTATCGCTTTCTGACATGCGCTTATTCTCATAATCTTCGTCAGAAACGATTGTACCAAACGTTTTGTCTTCGCTTTCGAACCATGTGCAATTAAAGGAACCTTCATAAGCACCTTCCGGCTTGGAACTGATAGTTCCCTTCCCCATGGATCCGACCGTTTTTCCCTCGACGGGTTCCGGGAATGTGTAGATCAGTTTTTCAATTCTGTTCAGTCCGATCGCAAAACGGTATTCGATAGAAAGAATCGTATGATCATCCTGGATCTTTCCGTCATAATTCCACTGACCGTTTATCTTGCCATTATAAAACCAGCCATTTTCGTCATCCGAAGTAAAAGCATAACCATCCTCAGCTTTTAACGTAAAGGAAACACGATAGGCAGTTTTGTTCTGAAATGATCCCGTGGTCAATACTGTGTCGTTTTCATCTTCGACAAGAGTATCCACACCTTGAACTGTATAATGCGCTGATTCCGGTACTGTTGGCTTGCACTTGCTGATAAAAGCCGCAATATCATCACCTGCTGCCGGTTCTTCGAACGTAAAGCTGATCTCGTCGATCTGTTGGAGATCCTCTCCGAACACAGTCGCCGGCATCATACAGATGACCAGTGCAAGGACCAGCAACATGCTGCATAACCATTTACCTCTGTGCTTCATATAAAGCTTCCTCCTTTGCAAAAATTCTATTTTGTATTATAAAATATGCCGCATGCGACTTTAACCTGATATGTCGTATCCGCACTATTTTATGTCGATTCCGCAATTTGCGATAACCTCACATATGCTCTATCGATTGGAAGAAATTATTGTATAATGGATTCAGAAGACATTTTATAGGAGGCATGATTCATGATAGAAATATCCAGGCAACACGCACACAGCGCGCTCAGCGCATACGACCCGCCCGCAGCGCACATCGCACCCGGCGAGACCGTACGTTTCGAGACGTTCGACTGCTATCACGGTAGCCTGCTGCCCGAAGGCAATACGTTTGCGGACGTGGACCGCAGCGTCGGCAATCCGGCAACCGGTCCGGTCTATGTCGACGGAGCCATGCCGGGCGACATGCTGAAGATCCATATCGATAAGATCGAATTCGGCCCTGTCGGCATCCTGGACATCGGTCCCACGAGCGGCGCGTTGGCAGGCATCTTCAGCGAGCCGGTCATCAACCGGCTGCACGTAAAAGACGGATTCATCGACTACAAGGGCATCCAGGTGCCGGTGCGTCCCATGATCGGCGTCATCGGTGTGGCTCCTGCAGGCGAACCGGTCTCCACCATGACCCCCATGGATCACGGCGGCAACATGGACTGCAACCGCATCGAAGAAGGCGCTACGCTGTATCTGCCGGTCTTCGTGCCCGGCGCCCTTCTTTCTACCGGAGACTTCCACGCGATCATGGCCGACGGCGAGATCGGCAACTGCGGACTGGAGATCGAAGGCTGGGCGACGCTCACCGTCGACGTTATCCCGCAGACAGGACTGCCCTTCCCCATGATCGAAAACGACAGCCAATGGATCACCGTCGCGTACGGCGACACGCTGGACGAGGCGTCCGTCAAGGCTTCGCGGCAGATGTTCCACTTTCTGACGGAAAAGCTGGGTCTGGCAAAGGATGACGCCGGCATGCTGCTGGACATGGCCGGAGAGCTCATGGTCTGTCAGATCGTCAACCCCAAGAAAACCGCGCGGATCGAAGTCCCCAAGGACCTGATCCGCAAGATGAAACAGCTGCAGCCGGGCAGCGCGGACCCTGCCTGGACGGCGCAGACAAGCGAGATACACATCGAACAGCAGGAGATCCGCAGCACAGCAGAACAAGGAGGCATTTTCATGTATCACACCATCGCAGAAAAATTCGATCATCTGGGCGTTGACAACGCGCCCGGTCAGGAAAGCCAGCAGAAAGAAGTCGCGCTGGATCTCAGAGGCGAAAAGTTGGAAGGCCCCGCTGTGGACTTCAGCCACGGCGACGTGGATGCCCACACCCCTACCCCCGGCAGCTTCGAGGTATTTGCGGAAGGCGTAAAAGAAGGCGGATCCCAGGCGTATACGCCGTATAAAGGCAAGCCGTCCATCCTGGAAATGGTCGCGCAGCGCATCTCCGCATTTGCAGGGGTCCCCATCGATCCGAAGAGCGAACTCATCCTGACGTCCGGCACGCAGGGCGCCCTGTTCCTCGCCATGGGCAGCAACATCATGCCCGGCGACAAGGTCGCGTTCGTAGAGCCCGACTATTTCGCAAACCGCAAGATGGTGGAATTCTTCAACGGCGAGATGGTTCCCATCCGCATGGCCTACGAGGAAGCCAGAGGCTGCGCGGGCATCGACCTGGAGGAGTTGGAGAAAGCGTTCCAGGACGGCGCAAAGCTTTTCATCTTCTCCAACCCGAACAATCCTGTAGGCTGCATCTATTCGCCGGAGGAGATCAAACGCATCGCTTCCATGGCGAAGCGTTACGGCACCACGCTCATCGTGGACGAGCTCTATTCCCGTCAGGTTTATCCCGGCCTTCCCTATACGCACCTGTGTGCAGAGGCTGACGCGCCCGATAACATCATCACGATCATGGGTCCGTCCAAGACCGAATCCCTCAGCGGCTACCGTCTGGGCGCAGCTTTCGGCAACGCGGCCATCATCGAACGCATGGAGAAACTGCAGGCCATCATGGCGCTGCGCTGCAGCGGCTATAACCAGGCCGTCTTCAAAACCTGGTTCAACGAACCGGAGGGCTGGCTGGCCGATCGCGTCGCGCAGCATCAGCAGATCCGCGACGATCTGATGAAAGTGATCGAAGGGGTTCCCGGCGTCAGCGCCAGACCCACCGAAGGCGGCAGCTACCTGTTCGTGACCATTCCGGAACTGGAAGTTTCCCTGCACGACTTCATCCGCATCGTGCGCGAACTGTCAGGCGTCACCGTCACGCCGGGCACGGAGTTCGGACCGCAGTACCTGCACAGCTTCCGCATCAATTTCTCCCAGGATCACGATAAAGCGGTCGACGCCATGAAACGCCTGTTCACCGTCATGGAGAGGTACAGAAAATGATCGAGATCAAAGCGAATCCCATCCCCCAGGGCAAATACGTGCCGGCGACCCGTTTCGGCAATATCATTGTCACCGCGGGAATGACCCCGCGCAAGAACGGCCAGCTGATCCAGACCGGCCGCGTGGAAAAAGACACGCCGCTGGAAAATTATAAGGACGCTGTGCGGCAGGCGGCGGAAAACGCCCTGACAGCGGCCTATCACAAGCTGCTGGCGGGCGAGCACATCGAATGCGTCATGAGCATGACGGTCTACATCAACGCGGAAGACGGTTTTACCGCCCACGCGAAGCTGGCGGACTTCGCCTCGGACTTCCTGAACGAAGTGCTGGGAGACGCATCTCCCATGGCCCGCGTGTCCATCGGCGTCTCCACTCTTCCCGGCAACGCGCCGGTGGAGATCCAGCTGATGTGCGGCGTAGGACAATAAATAAACGCGATAAAAAGGACGCCTCTTTGCGGGGCGTCCTTTTTCTTCTCTTTCAAGTATTCTTTTATTCAGTCATTCTCTTCTTTCTTTCCAGGAACAGGATTCCCAGCAGGGAGGCCAGGCTGATGCCTGCCCAGGCTGCAGTGTGTCTCTCGTCACCGGTCAGCGGGGAGTTTACCAGAACGGGCTCTTCCGCGATATCGGTATCCTCGACTGCTTCCTCTTCGAAGGCTGCCATCGGAGCATCTTCGTCGGCGATGATCTCTTCTTCCTCTTCTTCTTCGAAATCGCTCAGCGGAGTCTCTTCGTCTGCGATCTCTTCTGCGTTCTCTACCGTCTCTTCGGAGGTGGTCTCTTCGATGGGGTCTTCCTTCTCGGTCTTTCTGGTCTTATGCGTGGGTTCTTCGATCTCAGGTTCTGCCTGCGGTACTTCCGGCTCTTCGATCTCTTCCGGCTGCTCGACGACGGGCTCTTCGATGACCGGTTCTTCGATCTCGGGTTCCTTAGTGGGTTCTTCGACGATCGGTTCTTCTACGACCGGCTCTTCCTCGACGACCGGCTGGATCTTCTCAAAGTACAGATTGATTTCCTTGTTTGCGTTTTCTTCATTGAAGGATCCGACAACGTCTCCTTCTACTCTTACGAAGTTGTAGCCATCCAGCGTATTGTTGGCGTTGACAGTCTTCGTGAAGTTGTAGGGCTGCTCTACAAATCCCAGCATGATCTCATAGGACCGGCTCGCGGAATCTCTGACAGGAGCCTTCGTCTCCACATCCAGGAAGTTGTAGGTCACGGTGTAGGTCGCAATGGCGGAGTAGGTGTAGATGATGTCGATGTCGGACTTTGCTTCGAAGGTGCTGTCTCCATAGACACCGTCAGCTGCCACGTAGGAGCCGCTCAGCATGTACTTCTGACCCTCATATTCGAAGTTGTAGGGGTATTGGATGGGGCCTGCGAACGCATAGTCGTCAGCATCTACGATGTCACCGTGCTTCACGGTATCGTAACCGGTGACTTTAATTGCGGACTCTGTTACATAGTTTCCGAAAGTCTGTTTATTTACCTGTTTAGAATCGGCAACGGGGTTCTCCGTATCTTTATCGAGATAACGTACAATGTAGGATAAATCGCCTTTGATCGTCCAGGAACCAAGAATGACAACTTCATGATTCGGCATCTCAAAGCTTTCTTTCTCACTCCAACCGCTGAAGGTATAACCAGGTACTTCGGGTTCCGCTGCGATGTCTACCGTTTCACCATATTTATAGGTTTTCGTTTCAGGTAATGCGGGAGCATCCTCGGGTTTGACGTTTCCTTCATATCTGTAAATAACGTCAAAACTGTTGGTATATGTTACCTTAGGCTTCTCAAACGTATATGTACCGTCTTTCTTTCCATCTGTAGATTTATAATCCAAGATGGCAGATACATTGGTATCATACTCGCCATTCTCAGCGTCTTCATCAATAATGAGAACATAAGAAAGCGTAACGGGTCTCACATTTTCGACCGGAACATTGATTTCCCAGGTAATCGTCTTGCTGCTATCATCATAGCTGACAGCATACGGATATATACCCTCGTTCAGTGTTCCAAATCCCCACACGCCGTTATTAAACTCGACATCCAATTCTTCGCCGTTCAATGTCATGCGGAAACCGTCTGCATTGTCAGCATTCTTCAGAGTAAAATCATTTTGGTGACAATTCATATCCTGTGAACTGAATCGCAGAACCGGATACATACTTGCCTACCTGGACCTCTTCGCCATTCTGAGTGAGAAGTATCTCTTCCGTATACAAAACTACCATTCAAATTAAAAAGCAGAACGTCTTCTCTATTCGGAAAGCGTTCTGCTTCTGTATCTTTTTTTTTAATAATTATCTGTTCTTTTGATATTCCCTGCGCCTTTGCAGCGGTACTTCGAACTTACACAGCCCGCAGTCCCCGCAATTGCCGCCGCAGGAAGACTTCCCTGCCTTTTTGTCTCTTATCATACCGCGGAGGATCAGGCCGACAACAGCGGCCAGCACCGCGAGGATCAGGATATCGGCCATACAGATCTCCCCCCTTCTTCTTACTGGACAGTCAGTCTGTCCGCTTCCTTGTACGGGCGGAACAGCTGGAATACCAGCGCCGCCAGCAGGATGAAGGCGATCACGAGACCGACCGGGTTTACGCCGCCGGCAAACAGCTTGCCGAGCTGGAACGTGATGAGTCCGACCACGTAGGCGAATCCGCACTGGTACAGGATCGCGAACCACGTCCACTTGCGGCTGTTCATCTCGCGCTTGATGGCGCCGATGGCCGCGAAGCACGGCGCGCACAGGAGATTGAAGATCATGAAGGCGTAGGCTGCCAGCTTGCCGTGACCGCCGGAGATGCTGTTGAAGTCCTCCTGCACGAGCGGCCAGATCTGTTCGCCCTCCTCTGTCAGTTCGTCTTCTCCGTCGTTATCGTCGTAATTGTACAGCACGCCGAACGTACCGACGACCTCTTCCTTGGCTACGAGGCCGGTGACCGTCGCGACGGTCGGCTTCCAGGAACCGAAGCCCAGCGGACGGAACACGGGAGAGACTGCGTTGCCCACGCCGGCCAGCACGGAAGCATCCATCGGGGTCACTTCCTCTTCGGAGATGCCCATGCGGTCCGCGAGATCTGCGATGTATTCGTCGGTCGCTACCGTTTCGTCTTCGAACAGCGCTTCCGTCATGCCGAACTGGCCGTTGACGCTGCCGAAACTGGACAGGAACCAGATGACGATGGAGCTCAGCAGGATGACCGTACCGGCTCTCTTGATGAAGGACCAGCCGCGTTCCCAGGTGCCTCTCAGCACGTTGGTGACGGACGGAGCGTGGTATGCGGGCAGCTCCATGACGAACGGAGCCGGATCGCCTGCGAACATCTTCGTCTTCTTCAGCATGATGCCGGAAACGATGATGGCGCCGATGCCGATGAAGTAAGCACTGGTGGCGACCAGGCCGCTGCCGCCAAACAAAGCACCGGCGATCAGGCCGATGATGGGCATCTTCGCACCGCAGGGAATGAAGGTCGTAGTCATGATCGTCATACGGCGGTCACGCTCGTTTTCGATCGTACGGGACGCCATAACGCCCGGCACGCCGCAGCCCATGCCGACGAGCATCGGAATGAACGATTTGCCGGACAGGCCGAAACGGCGGAAGATACGGTCCATGATGAACGCGATACGGGCCATGTAGCCGCAGTCTTCCAGGATGCACAGCATCAGGAACAGCACGAGCATCTGCGGGACGAAGCCGAGAACGGCGCCGACGCCGGCGAAGATACCGTCGGAGACGAGGCCGGTCAGCCAGTCGGACGCGCCTAGGTTTTCCATGATGGCGCGGGACCCTTCCGTCAGCCATTCGCCGCCCAGAACGTCGTTCGTCCAGTCGGTCAGGAACGACCCGAACGGACCCATGGCGATCCAGTAGACGAGGAACATGACGCAGGCGAAGATGGGCAGACCCAGGATGCGGTTCGTGACGATTTGGTCGATCTTGTCGGACTGGGTCAGTTCCCCTTTCCGCTGCTTCTTATAGCAGCCCTTCATCAATTCCGCAATATAGATATATCTTTCATTGGTGATGATGCTTTCCGCATCGTCGTCCAGATCTTTTTCCGCAGCCTGGATGTCAGACTCGATGTGAGCCAGGGTTTCCTTGCTCAGGTTCAGTTTCTCCAGGACCTTTTCGTCTCTTTCGAAGAGCTTGATGGCGTACCAGCGCTGCTGTTCTTCAGGCAGTCCGTGCACGGTCATCTCTTCGATATGCGCCAGCGCGTGTTCAACCGCGCCGGAGAACGTGTGCTGCGGAATGGTCTTCGTGCCCTTCGCTGCTTGGATGGCAGCCTCGGCGACTTCGTCTACGCCGTCGCCCTTCAGCGCGGAGATCTCGACGATCCTGCAGCCGATCTCGCGGCTCAGTTCCTGTACGTTGATGGTATCGCCGTTCTTGCGGACCAGGTCCATCATGTTCAGGGCGATGACCACGGGAATGCCCAGTTCGACGAGCTGGGTCGTCAGGTACAGGTTGCGCTCCAGGTTCGTTCCGTCCACGATGTTCAGGATAACGTCGGGGCGTTCTTCGATCAGGTAATTCCGCGCGACGACTTCCTCCAGCGTGTACGGGGAAAGCGAATAGATGCCCGGAAGGTCTGTGATGATCACGTCCTTGTGATTCTTGATGCGGCCTTCCTTCTTTTCGACCGTGACCCCGGGCCAGTTCCCGACGAACTGATTGGAACCGGTCAGCGCGTTGAACAATGTCGTTTTACCGCAGTTCGGGTTGCCCGCCAGGGCAATGCGGATCTCGTTAGCCATTTCTTTTGCGACCTTCCTTCCTAGATTTCCGTTACTTCTATCATTTCCGCATCGGCCTTGCGCAGGCTGAGCTCGTAACCGCGCACCGTCACTTCGATCGGGTCACCCAGCGGCGCGACTTTGCGTACGAATACTTCCACGCCCTTTGTGATCCCCATGTCCATGATGCGGCGCTTGACGGCGCCTTCTCCGTGCAGTCTGACGACCTTGACGGTCGCTCCGATGTTCGTTTCTCTGAGAGTTTTCATCTTACGCGTTCTCTCCTTCTACACCATGATCTGTCCCGCCATTTCGCGGCTGATCGCCACGCGGGTGTCTTTTACGTTCACGATCAGATTGCCGTTGATCTCCGAAACGATCGATACGGTTCCGCCTGCGACGAATCCC
>JAFPXN010000030.1 GCA_017412505.1 Bacillota bacterium | reverse complement strand
TCCTGAGCAGGGCCTTCTCGTCGGTGAGCATCAGGCGGCGGTCCTCCATGACGACCTTTCCGTTGACGATAGTCCAGTCCACGTCCTGGCCCATGGCGTGATAGACCAGCCTCTGGACAGGCATGACGCCGAAGGGCGCCAGATGGGGCTGCATGACGTCTACGGCGATGATGTCGGCCTTTTTCCCGACCTCAAGAGATCCTACCAGATGATCGATGCCCAGGGCCTTGGCGGGCTCGATGGTGACCAGTTCCAGCACCTTTCCGCAGGGCAGCAGGTTCCTGGTCCTGTACTCATAGCGCTGGATTATCTGGACGTTCTTCATGTCCCTCCAAAGGTCGAAGCTGCGGTCGGGGGCGGTGCCGTCGGTGATCACCGCCAGGTTGATCCCCTTGTCCAGCATCTTCATCACCGGGCAGTGGCCGTACCAGTGGGCGTTGGTGGTCGGGCCGTGGAAGACGTAGGTGCCGGTCTTTGCCAGGATGTCCAGCTCCACTTCGGAGTAGCCGGTGGAGTGGGTGAGGGAGAGCCAGGGTCCCAGGACCTCGGGGGTGTGGTCCCAGAGGAACTGGACGTCTCCGCCGTAGGCGTGGGTGTGGAGGGGCACGTTGTATTCCCTGGACAGCTCATACATCCTGCGGTTGTGGATGATGCTGGTCTCAGGATCCATGCCTTTTCTTCTTCCCATGTTTCCGGGGGCTACGATGGGGGTCGCCAGGGGGAATTTCCCGGTATATGCCTTGAGGGAAGCTTCGGTATTGGCCAGGGCCTCGTTGGGGTCGACCTCTCTTTCGGTGAAGCTGCCGTCTTTGTTATAGTATCTTGCCATCTTGGGCCAGGGAGCGTTGGCGGTGCCTATCCCGGAGAACTGGCGGATGCCCACGGAGCTGCTGCCCGCCAGGTTGGCTCCTACTGGAGCGATCCAGTCGATCCTGGGGGTGCTTCCCACCATGGAGACCGCGGTGGTAGTTCCGAATTTGACCCTTTCAGCCGCGGCCAGGGCGCCTTCGGCGTACCAGAACTCCTCGTCGCTGGAGCGGTAATAGACGTCCTCCGCCATGATTGTCCAGAAATCGGTCTCGTTGCCGGAAAGATGCTCACCCAGGGTCTTGGTCAGGCAGTGGCCGGCGTGGCCGTGACCGTCCACAAGGCCGGGAAGTACGGCGTGGCCTGAGAGGTCCACGCAGCGCTTTGCGTTGGGAAGCTGGCCGCCGAGCTCCGCCATCGGTCCTACCGCGGCGATGTGATCTCCCTTTACCGCGACATATCCTTTGTCGAACACATCGTGAGCCTTGTTCACCGTGATGACGCAGGCGTTGATGAGAAGAAGGTCGTACATGTTTTGCTCCTTTCTATTGATGATCTTTGAACGACAGGTTTATTGATATCGATCTTATTTCCATGATATAACAAAGATGCAGTGCATACAAGATGAGGAAGGAAAGGGCGGCGGACCGGCCGGGATACGGCCATATATTGAAAAAATATTTTAAACTTGAAGTCGAAAATCATTGACAGGCGCTCCTCATAGGGCTATAATCTTAAAGCGTTGACGCACCTAAAGCAAAGTGAATACGCGGAAGTGGCTCAGGGGTAGAGCATCGCCTCGCCAAGGCGAGGGTCGCGAGTTCGAATCTCGTCTTCCGCTCCAGACATGCGGATGTAGTTCAATGGTAGAACATCAGCCTTCCAAGCTGATTGCGTGAGTTCGATTCTCATCATCCGCTCCATTTTTTTAATATTGCCGGCTATCCCGGCGAAAGGTGTGGGCTCATAGCTCAGCTGGATAGAGCAGCGGCCTTCTAAGCCGCGTGTCGGGGGTTCGAATCCCTCTGGGCTCACCAATTCTTTTTATGGGGTATAGCCAAGCGGTAAGGCAGCGGGTTTTGATCCCGCCATTCGTAGGTTCGAATCCTGCTACCCCAGCCATTGTGACCCATTAGCTCAGGTGGCAGAGCACTTGACTTTTAATCAAGGTGTCCCGAGTTCGAGTCTCGGATGGGTCACCAATCAAGTTTTTCAGAACCTACGATACGGAGAGGTGTCCGAGCGGTTTAAGGAGCTAGTCTTGAAAACTAGTGATGCAGCAATGCACCGTGGGTTCGAATCCCACTCTCTCCGCCATAAGCCTGCCGCATCCCACAGAAAATCATTCATTTTCAGCACGGAGAAGTACTCAAGTGGCTGAAGAGGACGGTTTGCTAAACCGTTAGGGTTCGATTACGGGCCGCATGGGTTCAAATCCCATCTTCTCCGCCATATTTTGTGGCTTGTGTGACATACACCTGAAGGGACCGAATACAGGGGTATAGCTCAGTTGGTAGAGCAGCGGTCTCCAAAACCGCGTGCCGAGGGTTCAAGTCCTTCTGCCCCTGCCAAATTCTTTCGGGGTGTAGCGCAGTTTGGTAGCGCATCTGCTTTGGGAGCAGAGGGCCGCAGGTTCAAATCCTGTCACCCCGACCACGAAGGGAAAGGGCCCTTAGCTCAATCGGTTAGAGCATCCGGCTCATAACCGGCAGGTTCTGGGTTCAAGTCCCGGAGGGCCCACCACAAAACTTCATATGCCCAGGTAGCTCAGTCGGTAGAGCAGTAGACTGAAAATTTACGTGTGGCTGGTTCGATTCCGGCCCTGGGCACCAAAACACCGCAGAAATGCGGTGTTTTTCTTTGTCCTCAGTGTTCTTTCGTGTTAGAATAAAAAAGAGAGGATGAATTCAATGCTGAACCACCGAATCATCTATATGGGTGTTTCTTGCTGCACGGGATCCCCGGTGACGGCCCCTGTGCAGCTGCGCGGATAGCGGCACCGTCTCCGATGGATCCTTCACAGATTTCCTGCAGCGCAGCAGATCGGAGAGGATCCCATGGACAAACATTTCCGTAACTACGTCATCTTCTGGGCGAGCCAGTCCGTTTCCCAGCTGGGAAGCAGCATGACGGCCTTCGCCCTCATTCTCTGGCAGTACATGCAGACGCGTTCCGCCATGGCGGTGGCTCTGATGTCGTTCTGCAACTACATGGCTTATGTGCTGCTCAGCACCGTTTCGGGCAGCATCGTCGACCGTCACGATAAGAAGACGGTCATTTTGCTTTCCGACAGCGCGGCGGCAGCCGCAACTCTTCTCATTTTTCTGTTGACCCGCAGAGGGTCTTTGCACACCTGGCACGTCTGCGCCGCAAACGCTTGGATCGGTGCAGCGTCAGCGTTTCAGTCCCCGGCTTCTTCCGTCGTCATTGGAAAACTCGTTCCGGACGAAAAACTGGCGAATGCCGGCGGCATGGCTTCTTTCTCTCAGAATCTCGTTCTCGTGCTGGCTCCCATTCTGGCGTCTGCCTTGTTCGGCTTCAGCGGTCTGGGCCCCGTAGTGCTTCTGGATCTGTGCAGCTATGCCGTTTCGTGCTTCGTTTTGCTGTGCTTCGTCCGCGTCCCGTCGGATGATCGAATCGAGTCTGAACAGCCTCGTCTGTTTGCCGGTTTTTCGGAAGGGCTTACTTTCCTGAAGACGCACCGCGGACTTCTCATCCTCGTGCTCATGATGGCCTGCATGAACTTCCTGTCGCGCATTACGTACGAAAACACGCTTTCGCCGATGATTCTGGCCAGAAGCGGCGGCAACACGGCTGCATTGGGCCTGGTGAATGCGGTGCTGGGGGCAGCGGGCATCGCAGGCGGACTGCTGGCCTCCGCGGGCCTGTTTTCGAAAGAACCCGTGCGCATGGTGTTCTGGTCTGCGGGGTTTTCCTTCCTGTTTGGCGACATCCTGATGGGCCTGGGCCGAAATGTCTATGCCTGGTGCGCCGCCGGGATCTTTGCCAGCCTTCCCATCGCCTTCGTCATGGCGGGGCAGAACGTCATCCTGTACCGGACGATTCCCGAAGAGATGCAGGGGAGGGTGTTCGCTGTGCGCAATGCGATCCAGTACGGGACGATCCCGGCAGGGATCCTGCTGGGCGGCGCTTTGGCAGACTATGTGTTTGAACCGTTCATGGCGGGGTCATCGGCATTGGCACAGATGCTGCAGCATCTGGTCGGCAGCGGCACGGGCTGCGGCATGGCCGTGATGTTCCTTTGTACGGGGACGATCGGCGCCTGCTTCAGTTTTCTTGCCTACCGGCAAAAATCGATACAGGCCATGCGCAAGCGGTGTTTTTCCCCGCCTGTGATAAAATAGAAAAGACTTAAGAAATTCTTAAACACTTGCCCTGTTTTTTCTTAAACGCGGAATGCGTAGAATAGAGACCAGAAAGGGGTACTTATGTATAACATACTCATCTGCGACGACGATAAGGATATCGTGAATGCGTTAAAGATCTACCTGACGGATCCGCAGTACCGGCTGCTGACGGCTTATAACGGGCTCGAGGCGCTGGAAACGGCGGAAAAGGAGGATCTCCACCTGGTGCTCATGGACATCATGATGCCCCAGATGGACGGGATCTCGGCCATGGTCAAGCTGCGGGAGAAGAGCAACGTTCCCGTCATCCTGATCACGGCCAAAGGGGAGGATTCCGACAAGATCTTAGGCCTGAACGTCGGCGCAGACGACTACATTACCAAGCCTTTCAATCCTGCGGAGGTCACGGCACGGGTGCGAGCCGCCATCCGGCGCTATACGCAGCTGGGGGCGGGGACCGCCCGTCCGAAGACCTTGCGGGTCGGGGGACTGGAGATGGACGACGAAGCGAAGCAGGTCTGCTCGGACGGGGAAGAGATCGCTCTGACCCCGAAGGAGTACGAGATCTTAAAGCTTCTGATGGCATCGCCGGGCAAGGTCTTCTCTCCGCGGGATATCTACAAGCGCGTCTGGGAAGAAGATCCGTTGGGGGCGGACAGCACTGTCGCCGTGCACATAAGGCATCTGCGGGAGAAGCTCGAGATCGATCCCGCACGCCCGAGATACCTGAAAGTCGTATGGGGACAGGGCTACAAGATCGAAGAATGGAAGGATTCGTTTTGACGGTGATTTTGGCAATTGCTGCAGGGCTCATCCGGGAGTTCGAACGGACGGAGCGGACTGCGGACGAACAGGGGAAAGAAGAAACGATTTCTGAGGGGATAGGATGAACACAAACAGAGTATTGAGCAGCATTCCGCTGAAGGTGCTTGTCTTTTTGGGATCTCTGGTGCCGGCCGTGATCGGCGTGGACCGGGGGATGCATATCATATTGTTTCCGAACGATGCGCAGACGACGAGCTGGTATCTGCAGATCGCGGGCTGCATCGCAGTCTATGCGCTCTGCCTTGTGTATCTGCTTGCGGCCAGCGGTCACAAAGCGCCGGAGGGAGACGTAAAGCCCGGCTGGGGCACGAAGTTTCCGTTCGATCTGATTTTGCTGATCGGTTTTGGCGCCGGTGCAGCTTTGATCCTCTTGTATGAGGAATTTTTCTGGTACGTGGATTGGGCGATGTTCGAACGTGACCCCCAGCAGTTCTGGAACATCCTGTACGCTGCCTACGGTGTAGGCGCTGCCTGTCTGGCTATCCTGCAAGGAGTACTGATGAGCTTTTCTCTGCGGGTCAAGCTGGGCGGCTGGTGGAAGAACACGATCGTATATCAGCTGCTCCTGCTGGCCTGGAAGTTCCTTCAGGTCCTGTGGAAATGGGTCAAAACGGCCATCCGTTGGTTCTTCGGTCTGTTGGGACGGATGTTCCGCGGCATCGGGCGTTTCCTGGGAGATATCCCGCTGATCTGGAAAGGCTTTCTGGCGGTGTTTGGGGTCTGCCTGATCGAGTTTATCAGCTTTGTGGTCCTCTATGACCACGGCGAACGGCTGATCTTCTGGTTCGTCGAACACCTGATCCTGGTGCCTGCGGTCCTGTACGCGCTCATCCAGATGCGCAAGCTGCAGAAAGGCGCCCGGGCGCTGGCGGAAGGCGATCTGGCGTATAAGATCGACACGTCCCGCATGATCTGGGATTTCAAAAAGCACGGGCAGGATCTGAACAGCCTGGCCGCGGGATCCGCTGCGGCAGTGGAGCAGCGCCTGAAGAGCGAGCGCTTCAAGACGGAGCTTATCACGAACGTCAGCCACGATATCAAGACGCCGCTCACGTCCATCATCAACTATTCCGACCTGATCGGGCGCGAAGACGCGGACAGCGAAAAGGTAAAGGAATACGCGGACGTGCTGAAACGTCAGTCCGAAAAGCTGAAGCGCCTGCTGGAGGACCTGATCGAAGCGTCCAAGGCTTCCACCGGCAATCTGGACGTGAACCTGGAGACCTGCAACGCCTGCACGCTCGTCATCCAGGCGGAAGGGGAATACCGGGAGAAACTGGACGCCGCGGGGCTGACCCTGGTCACGCGCGCGCCGGAAGATCCGCTGTACATCCTGGCGGACGGCCGCCGCATCTGGCGGGTGTTCGACAATCTGATGAACAACGTGTGCAAGTATTCCCAGCCCGGCACCCGGGTGTATCTGAGCCTGGAAAAGCAGGGGGCCGACGCGGTATTCACGTTCCGCAACACGTCCCGGGAAGCGCTGGACATCGACCCGGACGAGCTGATGGAGCGCTTTGTGCGGGGCGATGCGTCCCGCGGCACGGAAGGGAGCGGCCTGGGCCTGTCCATTGCGAAAAGCTTTACGGAGCTGCAGAAAGGGACGATGAACATCGGCATCGACGGCGACCTGTTCAAGGTGACCCTGAAGTTCGCGGCGCTTTAGAACGTTTCATGCCGTACACTGCTTGCTGCAAGCGGTAAAGACTGTTTTAGTTATTTGGAAGAATGCCTTTGAAAAACAAGGGCATTCTTTTTGAATTTCAGGAAATGCCCTTAAAAAATGGGTGGATCAAAGGCAAAAGGGGAAAAACAGATAAATGCCCTTGAGATATAAGGGCATTTTTTACAAAGCTGAAAAACTACTCTATCAGGTCGAATGAATTCTATTGGGTGTCTTTAAGAACGGAATATGGATTGACGGGTCACGAAAAGTCGAGTATGATAAGTATGAAATGTATGACAAATAACCGTCATGTTTATATACGGGGGTGAAAGGAATGGAATTCCCAAAAGATAAATACGCCTGGACCGTCACGGTCGGCACAAAAGGACAGATCGTGATCCCGAAGGAAGCGCGGGAGGTCTTCGACATCCAGCCAGGCGATCATCTGATCCTTCTGGGCGATACGCAGCGCGGCATCGCGATCCCGCCGAAGGAAACTTTCGACTTCTGGTTTACGCAGGCGCTGGGGAAGGAGGCGCACAAATGAAGATCGCATGGTTCTGCATCCCCGCGCACGGGCACACGAATCCCACGCTGGGTCTGGTGAAGGAACTGACCCAGGCGGGTCACGAGATCTGGTACTTTTCTTTCGAACCGTTCCGGGAAAAGATCGAGGCGGCCGGCGCGCATTTCATTGCCTGCGACGGCTACGACTTCGAGATGGAAGACAAGGAGAACGGCGCCCGGGTCGGCAAGGACAAGGCCTTCGCTTCGGAACTTTTCGTAAGCGCTACGCTGGCGCTGGATGAGATGGCTGCGGAAAACATCGCCCGCATCCGGCCAGACCTGGTCGTCTCCGATTCCGTGGCGTTCTGGGGCAAACTCACCGCCATGAAATACGGGCTGCCTTACGTCTGTTCCACGACGACGTTCGCGTTCAACCGCTACTCCGCGGCTTATATGAAAGAGGGCCCGTTCGATATCGCGAAGATGCTGCTGACCATGCCGAAGATCAACAGGCAGATCAAACGGCTGCGGGATAAGGGGTATCCTGTGAAGGGTTTTCTGGATATCGTACAGAACGACAACGAAACGAACACCATCGTCTATACGTCGAAGGAGTTCCAGCCCCGCAGCGAGACGTTCTCGGACCGGTATCATTTTATCGGGCCGTCCATTCGTCCCGTGCAGACCCCCGTGGAAAAGACCGCGGACAAGACGGTCTATATCTCCATGGGAACGGTCGATAAGGACGAGGCGTTCTATCACCGCTGCATCGAGGCGCTGCGGGATACAGATTATCAGGTGATCCTGTCCATGGGCGTGAACGCGGAACAGTTTACAGATCTTCCGGATCACATCAAGGCCTATCCTTCCGTGGACCAGATGGCTGTTCTGTCCATCACGGATTGCTTCGTGACCCACTGCGGCATGAATTCCGCGTCGGAAGGCCTGTATTTCGAAGTGCCTCTCGTGCTGTTCCCGCAGACGCCCGAGCAGGACGCCGTGGCGAAGCGCGCCGAGGAACTGGGCGCGGGCCTGCGCCTGGCCGATACGTCCGCCGCGGGCATCCGCAAGGCGGTCGAGACCGTCCTGCGCGAACCCTCTTACAAAAAAGCTGCCATGGACATCTCCGCCGGCTTCAAAAAGTGCGGAGGCTATAAAGAGGCGAGAGAATTCATCGAATCTTTGGTATAGCTGTTGTTTTTAGATTCAATCAGGAATCGTAAATAGGTGCAGGGTACAGGTCAGTCGAGGACCATCGGGGATACCGGTTCTTAGCGATTGGCGAGCCGTAGGCGAAGACAGAGCTTAGAACCGCTGTTGGGGCCACGCTGAGCGAGAGCATGTCCGAGACTGACTTGTACCCGCAACGCTCCGTGGTATAATAGGGTCAACGAAAACGTAAGGAGAGACCCATGGCACAGTTATACTACCGCTATTCCACCATGAACGCGGGCAAATCGATCGAACTCATCAAAGTCGCTTACAACTACGAGGAGCGCGGCAAACACGTGCTCGTCCTGTCGCCCTCCGTCGACGACCGCTACGGCGTCGGGAAGATCACGAGCCGCATCGGCATCTCCCGCGAAGCCCTCGCCATCGACGGGGAAGAAGATCTTCTGGAATTATACAAGAGGGAAGAGGCGAAACAGCACATCGACTGCGTGCTGATCGACGAGTGCCAGTTCCTGAAGAAGCATCAGGTGTTGGAGCTGGCGCACGTCGTGGACGACTATAACTGTCCGGTCCTGACGTACGGATTAAAGAATGACTTCCGCAACGAGCTGTTCGAAGGCAGCCACTATCTGCTGTTGTACGCGGATAAAATTGAAGAGATCAAGACGATATGCCACTGCGGCCGCAAGGCGACCATGGTAGCCAGAGTGGACGCGGATGGCAACATGGTCCGCGAGGGCGGCCAGATCGTGGTCGGCGGCAACGACATGTACGTGTCGCTGTGCCGCAAGCACTACATGGCCGGCGATCTGGGCCCGGATTTCAAGAAATAGGACAGGACCCCGGATGGCTTGTTCAAACTTTACATCCCTGGAACGTGCCTCTGCGGCGGAATTCCTGCTGCACGGCCCGCAGCACCGCTTTTTTGTGACCCGTCCAAAGCGGCGCGATCAGATCCTCCCGGGGCGCGTCCCCGGTGACGCGGTGCACCGTGACGTCCTGCGGCAGGCGCTCCAGAATATCGACGACGAGAGAAACGTACTCTTCCTGCGAAAGCAGCGGGAAGGGTGCGTTTTTATATTGCTCCCCCATGACCGTGCCTTCCATCAGGTGCAGCATGTGGAGTTTGACCCCGAAGGGGCGGAAGGACGAAACGTATTCCGCCGAGGACATGACCTGACGTTTATCTTCGCCGGGAAGGCCCAAAATCAGGTGAATGACGGCTTTTATGCCGCGGGCCGATAAATTCCTCATCGCTTCTTCGAAATCGGCGTTTTTATAGCATCTGTGGAAGGCTGCCGCAGTCTGCTCGCAGGCGGTCTGCAGCCCCAGCTCCACCCAGAGGAACGTCTTCCGGTCGAACTCTTCCAGCAGGTCCAGCACGTCCGGCGGCAGGCAGTCCGGGCGGGTCGCGACGGCGAGCCCGACACAGCCTGGCAGGGCGAGCGCCTCTTCCCAGAGATGTCGCAGCCTGTCCGCAGGCGCGTACGTCCCCGTGAAGTTCTGAAAGTAGGCGATGTATTCCGTATCCTCCGGCCATTTGTCCGCCAGACGCGCCTTCTGCTCCGCAAGCGGACCCGTAAACCGGCCGCTTCCGTCTTCGCTGCAGAACGTGCAGCCGCCGGTCCCCTTGCTGCCGTCCCGGTTCGGGCACGTAAAACCGCCGTCGAGGGCGAGTTTCGCGACCCGTCCGCCGAACTGCTTTTTCAGATAGGGACCTATGGCGTTGTAGTGGACGCTGCCGAAGATATTTTCCAAATCGAAGGCTCCGTATGATATACTTATATATTGGCAAAGGAGGCTCTTATGGCGCAGGAAAGCAAGAAAAAACTGCTGCTTCACGCCTGCTGCGGACCCTGCAGCACGGCCTGTTTAGAGCGCCTTTGGCCCGGTTTCGACATTACGGTCTTCTACTTCAATCCGAACATCACGGACGAAGCCGAATACCGCTGCCGCGAAGAAGAACTGAAGCGTTTTCTCGCGGAATGGAGGCCTCAGGGCTGCGAAGGCCCGTCCGGCATAGGATTCGAACCGGGCCGCTACGACCCCGAGGAGTATTATACCTGCGTGCGCGGACTGGAGCAAGAGCCGGAGGGCGGCGAACGCTGCCGCGCGTGCTTCCTGCTGCGCCTCGAAGAGACCGCGAAAACGGCGAAGGCGCAGGGCTTCGACTGTTTCGACACCACGCTTACGGTCAGCCCGTACAAGAACTACGCCGTGATCTCTGAGACAGGGCAGGCGCTGGCCGGGCAGTACGGCATAGAATACCTCGCCGGCAATTATAAAAAGCAGGACGGCTACCGCCGTTCCATCGAGCTTTCCCGGGAATACGGGCTGTACCGCCAGGATTACTGCGGCTGCGGATTCTCCAGGGCGGAGGCAGAGCAGCGCAGGGCGAAGCGGCGTGCGGAGGAGCATTTATGAGCTACGTCTCCGTCGTCGTGGACAACAATACGAACGCTACGGACGAGCTGTACACCTATCTGTGGGATCTGCAGGACACGGCGCCCGAGACCGGCTGCAAAGTCCGCGTCCCGTTCTCCATCCACAACAAGGAGACGGACGGCTACGTCGCGTTCGTCTCCGAAACGCCTCCCGAAGGGGTCAAACGCTTCAAGAAAGTGCTTTCGGCTCTGCCGGAAGAGGGTCTGACCCGCGAGGCCATGGAAACGGCCCTGTGGATGCGCAGCCGCTGCGTCTGCCGCTATATCGAGGCGGTCAAATGTTTCCTGCCGGGCAATACGCAGGCCAAGCGCAAGACGAAAGACCCGTTCGAAGGCCTGGAAGCGGAGCCCGGAAAGGCTTTATCGCTCAACGCGGACCAGCAGGCGGCGCTGGACGCGGTGTCGCAGGCGCTGGACCGGCAGGAGAACGAAAATTTCCTGCTGTTCGGGGTCACGGGGTCGGGCAAGACCGAAGTGTACCTGCAGGCCATGGAAAAGGCGCTGCGGCAGGGCCGGCAGGGCATCGTGCTCGTGCCGGAGATCTCGCTGACGCCCCAGACGGTCAGCCGCTTCATGAGCCGTTTCGGCAAGGACCGGATCGCGGTGCTCCACAGCAAGCTGACGCCGGCGCAGAAGAGCGTCGAATACGCCAAGATCCGCAGCAGGCAGGTCGATCTCGTGATCGCCGCCCGGTCCGCCGTCTTCGCGCCTTTCGATAATCTTGGGCTCATCGTGATCGACGAAGAGCACGAAACGTCTTATAAATCCGATAAAAGTCCCAAATACGATGCTATGGAGGTGGCGCTGAAGCGGGCGAAAGCCCACGGCGCGGTGCTGGTTCTGGGAAGCGCCACGCCTTCCGCGACGGATTTCTACCGCAGCCAGCAGGGCATCTTCCGACGGTTGGAACTGCCCCGGCGCTACAACCGGGTGCCGCTGCCGAAAGTCGTCACCGTGGACATGCGGGAAGAGGTCAAGGCAGGCAACCGCAGCCTGTTTTCCGGTCTGCTGACGGACGAGATGGAAAAGACGCTGGCAGCGGGGAAGCAGGCCATCCTGTTTCTGAACCGCCGCGGCTATTCCGCGTTCGTTTCGTGCCGGGAATGCGGTTACGTACCCCGGTGTCCGGAATGCGGCATCTCGCTGACCTACCATAAAGAGGCGGGCGCCCTGGTCTGCCATTACTGCGGCAGGACGGAGGCCGTCCCGAGGGTGTGCCCCGACTGCAGGAGCAAGATCATCGGACGCTTCGGCGCCGGGACGGAGCAGGTCGAGGAAAAGGCGAAAGAACTGTTCCCATCGGCCCGCATCGAGCGCCTGGACCTGGACGCCGTCAAGAAAAAGGGCAGTCTGGAAGCGATCCTGAAGCGCTTCGCATCCGGAAAGACCGACGTGCTGATCGGCACGCAGCTCGTGGCAAAGGGCCTGGATATCGCCAACGTGGCGCTCGTGGGGATCATCTCCGCGGACGTTACGCTCAACATTCCCGATTACCGCAGCGGGGAACGCACGTTCCAGCTCGTGACCCAGGCGGCCGGCAGAGCCGGCCGCGGAGAAGAGCAGGGCCAGGTGATCATCCAGACGTACAGTCCGGAGAGCGCCGTGCTGCAGGCGGCTGCAGCCCAGGATTACCGCAGTTTCTACGACCGCGAGATCTCGATCCGCGAATCCGCCCTGTATCCGCCGTTTTCGGACCTGTTCCGCTTTGTCGTCTCGGATGAAGACGAGGGCAAAGCCATCGACAGCGCAGCGCGCTGCGCCGCCTGGCTGAAGCGGTCCCTGTCGTCCGATTACATCGTCATGGGCCCCGGGCCGTCGCCCCTGGCAAAACAGTCCGGCCTGTTCCGCTACCAGGTGGTCGTCAAGGCGCCGGCGGGCAAACGCCGCGAGTGCAGTGCGGCCGCGGTAAAGCTGCGCAAACTTTTCGAAGAAGATAAGTCGGCGGCGAGACTGCTGACTTTGGATATCAACCCGTTTTCATTCATTTAGTCCTGTTTTGGAGGAAATTATGGCTTTAAGAAACATCGTCACCGATGAAGATCCGTTCCTGAAGAAGAAGTCCCGTCCCGTGACGGAGATCACCGACCGCATCCGCACGCTGGTGGAAGATATGATCGAAACCATGCACGAAGCGGACGGTGTCGGCATCGCGGCGCCGCAGGTGGGCGTGCTGCGCAGGATCGCCGTCGTGGAAGTGGAGGAACAGTACGTGCTGATCAATCCCGTCATCACCGAGATGGAAGGGGATCAGTTCAACGAGGAAGCCTGCCTGTCCGTTCCCGGCAGAGCCGGCAAGGTGCACCGTCCGACACGCGTCGTCTGCGAATGCATGGATCTGGACGGAAAGCCGCAGGTCTACGAGGTGGAAGGCCTGACCGCAGTCTGCTTCTGCCACGAGATCGACCATCTGGACGGCATCCTGTTCACGGACAAGGCCGAGGAGATCCGCTCCACCGACCTGGACGGCGAAGAAGAGGAAGAGGCAGAAGAGTAGCATGAAGATCGTGTACATGGGCACGCCGGATTTCGCGGTGCCTGCCCTGGAGACAATCTGCGCGAAAGGCTGGGACGTGCCGCTCGTGGTCACGAAGCCGGACCGGCCCGCCAGCCGCGGTCATAAGATGCAGCAGTGCGACGTCAAGAAAAAGGCGCTGGAGCTGAGTCTTGCGGTCGAATCGCCCGAAAAGGTGAGGAACAACCCGCAGCTGGTCTCGAAACTGCAAAACATCGCGCCGGATTTCATCGTCGTGGCGGCCTACGGCAAGATCCTGCCCAAGGAGATCCTGGACATTCCCGCGTACGGATGCGTCAACATCCACGGGTCGCTGCTGCCGAAATACCGGGGCGCGGCTCCGATCCAGCGTTCCGTCCTGAACGGCGATGCGGAGAGCGGCGTCACGATCATGTACATGGCGGAGGAGTGCGACGCCGGCGATATCCTGGCGCAGAGGGCGGTCAGCATCGAAGGAAAGACGTCGGAGCAGGTGTTCGAAGAACTGTCCGTGCTCGGCGCGGAGCTGCTGGCAGAGTGTTTACCGAAAATTATTTCCGGTAAATTGAAAGGCGTTCCGCAGGACGCCTCCCAGGCCACTTATACGTCCATGATCCGCAAGGAAGAAGGTCTGATCGACTGGACGAGGAGCGCGAAAGCCCTGGAATCCCACGTTCTGGGCATGTACAGCTGGCCCATCGCCTATACGGTTTTCAAAGGAGAACCGTTCAAGATCCATCAGGCGCAGGCGCAGGCGCAGAAGACGTCCGCAGCCCCCGGCAGCGTCGTATCCGCCGGCAGGGAGGGCATCGGCGTATCCTGCGGAGACGGGCATGTACTGCTGCTGCAGAAGGTGCAGCTTCCGGGCAAAAAGGCCATGGACGCTGGCGCGTTCCTGCTGGGCCACACAGTTGAAATTGGAACCGTTTTGGGATAAAATAAAGTGTTTATATAACAATTCGTTTTGATGTCAAATTGAATTGGTCTGAGGATCTGTCGGGCGACAGGACCCCGAAGACCATTAAGGAGGACTTAGATGTACGGATACTATACTTCGATGATCCTGCTCATCCCGGCGATCATCCTGTCCATCTACGCGCAGGGCAAAGTCCAGAGCGCGTACCGGACTTATCTGAACGTGCAGAACAGCCGCGGCATTACCGGCGCGGAAGCTGCCCAGCGCATTCTGCAGTTCAACGATCTGCAGATCCCCATCTACGAGATCCAGGGAACGCTGACGGACAACTTCAATCCGCAGAAAGGCACGCTCAACCTGTCGCCGCAGGTCTACGAGCTTCCCACCATCGCCAGCATGGCCATTGCGGCCCATGAATGCGGTCACGCGCTGCAGCATGCCTCCGGCTATTCGCTGCTCAACCTGCGCAACAGCATCGTGCCCGTCGCGAATATCGGTTCCATGCTCGCATGGCCGCTCCTGATCTTCGGCCTCATGATGGGAAACAGCGGCGGGTTCCTGTTCAACCTGGGCATCTTCATGTTCCTGGGCGTCGTCCTGTTCCATCTGGTCACGCTGCCCGTGGAACTGGATGCCAGCAAAAGAGCCCTGATCCAGCTCGAAGCCCTGAACTGCTTCGCCAGCGACGAGGAACACGCGGCTGCCAAGCAGGTGCTCGACGCGGCGGCGCTGACCTATCTGGCAGCGCTCGCGACGGCTGTCGCCAACCTGCTGAGAATGCTCGCCATGAGAGGCAACCGCAGATGACGGACAACTCCCGGCGCATCGCGTTCGACATCCTGAAGAGCGTGGAAAGCGTAGGAGCTTATTCCAACATCCTGCTGAACCGGAGGCTGGAGCGCGCGCAGGGCGCGGACCCCGCGTTCGTGCGGCGTCTCGTGCACGGCGTGCTGAAAAACCAGCTGCTGCTGGACCGGCAGATCGCCCGGTTCCTGAAGAAACCGGGCCTGAAGACGAAGCAGAAGATCCTGCTGCGCCTCGGCTTTTATCAGCTGGCGCTGTGCGACGACGTGCCGGACTATACGGCGGTCGACGAGACTGTCGCTTTGGCAAAGGACGTGCTGCGCGGCGGCGAAGGCTTCGTCAACGCCGTGCTTCGCAGTTTTCTGCGGGACGGAAAGACGATACGGATCCCCGAACCCGTCCCGGGCGACGCGGACAGCCTGATCGAGAACCTTTCGGTGCGGTATTCCTGCCAGCCTTGGATCGTAAAGCTGTGGCTGGAGAGTTACGGAGAAGAAAGGACGAGACGGCTGCTTTCGGAAAGCCTGGACACGCCGCCGCTCGTGCTGCGACGCAACCGGCTGAAGGTCGGGAACGCTTACGAGTTCGATATTTCCGCGGGGATCGCGTCCAGCGAAGACTACCGGGAAGGACGCTTTTCCGTGCAGGACGCTTCCACGATCGAAGCGATGAACGTCCTGTTCCCCCGGAAGGGCGAAACGGTATTGGACATGTGCGCCGCGCCGGGCGGGAAATCCTGCGCGATGGCGGAATACATGGAGAACGAAGGCAGCATCCTTGCCTGCGACGTCAACGAAGCGAAGCTCCGCCTCGTCGAAAAGGAAGCGAAACGGCTGGGCATCTCCATCATACAGACCCGCGTCCGCGACGCCAGAACGGCGCCCGGACCGGACGAAGCGGAACAGTACGACGCCGTGCTGTGCGACGTTCCCTGCAGCGGTCTGGGCGTGCTCCGGAGAAAACCGGAGATCAAACTGCGGCTGCAGGAAGAGGAACTGAAAGCGCTTCCTCAAGTCCAGACGGATATCCTGCGCAGCGCGGCGGCTTTCGTCAAGCCGGGCGGCAGACTGATGTACAGCACCTGCACCGTAGACCCTGCGGAGAACGAAAATGTCGTTGCAGCATTTCTGCGGCAGGGCGGCTTTGAAAAGATCAAGGAAAGGCAGATCTTTACCGGTGATCCGGCCGAGGGCGCCAAAGGAGACGGTTTTTATTACTGCCTGATGAGGAAAAAGAATTTATGATCAGTGTCGGATTCAAAACGGATAAGGGCAATATGCGCAGCGGCAACGAAGACTCGCTCTTCGTGATGCCCGAGCAGCAGCTCTATATCGTGGCGGACGGCGTGGGAGGGCACAATTCCGGAGAACTGGCTTCCCGGATGGCCGTCGGGTACATCGCGCAATACGTGTCCCTGCATCCCATCTCCGCCATCACCAGCAAACGGGATCTGCGGAAGTACTTCCTGGAATGCATCCAGGGCGCCAACGAGCTCATCTACAGCAAATCTCTGGAAGAAGAGTGCAACAACGGCATGGCGACCACGACGGTGCTGTGCTACCTGGACGCCGAGGACTGCTACGTCGTAAACGTGGGCGACAGCCGCGCGTATCTGATCCGCGAAGGGGTCATGCGGCAGCTGACGGAAGACCACACGCTCGTGCAGGACATGCTGCGTTCCGGCCTTCTGACGAAGGAAGAGGCGCAGACGCATCCCGACCGCAACATGATCACGCGGGCCATTGGCGGCGAATCGGCGATCGAGCCGGATTTCTACCGCTTCGAGACCTGCCCCGGCGACGTCATCCTGCTCTGCACGGACGGCCTTTACGGCGAAGTTCCGGCGGACCGGATCCTGGAGCTGGCGGCGGATACGTTCTCGATGCACAAACTGGCAAAAGCGCTCGTGGACGAAGCCAATCAGGCGGGCGGCAAGGACAACATCTCCGTCGTCTGCATCCGGATAGGGGGTTAGCGTATGGGCAGCAGAATTTTAGCAGGAAGATACGAGCTGCTGGATAAGATCGGCGAAGGCGGCATGGCCGTCGTCTTCAAAGCGAGAGACAGACTGCTCAGCCGTTTCGTCGCCATCAAGATCCTCCGCCCGGAATATACGAAGGACAGGATGTTCATCGAGAGCTTCCGCAGGGAGTCCCAGATCGCGGCGGGTCTCGTACATCCGAATATCGTCAACGTGTACGACGTCGGCAAAGAAGGCAATATCTATTACATCGTCATGGAACTGATCGAAGGCCGGCCTCTGTCCGATATTATCAAGGAAGAGGGACCCCTCGATCCTCACCGGGCAGCCAGCATCGCGGAGCAGGTGGCTTCCGCGCTGTCCATGGCGCATAAGCACCAGCTGATCCACCGCGACGTCAAGCCCCATAACATCATGATCACGACAGAGGGCGTGGCGAAGATCACGGACTTCGGCATCGCGAAGGCTGTGACCGGCGGAACGCTCGTGGGCGAACAGCAGGAAGCCGTCATGGGTTCCGTGCATTATTTCTCCCCCGAGCAGGCCAGAGGCGCCTATGTGGACGAGAAATCCGACATCTATTCGCTCGGCATCGTGCTGTATGAGATGCTGACGGGCAGGGTTCCGTTCGACGGCGATACGGCGGTGGCTGTGGCGGTCAAGCACATGAACGAGGAGATGGTTCCTCCGACTGAACTGAACCCGGATATTCCTCTCGATCTGGAAGAGATCGTCATGAAGGCGACGAACAAGCTGCAGACCGGGCGGTACCGCAGCGCGGACGAGATGATCACCGCGCTGAAGTTCGTGAAGTTCACGAAGACGAAGAATAACCCGGGCGGTCTGACGCCGGCGCTGCAGAAGGGCGTCAAGGGTGACGACAGCGGCGAAAAGCCTGTCCGCAAAGGCGGCGGCGAAGAGGAAGAAGAGGGCGGAAAGAAGCGCTTCAACTGGGCGTATCTCGTGCTCATCCTGGCTGCGCTCGCGCTCGCGATCCCGGCCAGCGCCTTTATCCGCAACCATATGAGCGGCAGCGACCCCAACGAGATCCGTCCCGGCGACATCGTGCAGGCGCCTGAGATCGTCGGCCATACGATGGACGAAGCGAAGGAGATCCTGAAGGAACTGGGTCTGGACGTAAAGATCGGTATGGAACTGCCGAGCAGCGACGTGCCCGAAGGGGTGATCATGAGCCAGACGCCCGACGCCGGAGCTTCCATCAAATCCGGCCAGAGCATCGAGGTCAACGTCAGCAAGGGCAAGGTGGACGGCAACGTTCCCGACGTTGTGGGCAAATCGCTCGCCAACGCCAGGACCATGCTGGAGACGTATAAATTCAAGGTCGGCAACGTGACAGAGGAAACGAGCGATTCCATTCCCAAGGGCACGGTCATCAGCCAGAGCCCTGTGGCGGGGACGCCGTATCCGGACGGATCCGAGATCACGCTCGTCGTGTCGCTGGGTTCGGAAAAGGACGTGGCCCGTTCCAAGTTCAACGTGGAAGGCAAGTCCCTGAACGAAGCGAGGAAGATCATCGAAGATCTGGAACTGAAACTGGGCGAGGTCTCCTATGTAGAGGACGTCGACCGCAAGGAGGATACGGTCATCAGCCAGAGCCCGGCCCCCGGCATGTCCATCCAGAAAGACGACGTCATCGACCTCGTCGTCTCCAAGCAGCCGGAAGCGCCGGAACCTGTCATCGAACCCGAGCCCGAACCGGAACCCGAGCCCCAGCCTGAGACGAAATCCGTGGCGGTCTGGATCGACTACAGTCCGGCGGTAAACGAGGACTTTACGATGACGGTCACCGTATCGGATTCCGTAAACAGCCCGAGGACCCCGCTCAGCCAGGTCGCGCGTCATAAGAGCGACAACGGAGAATCCTTCAACGCCCAGGGCGCGGGCTCCGACGGCAAAGTGCTCGTGTTCTTCGACAACGCGCTCGTCTACGAGTACGACGTGAACTTCGAGACCGGAGAGATCCATTGATGGCGCAGCTGACCGGAACGATCGTCAAAGGCATCGCAGGCTTCTATTACGTGCTGGCAGGCGAAGGGGAAACCCGGAAGGTCTACGAGTGCAAAGCGCGGGGGATCTTCCGCAAAGACGGCGTCACGCCGCTGGCGGGCGACCGCGTGCGTATGACCGTCTATGAGGACGGCAGCGGCAGCGTGGACGAGATCCTGCCGCGGGTCAACGTGTTCGACCGGCCGCCGGTTGCGAACGTGGAGACGATGATCCTCGTAGCCGCCTCCAGGGAGCCGGAACCGAACTTTCCGCTGCTGGACCGCTTCTGCGTCATGGCGGAACAGAAGAACTGCCGCATCGCGGTCTGCGTCAACAAAGCGGATATCGGAGACCCTGCCGTGCTGCAGCGTTTCCGCAACGTCTACGGAGATATTTATCCCGTCTTTATCATCAGCACGAAGACGGGGGAGGGCGTAGAGGATCTGCGCCGCTTTCTGAAAGGGTCGCAGGCGGCGCTGGCAGGTCCGTCCGGCGTGGGAAAATCCAGCATCGCCAATCTTCTTCTGGAAGCCGAGGCGATGGAGACCGGCGAGATCAGCCGCAAGACCCTGCGCGGAAAGAATACGACGCGCCACACAGAACTGTTCGACGCCGGCGAGTTCCGCCTGTTCGATACGCCCGGCTTTACGAGTTTCGAACTCGGCGAAGTCGAGGAAGACCAGCTGCAGCATTACTTCCCGGAATTCGCGCCTTACCTGGGCAAGTGCCGCTTCGATAACTGCCGGCACCTGGACGAACCGGACTGCGCGGTGGCGAAAGCCGCTGCGGACAAGGCGATCAGCCGCAGGCGCTACGCGTCGTACAAAGACATGATGAAGACCCTGCAGGAGCAGGAAAAGTATTGAGGAGGAGACCATGGCCTATCTTTCGCCGTCCATTCTGACGGCTGATTTCGCGGATCTGAAGACGCAGCTGAAGAAACTGGAGGAAGGCGGGGCGGACTTCGTCCATCTCGACGTTATGGACGGCAGCTTCGTTCCCAACATCACGTTCGGGCAGCCCGTCGTGAGAAGCATTGCCAAGGCGACGTCTCTCCCCCTGGACGTCCATCTGATGATCGTGCGTCCCGAGCTTTGCCTGGAGGAGTTCGCGCTGCCCCAGACGGAATTCATCGTGGTCCATGAGGAAGCCTGCCTGCACCTGCACCGCACTGTGCAGCAGATCAAGGCGCTGGGCAAGAAGGCCGGCGTCGCGCTCAACCCGGCGACGTCTCTGTCCGTGCTGGATTACATCCTGCCGGAACTCGACATGGTGCTGCTGATGTCGGTCAACCCCGGTTTCGGCGGGCAGAAGTTTATCGAAACCAGCTGGCAGAAGATCCGCGAGCTGGACGCGCTGCGCAAGGCGAAAAATCCGGACATGCTGATCGAACTGGACGGCGGCGTGAACCTGAACAACGCAGCCGCCCTGAAGGAAGCGGGCGTCGACGTGTTCGTGGCGGGCAACGCCGTGTTCTCCGCGGAGGATATGGCCGAAAGGGTCAGAGAGTTCCAGCGCATCCTGAAGTAGACAGTTTCTTATGCAATATACCTTCAGCAATTCCTATCCCCGGCGTTTTGCCCGGCTGATGCTGGGCCTGCTGCTTTGCGGCACCGGCACGTACATGACCGTACAGGCGACCGCCATCGGTATCGGCGCCTGGGAGACGTTCCAGACAGGCCTCGCCATGCGCACCGGCTTTTCCTTCGGCAACTGCACGGTCATGGTCAGTTTTGCGGTGATCGTTCTTGATCTGCTGCTGGGCGGAAAGATCGGTTTCGGGACCCTGATCAACGCGGTGATGATCGGCAAGACCGTCGATTTCTTCCACGCGTTCTGCGATTTTCTTCCCGCTACGGATTCCGTCTGGATCGGGTCGCTGTGTCTGATCCTCGGCCGTTTCATGACGGGTTACGGCATGGTGCTGTATATGTCGCCCGCTCTTGGCTGCGGTCCCCGGGACACGCTGATGGTGGTGCTGGCGAAACGCTTTCCGGACCGGAACATCGGCACTGTGCGCTTTCTGATGGAGATCGCCGTTTTCGTTGCCGGCGTTCTTTTGGGAGCGCCCTACGGGATCGGCACCATCGTCGCGACAGCCTGTCAGTCGTACATCATGGCGTTTGTATTCAAACTGTGCCATTTTGAATCCAGGACTGTGCCCCACGAAAACGTGCTGGATACGATACGCATCTGGCAGCGGAACCGGGAAAGCAGGACTTGACCCCAGGAGGCCGAACATGATCTTTCGTGAAAACTGCAAATACGATATCGCTGCCGTTTCCAGTATGGGCCTGAGACTTTGCCCCGCCGGGCGGCAGTCTCTGTTTTCCGGGGTGCCGCTGCTGCTGCAGGCGACGAGCGCAGAGACGAACGTGCTGAGCGCGCTCTCGTCTCTGGGCATGCGGACGAAAGTGCTGACGAGGTTCGTCGAGGGCCTGGAAACGTCGCGCTACATCAAGGCGGAACTGGCCCGCAGAGGGATCGAGGCGGAAGGCCCGGACGTGCCGCAGGGCGGGCCCTGGGGCTTCCGGCATCAGATCAATTTCGCGGACAGCGGTTTCGGCTGCGTACCTCCCGCCGTGCAGAACGACAGGGCAGGAGAAGTCGGCCGCAGCATCTGCGCCGCGGATTTCGACGTGTCAAAACTGTTCGAAGAGGACGGATGCAGGATCTTCCACCTGTCCGGCCTCGCCGCCTGCCTTTCGGAAACGACGGGCAAAGCCTGTCTGGAGTTGGCGAAGGCCGCAAAGGCAGCAGGCACGAAGGTCTCCTTCGACGTGAATTACCGCCCGTCCCTGCACGCGGGACGGGAAAAGGAACTGTACGCGCTGTTCGACGAACTGTGCGCTCTGGCGGATATCCTGTCCGGCGCGAGCTATATGGTCAGCGGAGGAAAAGGCAGGGCGAAAGATCTGGAGGAAGAGACTGTTTACGCGCAGCAGCTGCGGGAACGGTATCCTGAGGCAGAATTGATCTTCAGCTGCTGCCGGCAGGAAGAGAGCGCCAACCGGCACCGCGTGGGCGCCGTGCTGCTGGAAAACGGTTCGCTGACCCGCAGGGAACTGCAGGAACTGGACGTCTGCGACCGCATCGGCGGCGGCGACGGCTATCTGGCCGGCGTGCTGTACGGCTCTTTGAAAGGGTATGACGCGAAGACCTGTCTGGACCTGGGTTTTGCCGTATCTGCGCTGGCGGTCAGCAGTCCGCAGGACTGTGCGCAGCCCGCATCTGAAAAACAGCTTTGGGAGATCTGCCGGGGGAACGCGCAGATCATAAGATAAGGGGAGGAACATGAAAGAGAGATCGGATATCGCGGTCGTAGGCTTGGGGGTCATGGGGAGCGGCATCGCACGCAACCTGGAAAGCAGAGGCTATACGGTAAGCGTATACAACAGAAGTCAGGAAAAAACGGACGCGTTTCTGCAGCAGTACGGCAGCGGGAATTTCCGCTGCGCGCATTCTCTGGAAGAACTGTGCGGACAGCTGGAGGTTCCGCGGAAGATCCTTCTGATGGTGAAGGCCGGCGACGCGGTCGACGGGGTGCTGCAGGAGATCGTGTCGTTTCTCGCGCCGGGAGACGTGCTGATCGACGGCGGCAATTCGTATTACGAGGATACACAGCGGCGTGCGCAGCTCGCGGAGGACGCGGGATTGCTTTACGTTGGCTGCGGCATCTCCGGCGGAGAAGAAGGGGCACTGAACGGTCCGGCTGTCATGCCCGGAGGCAGCGAAGCGGCAAAGGAACTCGTGATGCCTTTCTTTTTGGATATCTGCGCCAGGACGGAGCTTGGCGACGCCTGCTGCCACTGGATGGGCAGCGGCGGCGCGGGTCATTTTGTCAAGATGGTCCACAACGGCATCGAGTACGCGGAAATGCAGTTCCTGTGCGAGATCTGGGATCTGATGCGCAAGTATCTCGGCATGGATACGGCCATGTGCGGCAGGACCTACGCCCGCTGGGCGCAGAAAACGCCGTCCTATCTGATGGAGATCGCGGGGCAGGTGCTGCAGAAGCAGGAGGAAGACGGGGCGCTTCTCGTGGAACATATTCTGGATGCTGCGGGGCAGAAAGGCACCGGAACCTGGGCGGTCCGCGCCGGAATGGATCTGGGAGCGCCCGTTTCCATCCTTTCGGAGGCGGTGCAGGCGAGACTGCTGTCCGCGCAGAAAGATCTGCGGGTCGAAGCTGCGGAAAAGTACGGGAACGAAAACTACCGGGGAGAGACTGTTACTGCGGATAAACGCTTCGCGATACTGCAGAAACTTCAGGATGCGCTGCACGCAGCGCGCATCCTCGCGTTTGCGCAGGGGTTCGATCTTCTGAAGAGGGCTTCCGACCGTTACAGCTGGGATCTGAATCTGGGCGAAGTGGCTTTGTGCTGGCGTTCCGGCTGCATTCTGCGCAGCAGTCTGCTTGAAGACGTAAAACAGGCTTATGTCTATGACCGGAATCTGACGAACCTTCTCCTGTCCAATCCGGTCCATCATGCGCTGCAGGAGGAGATCCCCGGGTTGCGGACTTCCTGCCTTGCCGCTTTGGAGAACGGTATCCCCGCGCCCTGCCTGACCGCGGCGCTGCAGTATTTCGACGGCGGGACAAACAAAACGCTGCCCGCGAACCTTCTGCAGGGCATGCGCGACCGGTTCGGGGCGCACACCTATGAGCGCACGGACGCGCCGAGAGGGGAATTCTTCCATACGGAGTGGTAAAAATTATTTCGGCTATATAATGTATAGTCCAAAGATGCTATTGCATAAAAAGAAAAATAATTTTAAAAATGGGGTTGACAGCCCCATTTGCCGAATGATAGAGTAAGTGCATACTTTTCAACAACAGTTCACGAATGGAGAAGCAATGACCTTTATTCTCGCAAACAACAGCATGATGATGCCCATGCACATGGTTATGGCCATGTGCGATGTTTGCATGTTTCAAAAGTCAGACGCTTTCCTTCAGGCATCTTAACGTGGTATTTTACCGGTAGTACCATATAAGACGCAGCTTCGCGGAGAGTCCTCTGACTCTCCGCTTTTTCTTTGCTCTCAAATACACACAGAAAGGACAATACCCATGAAAAAACTTTTTGCTCTTCTTATCGCATTCGCTTTCGCATTCGCCGCTACCGCTTGCGGTTCCGGCAGTTCCGACGCTGCAGCGTCCATCAAGATCGGCGTTCCCAACGATACCACGAACGAAGCCAGAGCGCTTCTGCTTCTGGAAGCGAACGGCATTATCAAGCTTGTGGACGGCGCGGGCATCACTGCTACGAAGAACGACATCGCGGAAAACCCATATAACGTGGAGATCGTGGAAGCGGAAGCCGCACAGCTGCCGAATCTGCTGAAAGACGTGGATTACGCAGTGATCAACTGCAACTATGCGCTTTCTGCGGGACTGAATCCCGTTGCGGATTCTCTCCTGATCGAAGGTTCTGCCTCGGCTTACAGCAATATCCTCGCTGTCAAGGAAGGTAATGAAAACAGCGATAAGACCAAAGCTCTCGCCGCAGCGCTGGAAAGCAAACAGGTCGCAGAATTCATTGAAAATACTTACGGCGGTTCCGTGATCAGCGTCGTGGAGAACCCGACCGACGGTTATGACGCTGCTGTCGATTACTCAGCACTCGCCGGCACGACCATCTCCGTCGCAGCAAGCCCCGCGCCCCACGCCGAGATCCTGGCGGTAGCCAAGGACATCCTTGCCGCCAAGGACATCACCCTGGACATCCAGGAATATCAGGACTACGTCGTTCCCAACACCGTCGTGGAAGACGGCACGGTGGACGCTAACTACTTCCAGCACGTACCGTATCTGGACGACTTTAACGCACAGCAGGGCACGCACATCGTATCCGTATCCGAGATCCACGTGGAGCCCATGGGCGTATACGGCGGAAAGCAGAGCACGCTGGACGCGTTGAAATAACGGCGAAACAAAGCATAGTCTAAATCAGAGGT
>JAFPXN010000029.1 GCA_017412505.1 Bacillota bacterium | reverse complement strand
CCAGATGCTGGAATCCCTGAACCAGGATGTGCTCAGCTTCCTGCTGCGCGCCTTCGTGCCCCTGCGTGATGCTTCCGAGGCGGGTAACCGCCCGGCAATGCGCCCGAGGCAGGATATGTCCACCCTGCAGGCTGGACGCCAGGATCTCACCACCAACGGTGAGTAGAAGGCCAACACGCCTGTGCGTGTAGATAAGAAGATAGGCCGCAACGATCCTTGCCCCTGCGGCAGCGGTAAGAAATACAAGAACTGCCACGGCAGAAACGCCTAAGACGAGGAGCAGAGCATGCTGATCTTAGATACCTTAAAAAACGCCATCCCGCAAGCCGAGGAGACCCTGGGGAAACTCAGGGAGAGCCTTTGACGTCGATAAAAAGCGGGCAAGATTAGAGGAAATCAACTACGAATCCGGGCTTCCCGGTTTCTGGGACGACCAGGAAAGAGCGCAGAAGACCATCAAGGAAAGAGGGTCTTTGGAATCCGACCTGGGCGAATACGACGCCTGCGAAGGACTGCTGTCCGACGCGAAGACCCTGATGGAGATGGCGGAGGAAGCGGAGGACGAGGACGCCGCGAAGGAAGCGTCCGATACGTTCGAGGCCTTCAACGCGAAAGCGGACGAAGTGCATATCCGGGCGCTGCTGTCCGACGAATACGACCAGAACAACGCGCTGGTGAACATTCATCCCGGCGCCGGCGGCGTGGATGCCCAGGACTGGGCGGAGATGCTGCTGCGCATGTATACCCGCTGGTCGGAGAAGAAAGGCTATAAAGTCAAGATCCTCGATTATCAGAACGATACCGAAGGCGGCATCAAGAACGTGGAGGTCCTGGTGGAGGGTCCGCTGGCCTACGGCTACCTGAAGACCGAGAGCGGCGTGCACCGCCTGGTGCGCATCAGTCCGTTCAACGCGGCGGGCAAGCGCCAGACCAGCTTCGCGCTCGTCGACGTCATGCCGGAGCTTCCCGAGGACATCCAGGTGGATATCGATCCCGGCGACCTGCGCATCGACACGTACCGTTCGTCCGGCGCGGGCGGCCAGCACGTCAACAAGACGGACTCCGCTGTACGGATCACGCACCTGCCGACGAACATCGTCGTCAGCTGCCAGAACGAACGCAGCCAGCATCAGAACAAGGAATACGCCATGCGCATGCTGTATGCGAAGCTGTACGCGCTGGCGAAGCAGGAACATAAAGACAAGATCGGCGAACTCCACGGCGACTACGGACAGATCGCCTGGGGCAGCCAGATCCGCTCCTACGTCTTCCAGCCCTACACGATGGTCAAGGACCACCGCACCGGCTGCGAGACCAGCAACGTCAACGCCGTCATGGACGGCGCCATCGACGACTTTATCTACGCATCTCTGAACGCCTTGCAGAAGGGGGAACTGTAAGTGGAAGAACTCGAACGGAAAAGGCGGTTTCTCATCAACGCCGCTTACGTGATCACGGTGGGCGTCATCTATTACGTGCTCGTCCGGTACGTGCTGTACGCGCTCATGCCGTTCACGATCGCGCTGCTGGTGACGATCATCCTGAAGCGGCCGGTGGACCATACCGCGCACCTGCTCCATATTCCCAGGCGGGGCGTCGCTTTCCTGCTGGTCGTATTGTTTTACGGCCTGATCGCGGCGCTGCTGACGCACGCGGTCATTCAGCTGATCGTCGCGCTCGTGGGCTGGTTCGGGTCCCTGACGACGATCTACGCGGAGAATATCGAACCGGCGCTGCTGCGGGTGATGGACTGGTACGAGAACCTCGTCGCGAGCATCGATCCGTCGCACGCCGCCCAGGCGGAAAGCATCGGAAACAATATCCTGGGAAGCCTGGCCAGCTGGGTCGCGTCCCTGTCCCGGTCCCTGGTGGGCTATGCGCAGAGACTGGCTCTCGGCACGCCGAAATTCTTTATTTCCCTGATCTTCTGCATCGTGTCCACGGTGTTCCTGTCCATGGACTACCCGAACATCACCTACTTCTTCCTGGGCCAGTTCCCGGAGAAGTCGCAGCAGACGATCCTGGAAGCGAAGAACTATCTGCTGAAGACCATCGGCGGCATGCTGAAGTCCTACGGTCTGATCATGTTCATCACGTTCTGCGAGCTGAACATCGGCCTGCGGATCATCGGCATCGAAGACGCCACGGTGCTGTCGCTGATCATCGCGATCTTCGATATCCTGCCGGCGCTGGGCACCGGCGGCATCATGATCCCCTGGGTCGTCATCGAACTGGTGCAGGGTAACGTCATGCTGGGCGTTAAGCTGCTGCTCCTGTACGCTGTCATCACCGTCGTGCGCAACATCCTGGAGCCGAAGATCGTCGGCGAATCCATCGGCCTGCACCCCGTGCTGCTGCTGATCTCGATCTACGTGGGCGGCACCATCCTGGGACCCATGGGCATCATCATCATGCCGTTCACCCTGATCGTCATCAAAAAACTCAACGACGCGGGCCATATTCACGTCTTCCGCAGCGAGTATCTGGCGGATAAAGACGAAGCGTTCCAGAAAGCCTACCGGACGAGCGACATCGTCTCCTCGGAAGACGAAAACCGCAAAAAACTGCGCGGTTGAACCCGGATCTATAGAAAGCAAACAAGTATGAGCAAATTCAAAGCCGTGCTGTTCGATTTCGACGGCACCATCATGGATACGAATACCATCATTCTGAAGTCGTGGCAGCATACGTTCAATACGGTGCTCGGCCGTGACCCGGTGCACGAGGAGATCGTCGCGACGTTCGGCGAGCCTCTGGAAGTGACCATGGGCAAGCTGTTCCCGGACCGGGACACCCACGAAATGGTGGAGACGTACCGCAATTACCAGCGGCACATTTATAAAGACGACATCACGATGTTCCCGGGCATGAAGGATGTCATTCTGGAACTGAAGACGCGGGGATACAAAGTGGCGATTGTCACGAGCCGGCTGTGGTATTCCACGCGGACCGGCCTGTACAAATTCGATATCGCGGATCTGTTCGACGCGGTCGTTTCGGCGGAGGATACGACGATCCACAAGCCGGATCCCACGCCCTGCCTGTTGTGCCTGGAAAAACTGGGGATCACCCCGGACGAGGCGCTGATGGTGGGGGACAGCAAGTTCGACATCCTGTGCGCCCGCAACGCCGGCGTCGATTCCTGCCTCGTTTCCTGGAGCATCTCCGTGGGAGACGAGCTGCGCGAACAGCTGGCGCCTGAGTATTACATCACGGATGCCATGCAGCTTTTGGACATCGTAGAAAACGCTTGATTTTTGTAAGCACGCATGGTAATATAATCCGTGCGTATGCTGATGTGGCTCAGTCGGTAGAGCAGCTGATTCGTAATCAGCAGGTCGTCGGTTCAAGTCCGACCATCAGCTCCAGCAAAAGCAGGCGCCTTATAGGCGTCTGCTTTGTTTTTTGGCGCTTAAGCGTCAAGAAACCCCCAGTTCAACTGGGGGTCAATAAAAGAAACTTTAGTTTAAGAAATATAACCTCCTATG
>JAFPXN010000028.1 GCA_017412505.1 Bacillota bacterium | reverse complement strand
GAAGCGTCTTCGATCACTTCGCTGTGATCGCGCAGGAACGCAGCCTGGCCCTCTTCTGTCAGCGGATCGAAGAACGTGACGTCGCCGTCGTAGATGCTGACCTCCTCGTATTGATAATCCACGATGTTCGAGATCGTGTCGCGGATGCCGAAACCGGTCAGCAGCAGCGCCGTACAGCCGCCGATGCCGACGATCATCATCACCATGCGCTTCTTATACAGGAAGATGTTGCGGACGGAGACTTTGCGCAGGAAGTTCATCCTGTTCCAGATGACGGGGATCCGTTCGAGCAGCACGCGTTTGCCCGGTTTCGGCGCTTCGGGGCGGATGAGCTGCGCCGCGGGTTCGTTCAGTTCTCTTCGTATCGTCAGCCATGTCGCCCCAAGGGAACACAGAAGATAGACCGCTGTGCTGACGCCGAACGACTTCCAGTCCAGAACGTAGGCGACAGGACGCTCGATGGAATACATGATGCGGTAGATCTTCCAGATTGTCATCGGCATAAACCGGGACCCGACGAAGAATCCGACGAAGCAGCCCAGCAGCGAGGCGCTGGACGCGTAGAAGAGATACCGGCCTGCGATCGCGTTGTCGCTGTATCCCAGTGCCTTCAGCGTACCGTCTTCCGTCCGCTGTTCGTCCACCATGCGGGTCATCGTCGTGACGCAGACGAGAACCGCTACGAGGAAGAAGAACAGAGGGAACACCTTCGCGATGCCTTTGACGATCGCCGTATCGTTCTCCAGGGAGGCGTAGCCGTTGTTCATGTCGCGGCCGAGGACGAAAAGCGTAGGATCTTTCAGATCGGCCAGCTGCTGCTTCGCGTCGTCGACTTTGTCCTGTCCTTCCCGCAGATCGATCTCCGCCTGCGCGATATCTGCTTTCGCGTCTGCGATCTGCTTCGCGGCGTCCGCGGATTTCGTGCGGTATTCTTCGAGGCCTTCCTCGTATTCTTCCTCTCCGTCCTCCAGCTTTTTCTTCGCGTCTTCGTATTCGGCAAGGCCGTCTTCGTATTCTTTCAGGCCGTCCTGATACTCCTGCAAGCCGTCGGCATATTCCGCCTCGCCGTCCTGATATTCCTTCAGGCCATCCGCGTATTCCGCTTCGCCGTCTTCCAGTTTTTTCTTTGCATCCTGCAGTTCGGTCTCCGCGTCTTTCAGTTCTTTTTCCGCGTCTTCCAGTTCCGTCTTTGCGTCGTTCAGTTTGCGTCTGGCCGACCGCAGCTGGCTGTTTGCGGAAGCTTTCGCGCTTTCAAACTCAGCGCGGCCTGCCGCCAGCTGGTCCATGCCGGCTTGATAGGCAGATTCTCCGTAAGTGATCTGTATGTTCAAATTTGCCACGATGGCAGCAGCAGACGTATATTCTTCCCCCGACAGGTACGGAAGACTCTGCTCGATCGATTCCTTCGTGGCGATCGCATCGTCTAGCTGCGTGCGGGTATATGCAAGTTGGTTCTCCGCGTCGTTCAATTGCTGCTCTGCTGCTGCGAGCTGGGTGTTGGCGGCACGCCTTCCGGACGCGTATGCCTGCAGGCCGTCCTCGTATTTAGCCAGACCGTCTTCATATTCTGCCAGGCCATCCTCATATTCCTGCACGCCGTCGTAGTATTCCTGCCAGCCGTCGTCGAGTTCCTTGCGGGCATCTTCTAACTCTGCCTTTGCGTCGTCCAGTTCCTTACGGCCGTCTTCCAGTTCGATCTTTGCGTCGTCCAGTTCCTTGCGTGCGTCCGCCAGTTCGATCTCGGCGTCCTTCAGTTCGGCCCAGCCGTCGTCGAGCTCCTCACGGGCGTCTTTCAATTTCCGGTCCGCGTCCCACAGTTTCCACTCGCCGTCAGCGATCTCTTTCTTTCCGTCGTCGATCTGCGCCCAGCCGTCGTCGATCTGCTGCTGCGCGTCGGCGATCTTTTCATTTGCTTCGTCTTTCAGGGATACGTAACGGATGTCTCCTCTTTCCTCCAGCAGGTCTTCCAGGCGTCCCTTCGCCGCTTCCGCCGCGTCTTTATAAGCGTCCGAACCTGTGGGCGGCATGTCTTTCAGCCTCAGAAAGATCTCCGTGAAATAATCGGCATCGAAAGCGTCTTTCGTAACGTAGGCAAAGCCTGCGATCTTTCCGGATCCCAGGCTGGAAGAACCTCTTTCGAAATTGGAATAATAAGGGGAATTGACGATCCCTACGATGCGCAGCGATCTGGAACGGAAAAGATCGAGAGTATCGGTTTCGTTGGAATCCGCGATGCGCAGCGTCTGTCCAATGCGGTTCGGACCCGCGTAGAACGTATCCAGGACGACTTCATCCGGACTTTCGGGCAGACGTCCGCTCACGACGTCCAGATCGTTGATGCCGGAAAGGAGCATATGGACCGTCAGCACGTCCTCGGAACCGCCTTTCGCTTCGACGAGGACAGGCACCGAGATCGAACCCTCCGCAAGAAACACGCCGGGTTCCTTTTGAAAGACCTCTACGTCGTCTTCTGTCAGACCGAGCGTGGACACGAGACGGTAATCGAAAAAGTCGAGAGACGTCAGATAATCGTCTGCCGTCTTCAGCATGGCGTCGTGCGTCACTCTCAGACCAATAAAAAAGCCCACGCCAAGCGCGATGATGGCAAAAATGGAAAGATAACGTCCCAATGTGGACCGAATTGTTCTGAAAAGCGAACGGACAAGCATGGTCACCACTCGATGTCTTCGACCGGTACGACAGTTTCGTTGATATGCTGGTCGACGATCGTGCCGCTGTTGACCCGGATGATGCGGTCCGCCATGGCGGTGAGCGCAGAGTTATGCGTGATGATGACGACCGTCATGCCCCTTTCTCGGGCGGTGTTCTGCAGGATCTTCAGGACGGATTTGCCGGTGACGTAATCGAGCGCGCCGGTCGGTTCGTCGCAGAGAAGCAGCTTCGGGTTCTTCGCGAGGGCGCGGGCGATCGCGACGCGCTGCTGCTCGCCGCCGGAAAGCTGAGACGGGAAATTGTTAGCGCGCTGCGCCAGACCCACGTGTTCCAGCACTTCGTCCGCGTTGACGGGGTCTTTACAGATCTGCGCGGCAAGCTCGACGTTTTCCCTTGCCGTCAGATTCTGAATGAGATTATAGAATTGAAATACGAATCCGATATCGTAGCGCCGGTAAGCGGTCATCTGCTTTTTGTCGTAGGCGGAGACCTCCGCTCCATCCAGAAAGACCTTGCCGTCCGTCAGCCGGTCCATGCCGCCGAGGATGTTCAGAAGCGTGGTCTTTCCGGCCCCGGACGGGCCGACGATGATGCAGATCTCGCCCTTCTCGATCGCAAAACTGGCGTCGTGAAGCGCGGGGATCTCGACCTCCCCCATATGATAGATTTTGCTGACGTTTTGGAATTCGATAAAATGCGACATGATCAGTGGTTCTGATTTCTTTTCTTCTGTTCGGCAAGCCTTGGATCGTCCGGCTCGACCAGTTCGATATTGTCGAGCTGCGCCCGGAAGCGCGCGCGGAAATCTTCGATAAATTTTTCGCGGAGATGGGCCTGTTCGATGCGTTCGTCTTCGGTCAGCCCTACCGTTTTCTTTTTATGAGCCAGTTCGTTGATCCTGGCCAGTTCTGCGTCTGTAACCATGGTTTCTCCTTTAACTAAAATATTTTATCATCTAATCAGGAATGTATAAATAGTCTTTTATCTTCGCAAACGTGCTTTCTCCTATCCCTTTGACTTCCATGATCTCTTCGACGCAGACGAATCCGCCGTAGGCGTCCCGGTAATCCAGGATCGCCTGCGCTTTGGCCGGTCCGATTCCCTTCAGCGTGCATAGCTGCTCGATCGTCGCGGAATTCAGATCGATCCTGTCATCTTTGTATTCCTCGAGTGCCGGGATCTCCGCCCTTTCGACAGGCGTTTCATACAGAACGGCAGCTTCCTGGCGCGCAGTTCCCTGCAGATACCCTCTCAGGCTTCCGGCAGCTGCAAGTGCGCAAAACAGGATCAACGCTCCTTTGCGCAATCTGTTCCAATCGATGTTCATGTTAAGAGTTTCCGCAGCACCCAGATTATACCATATTTTGACAAAAGAAAAAAGACCATACGGTCTCTTTTCTCGGCGCCCTATTTTTCCTCGTCCTGCTTCTGGCCTTCGTAATAATAGCCGTTGAAGGCGGAGGAACCTTTCTCTTTTTTATTCTTGGATTTCAGCAAGTCCGTCTTCTTCAGGACCGTAAACGGATCCTTCGGGATGATGGACTTATGTTCCGGTTCGAGTACGGTGACCGGAGCGTCCGGATCGAAGTCGTTGCTGGGGTCCTGCGCGTTCTTTTCGAGTTTCAGGAAGCTCTTGTTCGTGTACAGGAAGCTGCAGATCGCAGACGTGAGCGGCATGGTCAGAAGAATGGCGGACGAACCGATCAGCGCCTGCATCAGCTCCACGATGATGTTCTCGCGGTTCAGCAGTTCGCGCAGCGAACTCGAATACGTGATCAGCAGCAGGATCGTGCACAGGGACGAACCGATATAAGCCAGGACCAGCGTGTTCGCCATGGTGCCCATGACGTCCCTGCCGATCGTGATTCCGGACTGGTACAGTTCACGGAACGTCAGATCCGGCGCCCTGTAGTGCAGTTCGTGCAGCGCGGAGGAGATGTCCATGGCAACGTCCATGACCGCGCCCATCGCGCCGATGACGATCATGCCGAAGATGAGCGATTTCAGATCGATGACGACGCCGCTGTCCAGATACCCCAGATAGATGGAATGTTCGTCGATGATGCCGGTCAGCCGCAGCGCGTGTTCGAAGAAGAGTTCCAGGATCGCGGCGACAGCGACGCCGAACGTGCAGCCGAGGATCGTCGTCAACGCTTTTTCCGTCGCGCCGCTCGTGATGAGCAGCGTCATGATGATGACGTAGACGCAGGTCAGGCAGGTCATGACGTAGACGTTGTAACCTGCCAAGACAGACGGTACGAACACCATAAAGACGGCCATGCAGGTGAACGCCAGCGAGATCAGGGTGTTCAGCCCCTTCCAATGGCCGAAGAACAGCAGCGCGGCGCAGAACAGCAGTCCGAGACGTATCATGCCGTCCAGACGGTAGAATCCGCCGAACACCCAGTCCGCTTCCCCTTCTTTCGCGCCGTAGTTGTACAGGATGACCTTATCTCCCACGGACAGGGGCTGATCCGGGTCCAGGGTGTAATTATCGGACGTCTGCGCGCCGAGCACTTCCTGGCCCTTGAATTCGCCGGTCAGGATGCGCGCCTTGAAGTACAGGCGGTCGTCCTGATACTCGACGTCTTCCGACAGCGAGTAACTGCTGCTTTCCTTATTTTCAATGCTTGTGATCTTCGCTTTTTCCGCGTACGCGTCTTCCGCGTGCAGGATGTTCAGATCCTTCGTAACGATCTTGTTGGCGGCGATGATCAGGATGAGCGAGATCAGCACTGCGCAGACCCAAACGACAAAGCTGCGGAATTTCGGCGTTGTTCTGTATTTTTTCTTAAATTCAGCCATTCTGATGTTCCTGTTCGTAATAGCAGGACAAGGAAACAAGTTCTCCGTCTTTTCGGGCGAAGAGGTCTTTCCGGGTGACCCGCACGCTCTCTCTGTCGAACGGGCAGCCGCTGAACGCGCACAGCGATTCCAGCAGGTTGACCGGGTTGAGCGTTTCGTTGGGGGCGCTGCGCAGAAGCAGAGACAGTCTGCTGCCGGCCTGCGTTTCCTCCAGGAGTTCGATGCGGCCGATCCAGTCCTTGACGTCTTTTTCGACCATTTTTTTCGTTTTCTTGTCTTTTTTCAGGATCGCGACCCTGTCCTGTATTATAAAACCATCTATGTTAAGATTCTGTGAAGACGGTAAAACCGCCTCGTAGAGGCTGCTTTCCGCGATGGAGGATGAATTCCTCGACGAATGCGGAATCTCACGGCAAAACGTAAATCTGATGCCTTCCGGAAGGGCTAGATTCATGATCTCCACCAGTCGATCTTCCGGATACGGCGTCTGCGTGTCGATCTCGAAATAATCCCGGTCCGTTTCGAATCCCAGAGAGAGAGGATGCACGATGTTGATCTTCTCGTGGGGATTGAATCCGTTGGAGTACGCGACCTCTATCCCCGCCCTTTTGATGCAGCGCTTGAACAGCCGCTGCAGATCCAGGTGAGAGATGAAGCGCATGTTGCCTTTTTTATAAAACACGAGCAGGTAGCGATGCATATCAGTTGTCTGCATAGATGCCTCCCCACCTGCATTCGGTGTGCGCGTTGACGCCGCATCCGTTGCAGCCGTACCGGCAGTCCGGCGTGATCGCAGCGGCCTGCGCTTTGCGCCATTCTTCTTTAAAGAAATCCTTTGTGATGCCGCAGTCCACGATGTCCCATGGCATAGGCGCGTCCGGGTCGATGTCGTTCAGAGCGAAGTATCCGCCGTCGATGCCGCAGTCCGCAAGAGCCTGTTCCCAGGCGTCCTGACGGAAACCTTCTGTCCAGGCGTCGAATGAGGCTCCCAGTTCGTATGCGCGCAGCAGCGCTGCGGACAGTTCCCTGCCTCCCCGGGCGAATACGGCTTCCAGCATGCTGGCATAGCTTCCGTGATAGCGGAAATTGACCCCCTTGATCTTCTTCAGACGGTCCTTCAGATAGTAATGCTTCTGCTCGAATTCCTCCGGCGTGTTCTGCCGCACCCACATGAAAGGCGTATCGGGCTTTGGCACGAAATTGGACACGGATACGGAAACGCTGTAGCGGCCGACTTTGCCGCCGTTGTGCTCTTTCGCCAGTTCCATGATGCGCCGCGCCAGATCGACGATACCGTCGAGATCTTCGTAAGTCTCCGTGGGCAGTCCCATCATGAAATACAGCTTGACCGACGTCCAGCCCAGATCGAACGCCTGCTTCAGCGCCGTAAAGATATGCTCTTCCGTCACGTTCTTATTGATGACGTCGCGCAGCCGCTGCGTGCCGGCTTCCGCCGCGAACGTCAGACCGGTCTTGCGCACGCCCTGGATCTCGTCCAGCACGCGGAAACTGAAATTGTCCATGCGAAGCGACGGCAGGGATAAACTTACCTGACGGGCTTTGCAGTACTGCATCAGTTCTGTTACGAGCGGTTCGAACTGCGTGTAGTCCGACGTGGACAGGGAAAGAAGCGAGAGTTCGCCCTGCCCGCTGTTTTCCAGCTGGGTCTTGGCGATGTCGACGACCTTCTCCATGCTGCGTTCCCGCACGGGCCGGTACACCATGCCCGCCTGGCAGAAGCGGCAGCCTCTCGTGCAGCCGCGGAACAGTTCCGCCACCGCCCTGTCGTGCACGACTTCGATAAGGGGCACGATGAGTTCTTTGGGAAAGTCCACGGGATCGATGTCCCGGACGATGGCTTTCAGCACTCTGTCCGGCGCGCCGTCCCAGAGTTTGCGGTAGCCGCGGAACGTTCCGTTTTCGTCCCGGACAGGTTCGTAGAACTTCGGGATATAAACGCCCTGCAGCGCGGCGATCTCCTTCAGGAATTCGTCCTTCGAACGTCCGCTGCCCTTATAACCGCTCCGGATGCGGCAGATCTCGGGCAGCAGCTCTTCGCCGTCGCCGACGAGGATGACGTCCATGAGGTCCGCCACAGGTTCCGCGTTGTACACGCAGGGTCCGCCGCAGATGACGATGGGATCCTCTTCGCCGCGGTCCTTCGACAGCGCGGGGATGCCCGCCAGATCCAGCATGGCCAGGATGTTCGTATAGCAGAGTTCATACTGCAGCGTGAACCCGACGAAGTCCATTTCGCGCAGCGGAGTCTTCGTCTCCAGGGTAAACAGAGGCACGCCCGCCTGCTTCATGGCGGTGGACATATCTCTTGCCGGCGTAAAGCAGCGTTCGCAGTACGTATGATCCGTGCGGTTCAGCAGATGATACAGGATATTGAGACCCATGTAAGACATGCCGATCTCGTACAGGTCGGGAAAACAGAACGCAAAGCGCACGGTATGTGCGGATGGTTGCCGCACAACGCTGTGCAGTTCGCCTCCGATATACCGTGCCGGTTTTTCGACTTTCAGCAGCAGTCTATCCAGTTCGTTCTGAACGCTACTCATCGTAATATTCGAAATCGTAATCGATCACCGTGATGGTGTCGCCTTCTTCCAGTCCCATCTGCAGCATCTCGTCGATGGCGCCGCTCTCTTCGATATAGCGATACAGATAGCGCAGAGAACCCGCGTCGTTGAAATTCGTGGAATTGAAGATCTTCTCCAGCTGTTTGCCCGTAACGAGGAAACCGCCCTTCTTCGGCTGTACGTAGACGCTGCGGTAATCCGGATCGTCTTCGGGCGCCGTGTCTTTGAAGAATACGGCTTGTTCCTCTTCCTCTTCTTCCACGGTCTGCAGCAGCTGATACGCCGCGCGCAGCAGTTCGTCCACGCCTTCGTGGATCGGCGCGCTGCACGGATACACGGGATAGCCTTTGCTCTCCGCGTAAGCCTTGAATTCCTCGTAGGCTTCGTCGTCGACCATATCGATCTTGTTCGCGCAGACGATCTGGGGCTTTTTCGCCAGTTTTTCGCTGTAGGAAGCCAGTTCCGCGTTGATCTTATCCAGATCCTCCTTGGGGTCTCTGCCTTCGCTGCCCGAAACGTCCACGACGTGGATCAGGATGCGGGTGCGCTCGATATGCTTCAGGAAATCCAGGCCAAGGCCCTGACCCTCCGAAGCGCCTTCGATCAGTCCGGGGATATCCGCCATAACAAAACTGGAATCGTACATGGATACGACGCCCAGATTCGGCGTGATGGTCGTGAAATGGTAATTCGCGATTTTCGGGTTCGCGCTGGTGGAAACGGACAGCAGCGTGGACTTGCCCACGTTGGGATAACCGACGAGGCCCACGTCAGCGATCAGCTTCAGTTCCAGCTCGATGGTGCGTTCTCTGGCGAATCCGCCGGCTTCTGCGAAATTCGGCGCCTGACGCACGGAATTCTTGAACATGACGTTGCCTTTTCCGCCTCTTCCGCCTTTTGCCGCGACGAAGGACTGGCCGTCTTCCGTCAGGTCCGCCATGACCGCGTTGCTCTCGGTGTCGCGCACGACCGTGCCGACCGGGACGCGGATGACGAGGTCCGCGCCGTCCTTGCCGAACTGCTGGCGTCCTCTTCCGTCTTCCCCGCTCTCCGCCTCATATTTTCTTTTATAACGAAAGTCCATCAGCGTACGGAGATTGCGGTCCGCCAGGATGACGATGTTGCCGCCCTTGCCGCCGTTGCCTCCGTCCGGTCCGCCCTGCGGGATGTAGGGCTCTCTGCGGAACGATACGGAACCGTTGCCGCCCTTGCCGGATTTGATGGTGATCGTAGTTTTATCTACAAACATGTTATCTTGATGTGAAAAAACAAGGCCTCTGGGATCTCCAGAGGCCTTTGAGAACTACGCTTCCTGAGAATAAACGCTGACCTGCTTGCGGGTCTTGTCTTTTCTCTCGAATCTGACGATACCGTCCTGCTTCGCGAACAGGGTGTCGTCTCCGCCGATGCCCACGTTGTTGCCCGGGTGGATCTTCGTACCTCTCTGGCGAACGAGAATGGAACCTGCGCTGACGAACTGACCGTCGGCTCTCTTAACTCCAAGACGCTTCGACTCGGAATCGCGGCCGTTCTTAGAGCTGCCTACACCTTTTTTACTTGCCATAAGATTTTACCTCCGTTCCTTGCCTACTTTGCGAGAGCTGCCTCGATAGCGGCAATCATCTCTTCCTTCTTGAGCTTGGAATCCACTTCGATGCCCTTCGCTGCTGCGAATTCAGCAAGCTCGGCCTTCTTCATGGAATTCAGATCCACAGTTTCTGCGGCTGCTTCTGCCTTAGGAGCTTCGGCCGCCTTGGACTTCATTTCGCCGTTCACAGAGATGCCATTGATCTTCAGCTCGGTGTAGGGCTGTCTGTGACCCTGCTTCTTGCGATAGTCCTTCTTTGCCTTGTACTTGAAGATGATGACCTTGTCAGCCTTGCCGTTTTCCACGACTTCAGCTTCTACGCAGGCGCCTGCCACATAGGGAGCGCCGACCATGGTCTCGCCTTCACCGCCGATGACCAGCACCTTGTCCAGGGATACGGTGCTGCCTGCTTCGGCATTCAGCTTTTCAACACGGATCTTGTCACCGGCAGAAACGCGATATTGCTTTCCTCCGGTCATAACTACTGCATACATGATATTTTTACCTCCTCTATCCGGTCTCGCCATCGGGGGTGGTCTTTACAGACACTCGAAAATATACCCATTCAGAGCGGCAACGCAAATATTATACGAGGCGGGCAAACCTGTGTCAAGCAGTATTTTTCTATAATATTGTTATTCTTCGATCACAACTCCGTCTGCGTCGACTTTGATGGAATCGGAATCGTCGACCAGCGTGTCGTCCTTTTTCGCGATGTACTTCTCGCGGATCTGATCCTCGAGTTTCTTCATGAGTTCGGGATGTTCGTCCAAATAAGTCTTAACGTTTTCCCTGCCCTGGCCGATGCGCTCGCCGGCATAGCTGTACCAGGCGCCGCTCTTTTCCAGCAGGCCTGCTTCCACGGAGCAGTCCAGAACGTCTCCGGCGCGGGAGATGCCCTTGCCGTACATGATATCGAATTCCGTCATCTTGAACGGAGGCGCGACCTTGTTCTTGACGACCTTGACTCTCGTGCGGTTGCCCACGATCGCGTCGCCGACCTTGATCGATTCGATGCGGCGCACGTCCAGACGCATGGAACTGTAGAACTTCAGCGCTCTGCCGCCCGTCGTCGTCTCGGGATTGCCGAACATGATGCCGACTTTTTCTCTCAGCTGGTTGATGAAGATGCAGGTCGTGTTCGTCTTATTGATGACGCCCGTCAGTTTTCTGAGCGCCTGGGACATGAGTCTGGCCTGCAGGCCCACGTGGGAGTCGCCCATGTCGCCCTGGATCTCGGCTTTCGGAACCAGCGCCGCCACGGAGTCGATCACGACGACGGAGATCGCGCCGGAACGCACGAGCATCTCGCAGATCTCCAGAGCGTCTTCGCCGGTGTCCGGCTGGGACACGAGCAGATCGTCGATATCCACGCCGATGCCTTTCGCATAGACCGGATCGAGAGCGTGTTCCGCGTCGATAAATGCCGCTTTGCCTCCCTGCTTCTGCGATTCCGCGATGATATGCAGCGCCAGCGTCGTCTTACCGGAGGATTCCGGTCCGAAGATCTCGATGATCCTTCCCTTCGGTACGCCGCCTACGCCGCAGGCGATGTCCAGGCTGATGGATCCTGTGGGGATCGCTTCGATATTGAGCCTTGCGTTATCGTCTCCCAGAGACATGATGGAGCCTTTACCGAAGCGCTTGTCTATCTGCGCTATCGCAGCTTCCAGAGCCTTGTCTCTTTCGCTTTTGTTCACGTTCGTTGCCATCTATTCCTCCGTTCCGGCTTGCAGCCAAAAAGCGTATGTGTGCACAAAAGAACATTTGTTCTTATCCATTCTACTCCCGGATCGTTCCGCGGTCAAGAACTTTTCGGGAGCAAATGCAGAATACCATATATTACCATTTATGTCAACAATTTGTTAAACAGAACCTTGTAGATCTGCTTGAACATGTTGAAACAGGCGTCTCTGCGGATCCTGCCCCGGTTCCCCTGGCGGAAGTGTTCGCTCACGGTCACCTCGCCTTTGTACCAGACGCCGATATAGTATCGGCCGACTTCCTTGTTCTCGTCGGGATTCGGACCTGCGTTGCCTGTCACGGAAACGCAGAGATCGCAGCCGGTCTTCCTGTGCAGCCCTTCCGCCATTTCGCGGGCGCATTCCGGGCTGATGGCGCCGTATTTATCCAGCGTGGATTTGTAAACGCCCAGTTCTTCCATCTTCGCACGGTTGCTGTACGTGACGCAGGAGCGGTCGAAAAAAGCGGAAACGCCTGCCCGGTCCGTGACCCGCGCAGCGAACATGCCGCCCGTGATGGATTCGGCAGCCGCCAGTTTCAGGCCTTCCATATGGATGCGCTTCATGACGACGTCCTGCAGGTCCTCGTCATCCACGGAAAACACAAAATTGCCGACCCGCTCCAGCACGCGGATCATCATGTCGTCCACAGCTTCGATGGCTTCTTCGCGGGTCGCTCTCTTGGACGCGATCCGCAGCGTGCACTCCCCTTCTCCGGCGTACGTCGCCAGCGTCGGGTCGGTCTGGGCGTCGATCAGGTCCATCAGTTCGGTCTCCAGCCGGGATTCGCCGATCTCCGTCGTGCGCAGGTTGCGGTAGTAGATGACCGCGTTTGCGCGGCGGACGAGTTCCGGCTTGACGAGGTTCTCGAACATGGGCTTCATCTCCCGGGGCGGTCCGGGCATGGAGACGATCATCTTGCCGTCTTTCTCCAACAGAAAACCCGGCGCCGTCCCGTTGGGATTCGCCAGGATCATCGCTTGTTCGGGGAAGCACGCCTGCTTCAGATTATTCTCGGTAAAGACAGATCCTCTTTTCGCGAAATGCTCTTTCAGGATCTTCGTCTGTTCCGGAAACTCCACGATCGTATCGCCGAAAAACTCCGCGATCATTTCCTTCGTAAGGTCGTCTTCGGTGGGGCCGAGGCCTCCCGTGGTGACGACGAGGTCGCAGTCGTGATAGGCGTATGCCAGCAGGTCCTTCAGACGGGCCGGATTGTCGCCGACCGTGAAATGATACATCACGTCGTGGCCGATCAGGCGCAGCTGTTCGCTCAGGTATTGAGCGTTCGTATTGAGAATGGAACCGAACAGGATCTCGGTCCCGACAGTCAGAATGGCGCTTTTCATGGTTACTCTTTAAATACCTGCTTGTTCTGTACGATATATTCGATGCCGCTGTACACGGTCATGGCCATGCTGGCCCAGAGAAAGACCGTGGCCAGGGTCTGCAGCACAGGATGGTAACTGCGCAGGATCAGCAGAGGCACGGCGATCATCTGGAGCACGGTCTTGATCTTTCCGCTCATGCCGGCCGCGATGACGATACCGTTGGCCGCCGCGACGGTGCGCATGCCGGAAACGGCGAACTCGCGCAGCAGGATGACGATCAGCATCCACGCGGGCACAGTGCCGTCGCCTATCATAAGGCAGAACGCGGAATACACGAGGATCTTGTCCGCCAGCGGGTCCATGATCTTGCCGAAATTCGTGATCAGGTTGTATTTGCGGGCGATCTTTCCGTCCAGCATGTCCGTAAAGGACGCCAGGATGAACACGATAAAGGCGGCCAGATACAGCTGCTTCATGTACAGGATGACGAAAACGGGCACGGCGATGATGCGCGCCATCGTAAGTTTATTTGGCAGGTTCATAATATTCTCCCGATAGATCGTAATCGAATGCGTCTGTGATGGTGATCGTGACGAAGGAACCGGGCTGCAGGCCGGCAGGACCGGTGAACAGCACGCCGTCGTCGATCTCCGGCGCGTCGTAACATGTTCTTCCGCTGTAGGATCCATCCTCGAAGACCTCTTCTACGAGCACTTCCATGTTCCTTCCGATATATTTCTGGTTGTTTTCCAGCGAGATCTTCTGCTGCAGGGCCATGATGCGGTCCGCGCGGCGCTGCTTGACGTCGCTGCGCACCTGATGCGGCATGTTGGCGGCAGCGGTTCCTTCTTCTTTGGAGTACGGGAACACGCCGAGCCGGTCGAAGCGCATTTCGCTCACGAAATCCTGTAGAGCCTTGAAATCTTCCTTTGTTTCCCCCGGAAAACCGGTGATGAGCGTCGTGCGGATGACGATATCCGGTATTTGTTTACGTAATTCCGATATCGTAGACTTTATGCTCTGCTCCGTCGATTTGCGGTTCATGGCCTTCAGGATGCGGTCCGAACTGTGCTGGATGGGAATGTCCAGATACTTGCAGATCTTCGGCTCTTCCCGGATTGTCCGGATCAGTTCCGGCGTGATCTCATCCTCGTAGCAGTACATCAGACGGATCCATTTCAGACCATCGATCGCGCACAGATCGCGCAGCAGCTGCGGCAGCATATCGCTGCGGCCGAAATCGCGCCCGTAGCCGGTCACGTCCTGGGCGATGACGAGAAGTTCTTTTACGCCCTGCTCCGCCAGATGCTTCGCTTCCGTCAGGATAGCTTCCGGCTTTCTGCTGCGGTATAATCCGCGGATGAAGGGGATCGCGCAGTACGTACAGATGTTGTTGCACCCTTCCGCGATCTTGATCGATGCGGAAACGCCGCCGGAAAACTGCCTGGGCAGTTCTTCGTATTCCTTCGGAGCAGGATTTGCGGCGATGCGTTCCTTTCCCGCACGGCGGACGATGTCCGGCAGCTTCGCGTAGTCGTTGACCCCGAGGAAGAAATCCACCTCGGGCATCTCAGCTGCCAGCTCTTTTGCGTAGCGCTGGGACAGGCAGCCGGTAACGATGAGTTTCTGCCCTTCCCTCTTCTCCCGGATCAGGTCGAAGATCGTCTCGATGGACTGCTGCTTCGCGTCGTGGATAAAGCCGCAGGTGTTCACGATCAGGACGTCCGCGTCCCGCACGTCCTTCGCTTCTTCGCAGCCGGTCTGCGCCAGCAGCGCCATCGCGTTCTCGGAATCCACCGTATTCTTTTCACAGCCCAGTGTTTTGATCAGTACTTTCATCTCTTAAAAGATCTCGTCGGGCACGCCGTCGTCTTCCGGAGCGGATTCGCTCTCCAGCTGTTCGAACTGTTCGACGGACAGCAGCACTTTGCGGGGACGCATGCCGTCCGCGGGTCCGATGATGCCTCTTTCTTCCATCATATCGATCAGGCGGGCCGCCCGGTTGTAACCGATGCGGAAACGCCTCTGCAGCATGGAAACGCTGGCCTGTTCGGCGCGGACGACGCATTCGATGGCGTCCGCCAGCAGGTCGTCCTCCTCGCTGCCCTGATCATCCTTGCCGTTGGCGCCGCTGCCGGAGGCAGAGGAGTTCTTCTCCATCGCCTTCAGGATGTCGTCGCTGCTGTACTGGAACGCCTTGGGCTCCGTACCGCCTTCTTCGGCCGCTTCCTGCGCGGCCTTCAGCGCCTCGTCCTGTTTTCTCAGGTAGTCGATCACCGCGCGGATCTCGTCGTCGGAGACCCAGCAGCCCTGCACGCGTTCCGGCTTCGCCATGCCCTGCGGATAATACAGCATGTCGCCGTGACCCAGCAGTTTTTCTGCGCCGGTCATGTCCAGGATGACGCGGGAGTCGATACCGTTGGAAACGGACAGCGCGATGCGGCTCGGCACATTGGCCTTGATGACGCCTGTCAGGATGTCCGTAGACGGTCTCTGCGTCGCGATGACCATGTGGATGCCTGCGGCTCTGGCTTTCTGCGCCAGACGGCAGATCGAGTCTTCCACGGAGTTCTGGGCGGTCATGATGAGGTCGGCCAGCTCGTCGATGATGATGACGATCTGCGGCATCACCTTGTATTCTTCGCCGTTGGCGCGCACGGTCTCGTTGTAGCTCTCGAGGTCGCGGACGTTCTCCTCCATGAATTTATTATACCGTTCCTCCATCTCGCCTACGGCCCAGCCGAGCGCGGCGGAAGCCTTGTCCGGCTTCGTGACCACGGGGATCAGCAGATGCGGAATGCCCTTATAACCGCTGAGTTCGACGGATTTCGGGTCGATGAGGATCAGTTTGACTTCGTCCGGCGTCGCTTTATACAGCATGGACAGGATCATCGCGTTCTGGCAGACGGATTTGCCGGAACCGGTGGTGCCGGCGATCAGCAAATGCGGCATCTTCTTCAGATCCGCCACGACGCATTCGCCGCCGACGTTCTTGCCCAGACCGACGGAGATCTTGGACTTCGCGCTGCGGAATTCCTTGGATTCCAGAACTTCGCGCAGGGTCACGGAACTGGACTTGTCGTTGGAAATCTCGATGCCGACGGCCGCCTTGCCGGGAATCGGCGCTTCGATACGCAGGGATTTCGCTCTCAGGTTCAGTGCCAGGTCGTCCTGCAGCGAAACGATGCGGGAGATCTTGACGCCGGGAGCGGGCTTGACTTCGAAACGGGTCACCGTGGGACCCTTGATCATATTCTCTACGGTCGCGGAAACGCCGAACGACGCCAGAGTCTCTTCCAGGACCCTCGCCTGTTCCTGCACGGCGTTCATGTCGGATTCTTCCTTCTGTCCGGCAGGCTTGTGCAGCAGTTCGATGGGCGGAAGCTGATAGACAGGCGCTGCGGAAGGTTCGGCAGCGGGAGCGCTCTTTACGGGCGCGGGAGCTGCAGGCTCTGCCGGCTTTTCCGTTCTGGGTTTTCTTGGCGCACGGGGTCTTTCCGGCGCGGGTTCTTCGTGGGAGACTTCCTGCGGAATGAAGGATCCGTTATATTCAGGCACGGCAGCCTTCGGAGAGCCTTCCCCGTTCAGACCGTACCCTTCCTTGATCGGACCGTCCTGCCCGAACAGGGAATCGTCGTTCATGTAGCCGAGGATCTGCTTCTGATTGTTCGTGACAGGGGCTTCCGGGCTGTCCGCAGACTTGCGTCCGATCGTCTCGGGCGTAAAGTTCGGATTGAAGGTCGGCAGTTCCAGCACGGGTTCCGGAGCGGGCTCCTGGACGGGAACCGGCGCAGGCGTCTGCTGCAGCGTCTCTCCGGACGTGGGATGGGTCTCGCCCTTGGTATAATCCGCCGCGTTGGATTTCTTTGCGGCTTCTTCGCGCTGTCTGGCCATCTCTTCCATGGCCATCTGGTGTTCTTCTTCCTTTCTTTCGCGTTCGCGCTCGAGGATCATCTCGTTGGCGGCTTTCTGCGCTTCCCTGGTGTTTTTGACCGCCCTGCGCTTGATCTTCAGATTGTCGAAGAACACGGAGATCGGCGTATCGATGATGAACATCAGGGTGATGACGATGCCGCAGATCGCGATGATGCGCATGCCGACGAGGCCGGCCAGCTTGTTCAGCAGCGTGCCGGCGATGGCGCCGAACACGCCGATATTCATGGTCTCGGCTTTATAGGCTTCGCGGATCAGATCGCCGCTGAGCTGGGTACTCAGCCCGTCGTACATGGAAGCGTTCAGCATGCAGACGCAGATGAACAGCGCCAGCAGACAGAGCAGCGAGCGCAGCGTCAGATAACTGGTCTTGTTCAGGAAGATCAGGATGCCGTAAGCGATCAGGAAATACGCGAGGATATACGCGACCCGGCCGAAAATACCGAACATCACACTCTTCGTGACCGCCCCCAGCGCGCCGATCAGGTTCGAATGCAGGCTGAGCACGACCAGCACGCCCAGCGCGATGATGACGATCGCCCAGATCTCGTCGTGCAGCCGTTTGCTCCGGTGCAGTTTTTCGGCTTCCGCCATTTCCTTTTCTTTTATCTTCTGCTTTTCTTCCACGCTCTTGCTTTTCGCTTTCGCTCCGGTCGTTTTCGAGTTCGAAGATGTAGGTTTCTTAGAATCTGCCATATGGCTCTATCCTTTCTCTTCGCAGAGATCTCTCTGCAGAGTGCACATAATCATACATAATGCATTATAGCACAATCCCTTGTGCTATGGAACAACTTAACAAACAATGTGTTGTACGCTATAATGTAGGCATAAAACGGAGGTAAGCAGTATGCCCGATTATAAACGACAAGACGAAGGCCTTGGCTTCATGATGCAGTATGAGAACGTCGCCTGGTACGAAGACGGCGCCGTCCGCATCCTGGACCGCCGCATCTACCCTATCCGCACGGAATTCGTCACCTGCGAACGTCACGAACAGGTCGCGCAGGCGATCGCCGACATGGTGACCCAAAGCGGCGGCCCCTATACGGCAGCGTCCATGGGCATGGTGCTGGCCTGCTATGAATCCGAGAACATGCCGAAGGATTCGCGGACAGCGTATCTCGAAGTGGCTTCCCGCACACTTTCCCACGCCCGCCCCACCACGTCCGCAAAGATGCAGATGTATACCGGACGTATTTTAGACGCAGCCAAAGCCGCGATGGAAGACGGCGCGGAAGGCGCGGAAGTGACAGAGGCAGCCCGGGAACAGGCGCTCAGGGATCTCAACCGCCGCTACGCGAAATCCGTTCCGATCGGAAGGCTGATCGCGGAGCAGATCCCCGACGGCGGCTCCATCCTCACCCAGTGCTGGGCCGAACTGGACATCGCCATGGTGCTGCGCGCCCTGCGCGAACAGAATAAAGAAGTTAAAGTCTTCTGCTCCGAGACGCGTCCCTATTTCCAGGGCGCCCGTCTCACGGCCAGCTGCGCTGTGGACATGGGCTTCGACGTGACGGTCATCTCCGACAACATGCCGGCTTACACCATGAAGACGAAAGGCATCGACCTGTTCACGAGCGCCGCGGACGTCACGACCTGCGACGGATACATCGTCAACAAAGTCGGCACGTTCCAGATCGCCCTGGCCTGCAAATATTACGGCGTCCCCTATATCGCGGCGGGCAATCCGAATCCGGCGCATCCTTCCATCGATTCCGTCGTGATCGAGGAGCGCGACCCGGAGCTGACGCTGCACGCCATGGATATCAAACTGACGAAACCCGGCGTCAAAGGCTACTACCCCGCTTTCGACGTGACGCCGCCGGAATTCGTCACCGCGATCGCAACGGATAAGGGTCTGTTCCAACCCGCGGATCTTCACAGATATTTCAAGCTTTAAAGGAGGCACTTCATGTATACCCCACAGAACGTCATCGGCTACGTCCATGAAAAACTGCCTGAGTTCTTCGACAAAGGCGCCCAGCTGAAAGCCAGCGAACTGTCCGACGGCAACATCAATTTCGTATTCCGCGTCGAAGACCCGGCTGCCGGAAAATCTCTGATCATCAAGCACGCGGAGGATACGCTGCGGGTCAATCCGGCGCGCCACATCGGTTTCGCGCGCAGCCGCATCGAATGCGAAGTACTGAAACTGCAGCGCCAATACTGTCCGGAGCTGATCCCGGAAGTCTATCTGTACGACGCCGCGGAGCACAACATCGTCATGGAGGACATGAAAGGCTACGAGAACCTGCGCTACGAGCTGTGCGAGCACAAAATGTTCCCGAACCTGGCGGAGGATATGGCGGAGTTCTGCGGCAAAGCGCTGATCGGTACCACGGACATGATCGTCGGAGCGGAGAAGAAAAAGGATCTCGTCGACCGCTATACGAACCCGAAACTGTGCGAGATCACGGAGCGGCACGTGCTGACAGAGCCCTATTACGAAGATCTGGACGACAACGGCGTGACTCCGGAGAACGACGAGTTCATGCGGACCTGGATCTACGGCAGCGAAGAACTGCACGCCAAGGTCGGTATGCTGAAGGCCTTGTTCGAGACGAAGTCACAGGCGCTCATCCACGGAGATCTGCATACGGGGTCCATCTTCGTGACGCCGGATAAGACCTGCATCCTGGACCCGGAATTCGCGTTTTACGGTCCGATCGGCTACGATACGGGCAACTTCATCGCCAACATGATCTTCGCTTACGCAAACGGCTTATATACCATGGAGGACGGCGAAGACAAAGAGACGTATCTCGCGTGGGTGCTGGGCGTGATCGAGGAGTTCTGCGACAAGTTTATCGAAAAAGCAAAGCAGCTGATGCGCGAAAAGTCCACAGACCGTCAGATGCAGTCCGAGCTGTTCTTCGACGCCTATCTGACGGATATCTTCAAAGACCAGGCCGGTTTCGCCGGCACGGAACTCATCCGGCGCGTCGTGGGCACGTCCGGCGTGCGCGACATCAAGGGCATCGAAGACGAAGAAGCCAAAGCCAAGGCGGAACGGCTGTGCATGACCGCCGGCATGAAATTCATTCTGGAACCGGAGACCATGGCCAGCGGCAGGGATTACGTCGAATACCTGAAGACGTTCCGCATGGTCTACGATCTGAACGACTAAACAGAAAATGTAACACAGGGACGGGGGAGTGAAACAACAAAGTGTTTCACTCCCCCGTCCCTGTGTTTTCTGTATTTTCTACAGGATCGTCTGCTTCTCTGCGGAAGCCGCGTAATCGTTGAT
>JAFPXN010000027.1 GCA_017412505.1 Bacillota bacterium | reverse complement strand
CCCGTGAAAAAGTATATTTTGAAGAGAGTATTGCTGTCGATCCTCATACTTTTCTTCGTCACTCTCATTATCTACACGCTGATCCGCTGTCTGCCGACGTCGTATATCGAAAATATCGCGCGGCAGAAGTCCATGCAGCCCGGCTCCAAGAGCTACGAGGAATGGATGGAACAGCTGTCAGCCATGTACAATCTGGATACAGGCATCCTGACCGGCTTCTTCCGCTGGTGGGGGCAGATGCTCCGCGGAAACTTCGGCGACAGCTGGGTCTACACGATCCCCGTCACCGAGGAGTTCAACAAGACCATCTGGCTGAGCTTCGTCATGGGCCTGATCACGATGTTCTTCGAGATCATCATTGCGGTGCCTCTCGGCATCGTCGCAGCCACAAAGCAGTACAGTAAAACGGACTACACGATCAGCGTCATCGCGCTGGCGGGTATTTCGCTGCCCACGTTCTTCTTTGCGTCGCTGCTGAAGCTCGTATTCTCCGTCAAGCTGGGCTGGTTTGACCTGTTCGGCCTCGTCGGCAGAAATTACGAGCAATTGGACGGATTCCACCAGTTCCTGGACAAGGCGAACCACCTGGTGCTGCCCTGCGTCACGCTGATCGTCATCAGCATCGGCGGACTCATGCGCTACACCCGTACGAATATGCTGGAAGTGCTGAATTCGGACTACATCCGCACCGCCAGGGCCAAGGGCCTCTCCGAACGGAAGGTCGTGTTCCATCACGCGTTCCGCAACACGCTGATCCCCCTGGTCACCATCATCGGCGGCAGCCTCCCCGGCCTGTTCTCCGGCGCCCTGATCACCGAGACGCTGTACGCGATCCCGGGCATCGGCTACGCGTCGTATAAAGCCATGGTGGGCGGCGACATCCCGTTCTCGATGTTCTACTTAACGTTTCTCGCCATACTGACGCTCCTCGGCAACCTGATCGCGGATATCCTGTACGCGGTCGTCGACCCGAGAGTGCGCATCTCTTAGGAAAGGAGGTTCTGCATCATGTCTGACGAAATCAGAAAAGACGCGCAGGAAGCAGCGGAAGCTGCCGGTACTGCAGAAAACAAAGAACCTCAGTATTCCTTAAACGACGACAGACGCGTTAAGGTTCTTTCTCCGGGCGCCATGGTCGCGAAGCGCTTTTTCCGCAACCGCATCGCCATGGTCGGCCTGGTCATCCTGATCTTCATGTTCGCGTTCTCGTTCATCGGAGGCATCATCTCCCCCTATAAGCAGGATCAGCGTTTCTACCGCGTGGATTCCCTGAGCAAGGAATACTGCTCCGCGATCGAGAACACCGAATTCCGCTACGCCGTTGCCGACGGCCAGGATTTCTCTTCCATCATCCAGGCGCAGATGGTGCTGGCGACGCAGAAGGGGGTCAACGAATTCTCCTTCAAGGGCGTCGATTACGTGATGGAACCGGTAGGCGACGACTTCTATATCGTCAAACTGGCGAACGGCACGGAGATCGGTCTCGCGTTCAAGAACGTGTTCTCTGAAAGCGACCCTGCCTTCAAGGCGGACTATACTTTCCTGCGCGAAGCGCTCAGCGCGGACGCGGCAGGGGAGAGCAGCTTCACCGCAGGCGGCGTCACCTATGCGCTGGATGAAAACGGTATCGTCTCCCAGGGCGGCAAGGAAGTCGGCTATATCAGCCGCTACGTCGTGCAGCCCCTGATGAGCGACGTCTTCCTCACCAGAGACTTCAAGGAGCAGCTCCTCGAAGCGCTGGAGACGGGCAACGACGACTTCTTCTTCACCGACGCCGACGGTGTGGAATCCGAATATAAAGTCGAATACAACGCCGCTTCCCACAAATACACCGTCAAGCAGTCCAGAGAGAGCCAGGTGTACGACACCTACGCTTCTCCCAGCAGGGAACACCCGCTGGGCACGGACCGCAACGGTATGGACATGCTCACCCGTCTGATGTACGGCGGCAGAGTCTCCCTGATCATCGGCTTCATCGTCGAATTGATCGCGAACCTGCTGGGCGTCATCCTGGGCGGCATCTCCGGCTACTTCGGAGGCTGGGTGGATAACCTGATCATGCGCATCGTGGATATCTTCTACTGCATCCCGTCCACGCCTATCCTCATCATTCTGGGCGCGGCGATGGACGCGCAGATGGTCGACCCGACGGTCCGTATGATCTACCTGATGCTCATCCTGGGCTTCCTGTCCTGGCCGAGCGTCGCGCGTATGATCCGCGGACAGATCCTGTCCCTGAGAGAACAGGAATTCATGACCGCTACGGAAGCCACCGGCATCCGGGTGTCCCGCAGGATCTTCCGCCACCTGGTCCCCAACGTCATCCCTCTGCTGATCGTTTCCGCCTCCATGGGTATCGGCGGCACGATCATCACCGAGGCGACGCTGAGCTTCCTGGGCCTGGGCGTCAAATTCCCGTTCGCGTCCTGGGGCAACATCATCAACGACGTCAACAACACCTTCGTTCTCACGAACTACTGGTTTATCTGGATCCCCGCGGGCGTTCTGCTGCTGGGCACCGTCCTCGCCTTCAACCTGGTGGGCGACGGCCTGCGCGACGCGTTTGACCCGCGCATGAAGCGTTAGGAAAGGAGACTGAAATGGCTAAAAAACAAGACGGTTATCTTTCCGCGAAGGAATCCAGACGGATCTCCAAGGAGAACAGAAGGATCACCAACGAATACGAGAAGAAGCGCAAGCGCAAGAACGTGCCGGAGTCCGAATACCTGACGGCGATGCACGATCCCAATAACGCGGTGGAATTCGACAACCTGCACACCTACTTCTTTACGGACGTGGGCGTGGTCAAGTCCGTGGACGGCGTCACGTTCGACGTCCCCATCGGCAAGACCGTCGGCGTGGTCGGCGAATCCGGCTGCGGCAAGTCCGTTACGAGCCTCTCCCTGATGCAGCTGCTGCAGCGGCCCCAGGGCCAGACCGTGGAAGGCGAGATCCGCCTGAACCTGAAGGACGGCAAAGCCGTCGACGTGACGAAGGCGCCGGAAGAATTCATGCAGACCCTGCGGGGTAACTACATCTCCATGATCTTCCAGGAACCCATGACCGCCCTGAACCCGGTGTTCCGCATCGGCGAACAGGTGAACGAGGTCATCGCGCTGCACGACGGCGAAGGCAAGAGCGAAGAGGACATCAAATCCCGTACGATCGAACTGCTGGAGATGGTCGGCATCGCGAACAGCGAAGGCGTGTACTCCATGTTCCCGCACGAGCTGTCCGGCGGTATGCGCCAGAGGGTCATGATCGCCATGGCCCTGGCCTGCAACCCCCGCATCATCATCGCGGACGAGCCCACGACCGCCCTGGACGTTACGATCCAGGCGCAGATCCTGGACCTGCTGCGCAACCTGAAGGATAAGATCAATTCCTCCATCATGTTCATTACGCACGACCTGGGCGTCATCGCCGAGATGGCGGACTTCGTCGTGGTCATGTACTCCGGCCGCATCGTGGAAGCGGGCACGGCGGAAGAGGTGTTCCTGCACCCCTGCCACCCGTACACCATCGGTCTGATGGCTTCCAAGCCCGTGGTCGGCAAGAAGGTGGAGAAACTGTATTCCATCCCGGGCAAGGTGCCCAATCCCATCAACATGCCGGACTACTGCTACTTCAAGGACCGCTGCGAGATGCAGCTGGACTGCTGCAGCGGCGAGTATCCGCACTACGTATACGTCAGCCCGACGCACCGCGTGGCCTGCTACCGGTATTATGAAGAACAGAAGGGAGGGGAACAGTAATGAGCGAAGCGATCAAGAGCACATTCACTCCCGTGGAATACGACGACCAGTACATCCTGATGGTCAACGGCCTGAAGAAGCATTTCCCCATCAAGGGCGGCATGCTGTCGAAGACCGTGGGTTACGTCAAGGCTGTGGACGGCGTCACGTTCAATTTGAAGCGCGGCACCACCATGGGCCTGGTCGGCGAATCCGGCTGCGGCAAGACCACCGTCGGAAGAACGATTTTAAGGCTGTACGACTCCAAAACGGACGGGCAGGTATTATTTAACGGCAAAGAGGTCTACGACCTCCCTAAGGACGAATTAAGGGCCTTACGGCCGAAGATGCAGATCATCTTCCAGGATCCGTTCTCCAGCCTGTCTCCGAGACTGCCGGTCGGCGAGATCATCGGCGAAGCCGTAAAGGAGCACAACCTGGTGAACGCGGCGGAGTACGACGACTACATTGATCACGTCATGGATCAGTGCGGACTGCAGCCCTTCCACAAGGACCGCTATCCCCACGAATTCTCCGGCGGCCAGCGTCAGAGGATCTGCATCGCCAGAGCCCTGGCCCTCAGCCCGGAATTCATCGTCTGCGACGAACCGGTCTCCGCGTTGGACGTATCCATCCAGGCGCAGATCATCAACCTGCTGGAGGAACTGCAGAACGAACATAAACTGAGCTACCTGTTCATCTCCCACGACCTGTCCGTCGTCGAGCACATCTCCGACGCGGTCGGCGTCATGTATCTGGGCAATCTGGTGGAGTACGGCGACAAGGCGGATATCTTCCGCAACCCGCTGCACCCCTACACCGAGGCGCTGTTCTCGGCCATCCCGGTGCCCGATCCGACGGTGAAGATGAACCGCATCGTGCTCCAGGGAAGCATCCCGTCCCCAGCGGATCCGCCGGAAGGCTGCAAGTTCCACACCCGCTGCGCCAAGTGCATGGAGTGCTGCAAGCACGAAGCGCCGGTGCAGAAAGAGATGGAACCGGGTCATTTCGTGGCCTGCCATCTGTACGACTAGGAAAGACATATGTACGAGCCGTTTGACGCTGCAGAAGACCTGCAGGACGAACTGAAGGAAGACGACGACGAAAGGGTGATCGCGGACATGAGCGGGCTGGCACCCAAGCGGCCCATCCTGTTTCCGGTGTTCGACGCCGGAAAGCAGATGGACGCGCAGAAGGAACAGTTCCGCGCCAAGCCGCAGCAGCCTGTCGATATCGACCGGGAAGGCCGGCTGGCAGCGCTGAAGGGCGCCCTCGGCGCCTCGCTGCTGATCTGGCTGGTGTATGCGGCCGGCTTCGGCATCTTTATCTTCGTGCTTACAAGGCTGTTCAAACTGCTCTAAGCGGAAATCAGACGAAAAAAGACCCGCCGTAACGGCGGGTCTTTTGTATTTGTCCGGTTCAGCTTATCCTTCGCAGTTATAGTCGGCGCATCCTTCCGCGATGGCGCAGTCTTCGCAGACGCCGTCGCAGGAATCCTCTTCGACCGCATAGTCGTGCTCGGCGAATTCGATCAGATCTTCGATCGGGTCATGCTCGTTCACGACCAGTTCGAGCACGTCCGGTCTGGAATAGTGGCCGGTCGCGTCGAATTCCATGCGGCTGGCAGGCACCTGCTGCATGTCGAGGTCCGCGTAGATGATCTTGTCCTTGTCCCAGACGGGCTTCGTCAGATAGTGGCCATACGGGTCGATGATGGCAGACCCGCCGTTGCAGGGGCGCTCGGGCAGGTTCTCGTATTCGTGCGGGCAGTGGAAATCCTTGGGATAGTCGTCTTTATGGAAATTCTGGTTCGCGTGGATGACGTAGCAGTGGCCTTCGATGGCGATGTGCTTGATCGTGTCGTGCCATTCCGGATTGTTGTTCGTGTTGGGCGCCAGATAGATCGTGACGCCTTTTTCGTACAGCGCGACTCTCGCCAGCGGCATGTAGTTCTCCCAGCAGATCAGGGCGCCGATGTTGCCCCAGGGCGTATCGACCACGGGGAACTCGCCCTTGTTGCCGTCGCCCCAGCACAGGCGTTCCGCGCCGGTGGGCTTCAGCTTTCTGTGGCGTGCCAGCAGTGCGCCGTCCGGTCCGAAGATCAGGTTCGTGCAGTACAGCGTGGCGTTCTCGACGGATCTTTCCGTGATGCCGATGGAGACGTAGGCGCCTGCCTGCGCCGCGGCGTCCGCCAGGCGGTCGGTGTCTTCGCTGGGCACGACGACGGAATTATCGTAATAGACCTTCCAGTCCAGCCTGCCGTACTTGTCGCGGTTGCCGACGGTGAAGCCGAACGTGAGCCCGAAGGGATAGCAGGGGATGTAGCTTTCCGGGAAGACGATCAGCTCTGCGCCTTTGTTGCCCGCTTCGATGATCTCTTTGCAGGCCTTTTCGATCGTCGCATCCTTGTTGAACATTACAGGGCCGGCCTGGACCACGGCGATCCGGCAGGTATCTTTCAGATCTTTCATATGGTTCTCCTTATCCTTAAAATGGGGTATAATATGCTTACACGGTTATTATATCTTTTTGCGCAAAACGCGTAAACAAGGAATACATTTTATGGAATGCAAAAATTACAGGGTCGCCGTGATCGGCGGCGACGGCATCGGTCCGGAAGTCTGCGATGCGGCGAAGCAGGTGCTGCAGAAAACCGCGGAACAGGACGGGCGGATCGCTTTTACGTTCACGGATCTCCCCTGGGGCTGCACCTGGTATAAAGAGAGCGGCAGGATGATGCCCGAAGACGGCTTCGATATCCTGAAGGGCTACGACGCGATCCTTCTGGGCGCAGTCGGACGTCCTGACGTGCCGGACCACGTGTCGCTGCACGGCCTGCTGATCGCGATCCGCCAGGGATTCGACCAGTACGTCAACCTGAGGCCGGTCAAGCTGCTGAAGGGCGCCCCGTGTCCGCTGAAGGACGTAAAGCGCGAAGATGTGGATATGATCTTCGTGCGCGAAAACAGCGAGGGCGAATACGCCGGCAAGGGCATCCTGGAGGCGGACCGGGCCGAGCAGGTGGGGGTGTTCACCCGCAGGGGCTGCGAGAGGGTCATCCGCTACGCGTTCGAACTGGCTGTGAAAGAGGGCCGGAGGCGCGTCACGAGCGTCAGCAAGGGCAACGCGCTCAACTATTCCATGGTCTTCTGGGATAAGATCTTCGCGCAGGTCGCCGCTGACTATCCCCAGATCGAGGCGGACAGTCTTCTGGTGGACGCCGCGTCCATGTTCATGGTGCGTGACCCCGCCAGGTTCGACGTCGTCGTCTGTTCCAACCTGTTCGGCGACATCCTGACGGACCTGGGCGCCGCGATCGCGGGCGGCATGGGCATGTCCGCCGGGGCGAATCTCAACCCGGAAGGGCGTTTCCCCTCCATGTTCGAACCGGTCCACGGCTCCGCGCCGGACATCATGGGTCAGGAGAAGGCGAATCCCATGGCTACTGTCTGGGCGGCGTCTCAGATGATGGACTGCTTCGGACGCCCCGACCTGGGGAAAAAGATCTTAGCCGCGATCGAAGCGGTGCTGGAAGAAGGCAAATACCGGACCCCGGATCTGGGAGGCTCCTCTAAGACCTCCGAAGTCACCCGGGCGATCCTGGAAAAGCTATAAATCAAAATCAAGGAGAAAACATCAATGGCTGAGAATTGCAATCACAATTGCAGCGGCTGCGACAAGGATTGCGGCGAAAGAAAAACGGATTTTTCGGAACATCTGAACGAGTACTCTTCGATCAAGAAGGTCATCGGCGTCGTTTCCGGCAAAGGCGGCGTAGGCAAGAGCCTCGTCACGTCCCTGCTGGCGGTCTCCGCGGCCCGCAAGGGCTTAAAGACCGCGATCCTGGACGCAGACATCACCGGACCGTCCATTCCCAAGGCGTTCGGCCTTCATGACAAGGCGTACGCGGTGGATCAGGGCATCGTACCCGTGCAGACCGCGACCGGCATCGACGTCATGTCCCTCAATCTGCTGATCGACAACGAGACCGACCCCGTCGTCTGGAGAGGCCCCATCATCGCGGGTACCGTCAAGCAGTTCTGGACGGACGTCATCTGGGAAGACGAGGACGTCATGTTCATCGATATGCCTCCCGGGACCGGCGACGTCACGCTTACCGTATTCCAGAGCCTGCCCGTCGACGGGCTGATCATCGTCACGTCTCCCCAGGAACTCGTCGGCATGATCGTCGAAAAGGCCGTCAAGATGGCCAACCTCATGAATATCCCCGTGCTGGGCATGGTGGAGAACATGAGTTTCGTCGAATGCCCGAACTGCGGGGAGAAGATCTATCCGTTCGGCGCGAGCCGTCTCGTGGAGCTGGCGGAAAAATACAAGATCCGCCTGGCTGCGTCCCTGCCCATCGACCCGAAGCTGGCCGAAGCCTGCGACAAGGGTAAGATCGAGGAATTCAAAGGCGACTGGCTGGACGGCATCGTGGACGTCATTCAGAATCTGTAGGTGTGCGCCATGCTGACCGGAAAGCAGAGAGCCTATCTGAGAGGCCTGGCGGCGCAGCTGCAGCCCGCCGTCTACATCGGAAAAGAGAACCTGACCGCGAGCGTCGTCACCGAGATGCACGACTACCTGAACGCACACGAATTGCTGAAAGTGAAGATCCAGGAGGGATCGGACCTGCAGACGAAGGACGCGGCCAACGAGGCCGCGCAGCGGCTCGGCGCCGAATTCGTGCAGGCCATCGGCCGCCGCTTCGTGCTGTACAGAAAAGCGCAGGACCCCGAAAAACGCAACATAGTATTACCGAAATAAGGAGGTTCTTTATGGTCATCACCTACCACGGACATGCCTGTTTCACGTTGGAAAGCGGCGGTTTCACCATCGCGGTCGACCCCTACGACGAACACGTGCCGGGCTTTCGGCCTCTCCGCCTGAAGGCGGGCGAGGTCTATTGCTCCCATGGCCACGGCGACCACTGTTACGTCCAGGCCGTGCAGATCGAAGAGGGCGGAACTTCTCCTTTCACCGTGACGGAGATCCCCGGATTCCACGACGACGCGCAGGGCGCGAAGCGCGGACGCAACACCATGCGCATCTTCGAAGCGGAAGGCCTGAAAGTTGCGCATCTGGGAGACATCGGATGCTTCCCTCCGGAAGAAGATCTGGAAAAACTGAGGGGACTGGACGTCTGCATGATCCCTGTCGGCGGTTTCTATACCATCGACGCGGCGCAGGCGAAGGAACTGACAGAGCTGCTTCAGCCCCGCATCGTCATTCCCATGCACTTCCGTCAGGGAGATCTGGGATTGGGCGCCATTGCGGAGCTGGACGCGTTCACGTCGCTGTATCCCGCGGCCGAGGTGTCCTTACCAGGCTCCAATACCTTGGAACTGACCAAAGACAGCCCCAAAGGCGTTACCGTATTGCAGTATCAGTAGACATTTACAGACATACGGAGGTGTTCCCATGTCCGAGATCTATCAAGATATTCCCTGGAGAAGGCACGAGGACCTGGACCGATATGCGGTCAGACGGAACGTTCCCGTCTGGATCGGCGGCAAAAAGGTGATCGCCGACCGCGTCGTCAAGACGTGCTGCCCCCATAACTGCTACGATACCTGCGGCGAGCTGGTCTACGTGAAGGACGAAAAGGTGATCAAGATCGAGGGCGATCCGGATCACCCCATCACGAAAGGCCATCTCTGCCTGAAGGGGTTCGCGAACGTGCAGAAAATCAACAGTCCCGAGCGGGTGAAATACCCGCTGCTTCGCACGGGCGAACGGGGCGAAGGCAAGTTCAAGCGGGTCAGCTGGGACGAAGCCATGGACTGGATGGTAGAAAAGATCCGGTCCATCCGGGAAAACTACGGGCCGGAAGCGATCCTGGAATATTGTTATTCCGGCAATAGAGAACATATGGCGAAAGCTGTCGCCGCAAGACTTTGGAATCTCATGGGGGCTTCGAAGCTTGTGGGCAGCTTTTGTTTGTTATCGGGGGTCGCGGGTTCCGTCGGAACGGTCGGCAGCCAGTTCACCATGGATCCGCAGATCTGGTCCGAACACGCGCAGACGATCTTCCTGGTCGGCCGCAACTGCACGGCTACGAATCCCCACATCTTCCCGTTCCTGTACCGCGCGAAGGAGCGCGGCGCGAAGCTCGTCGTCGTCGATCCCTACGCGACCGGCGTCGCGGCTAAGGCCGATATCCATCTGCGTCCCCGTCCGGGCACAGACGGCGCGCTGGCGCTGGGCATGATCCACTGGATCGTGAAAAACGGCTGGGAAGATAAGCAGTTCATCGCGGAGAAGACCACCGGCTTCGAAGAACTGGCGGAATACGTAAAGGAGTGGACCCCGGAATACACCGAACAGGTGACGACGGTTCCGAAGGCGCAGATCTGCGAAGTCGCGGAACTGCTGGCGAAGACCGATACCATGTTCGAGACCGGTTACGGCCAGCAGCGCTACAGCAACGGCCATCAGGTGCAGCAGGCGCTGGCCTGCCTCGCCGCGGTCTGCGGCAGCTTCGGGAAGCCTTCCGCCAACTACGACTGCATCTCCGGCATGGCGTTCCCCGGGATCACCGGTTTCGCGGACAACGCGGCTGTGAGCGTGCCGGAAGGCGCGCAGATCCCGAAGACGCGGCTCGTCAACATCGCCGCTGTGGCGAAGGCGATCCGCGAGGCGAAGGAACCGCCCATCAAAGGCGTCATCTCTTACCGGGGCGGCCTGATCTCCCAGCAGCCCGACGTGGACTATACCATCAAAGCCGTAAAGTCCCTCGACATGTTCGTGACCATCGAGCAGTTCATGACGGACGATACGGATTACGCGGACCTGGTGCTTCCTGCCTGCCACTATCTCGAGCAATACGGCGTGCATCCGTCCTACTGGCACAACTGGAACCAGGTGCTGGTGCCCGTGTGCCAGCCGCCTTACGAGTGCGTGCCCGATATCGAGATCTTCGCGGAACTGGGCCGCAGGCTGGGATATGAAAAATACTTCCCCAAGGATATGTCCGGTCTGGACTGGTGCCGCTTGCTGATCGGTAAGGAGATCGATTTCGATTCCTGCGTTTCGCCGAACGGCCCCGTGCGCGACCCGGAGAAGTGGTGCCCCGAAGTGCCGTATCAGACGTTCGATACGCCCAGCGGCAAGTTCGAGTTCCGCTCGTCCAAACTGGAGGAAAGAGGGAAGAAGTTCCCGGGCCACTACGACGCGCTGCCCGTATACTACGAACCGGACGAGAGCATCGCGGCGACGCCGAAGCTGGCGGAGAGATATCCGCTGAACATCATCTCCCAGCATCCGTCGTTCCGCACGCATTCCCAGTATTACAACCTGCCCTGGATCAAGGAGATCGAGGGTCCTGCCCGCGTATTCCTGAGCCGGAAGGATGCGGCGGACCGCGGCATCGCGGACGGCGATAAGGTGCGGATCTTCAACGACCGCGGCTGCCTGGAGAACATCACGGCCCGGGTCGGCATCCGGCTGAAGCCCGGCGTCGCGGAGATGTCCAGCGGCATGTGGGTCAAACTCGGCGGCAGCGTAAACAAGCTGACGAAATTGATCCCCGCGGGACCCAGGGATATCCTGGCCGAAAACGGCATCCTGCGCGAATACGATCCGCTGCTGGACGGCAACACGGGTTCGTATTTCAATACGCTGGTCGAGATCGAGAAGATGGAGCAGGAGGCATAGACATGGAAGCAAGACAGCAGAGGATCCTGTATATCGATACGCAGCGGTGCATGGGCTGCAGGGCCTGCGAGACCGTCTGCAAACTGGAAAACGACCTGCCCGTGGGGCCCCGGTACACCATGGTGGCCGAGGTCGAGACGGGCTGCGGCCTGACAGAGAAACTGAACTTTCTGCCTGTTCCCTGCCAGCACTGCGGGGACGCGCCTTGCGTTCGCGCGTGTCCGACAGGAGCACTGTACAAGCGCGCGGACGGCATCGTTCTGGTGGAGCAGAGCAAGTGCATCGGCTGCCACGAGTGCCTGATGGCGTGCCCGTTCGGCGTGCCGCAGTTCGGCGCAAACGGACGGATGCAGAAGTGCACCATGTGCGTACACCGCATCGACGAAGGGACGCTACCTGCCTGCGCGGCCAACTGCCCGGCGGAAGCCATCCTGTGCGATACCCCCGAGAATATCTCGAAGATCCTGCGCCAGCGCTACAGCGATAAGACGGTCGCCTACGGACCGTTTGCGATTCTTTTGCAGGAGGCAGCAGAATGAAGCGCCTCGTGTTTGACCCCGCCAGATGCAGCCTCTGCGGCGCCTGCCTGGCGGCTTGCTCGGCTGTGAAGAAAGGGCGGATCGACCTTGTCCAGTCCCGCATCCGCATCGAGACGGCAGGCAGCCGAAAGCCTCTTCGAGCCGCTGTCTGCGCGCACTGCGAAGAACCGGCCTGCGTCACAGCCTGCATGCGCGGCATCATCGATAAAGGAGCGGACGGCTTGGTGACCCGACGCTGGGAAGAATGCTTTCGCTGCGCGGCGTGTCTCGTCAGCTGCCCGGTCGGCGCGGTGCTGGAAGATACGGATAGAAAAGCCTTTATCGCCTGCGATCTGTGCGGCAAGGCGGAAAGCGGGGAGGATCCGCTGTGCGTACGTGTCTGCCTGAGCGGCGCGCTTCGCTTCGAAGAAGAGACGGCGGCCAGTGCAGATCTGCGCAGCAGTTACGCCCTGCAGATGTTTGCGGAACAGCCTGCTGCTCCAACCGATCCGACGGATGGGCAGTGGGAAGAGATCGCCCGGATGATTGCAGAGGAATGCGGCAGTCCAGTAACAGTGAAGGAACTGAAAAGTGCGCAGGAACAGCTGCGCCGTGATGCAGAGGAGGGGATGTAGATGAAACGAAAGACGGACATCCTCGTGCTCGGCAACGGCGCGGCCGGCAGCAGCGCAGCCTTTGCGGCCAAGAAAGCGGATCCCTCGCTTTCCGTCCTCGTTCTGAGCAAGGAAAACGAACCGGTCTATTCGGCACCGGCCTTGCCCGACCTTCTTTCCGGCGAGCTTACGCGCGAAAAAGTGCTTGTCCGGACCTGGGAAGAATACGAACAGGACGGGATCGAAGTCCTCTGTGCAGAAGCAGCTGCGATCGATCCCGGAACGCGTACCGTAACGCTCGCGGATGGAGATGAAATCGCTTACCGCGACCTCATTCTCGCGGCAGGCAGCCAACCCATACAGCTGCGGAAGATGCAGGGCACTTCTCTGCCCGGCAACTTCGTGATGAAGACGATGGCGGACATCGAAGCCATCGCGTCTTACAGCGGCAAAAGCGCCGTGGTCGTCGGCTCCGGCGCCATCGGTATCGAGGGCAGCATGGCGCTGAAGGCGCGGGGGTTTGAGCGGGTCACGATGGTGGAAGCGCTCGACTGGCTCAGCCCGAAATCGCTGGATAAAGAAACGTCCGATCAATTGAAAAAGGCCCTGGAATCCTTCGGCGTGGAGGTCCTGACGGGCGAAGCCGTGCAGGCCGTCCTCGGAGAAAAAAAGGCGGAAGGGGTCGTCACATCAAAACGTACCATTCCCTGCGACCTCGTGCTTTGGGGCATCGGCATGCGGCCGGACGTGCAGCTGGCGATGGAGGCGGGCATCGCGCTCGGCGAGACCGGCGGCATCCTCGTGGACGAGTTCATGCGCACAAGCGACCCCCATATCTACGCCTGCGGCGACTGCGCACAGTCGACAGACCTTCTGACCGGTCAGCCTGCGCTGCACCTGTTCTGGGAACCGGCCCAGCGCGGCGGCTTCGCGGCCGGCGCCAACGCGGCGGGGCAGGAGAAGATCTTCCAGCCCTCGGCAGCCGTTTTCCTTACGAACAAGGGAGGCCTTTCCATCCTGGCGCTCGGCAAGACGGAAGAACAGCTCGCGGAGGACCCATACGTGCTGCAGGAAGAAAAGGACGGCGTGTTCCGCCGGCTGCTGTTCGAAGACGGGCGCCTCGCTGGCGTGCAGATGCTCGGCACGCTGCAGGACGCGGACCTGTTCTTTGCCCACATCAGGAAAAACGCGCAGAGGCGCAAAGACGCCTGGGACCTGACGCAGCCCGTGCCGGACCTTGAGCGGGTCAGCGTAAAGGAAGCGATATGGTATCTGCGAAAACAGCGCAGAAACGCGTTTGTGAAATGACAGAAACCGCCCGGACTGAGTGACATTCAGAACTGGGCGGTTTTTATCTGCTGTTTTATGGTTCTTTGACCTGGAAGCAGGCCAGGCCCATATCAGGGGAATGCTTCCCGTTTTTACACACTCTGCCTTTTTGACCTCAGTGTAACCAAAAATTTCTACACTCTCGGCTTTTTATGCCTTGGTGTAGACAGTTTGTCTTCATTTTGTCTACACTTAGGCGCCTTACACCTCGTGTGTAGAAATTTTGTTCTACACATATGCTAAATATCACTAAAGTGTAGATACAGCATAAGCGTCAGCGTGCAAAACGGGTCACCTCGCTCTGCCATGGGCATACATGAAAAAGACCGCATCTCTGCGGTCCCTTTGCATTTTGTCTGGAATTTCCCAACACTCTATTCACCTGTCGTCTCTTCGGGACATTCCGTGATGTTGAGGATGTGCACGGCCAGGGCATCGCCCCGCAGGATGCGGAAGTCTTCCGTGGGAAGGATCTTCGACATGCCCCTTCGCACGACCAGGATGGAAACGCCGAATTCCTCTTCGACTTCTTTTGCGGTCAGGCCGATCCATTTGCTGTCGAAATCGACATAGACGGTCTGGATATTCAAGTCTCTGGGATCGGCGCTGGCCTGCATCTCGGTATACCGCTCCACAAAGCCCGCGGAAATGATGCCGGTCGGGATCGCTACGGCGCCAACGCCCAGGAACGAGATGACGATGCCCATGATACGCCCGAGCGTCGTTACGGGGCTCACGTCGCCGTAGCCGATCGTGAAGATCGTCGACATGCTCCACCAGATGCCGGAGAATGCGTTCTTAAAAGCTTCGGGCTGCGCCTCGTGCTCCACGCTGTACATGCACAGGGACGAGGCCATCATCAGCACGATGATGATGAAGCAGGACGAAAGGATCTGGTTGCGCTTGTCATACAGGACCGAGGTGATGACGTTGAACGAGTCGGACGTCTGGTTGACCTTGAACAGCCGCAGGATGCGCACCACGCGCAGCATGCGGAAAACGACGAAGCCGGACAGCGGCAGAAAGGGCAGGATGGTGAGCAGCAGTACGATGCCGTCGAAAGACTTGGCAAAGCGCCAGGCAGCTACGCCCAGGCTCTTCTCCTCCGGATACAGCTGGTCTGCGGTCCAAAGGCGCAGGATGTATTCCACGCAGAAAAACAGTCCCGTGATCCCTTCCAGCGCGCGAATCACATCCATGTAGGGCTCGAACTGATCAAATGTCTGCAGAAACATCAGGACGATGTTGACAATGATGACAAGGATCAGCACGTCGTCGAACATGCGGCTGGGCGTATCTGAGGTGTTTCCGATCTGTATGACTTCAAAGACCCTCTTTTTGCGGGATTTTTGGGATATTTTGCTGTTCTGATTGTTCATGCTCTTACCCCCGCTGCAGATTTCCCTGAGGATAGTGGATGACCATCAGCGCCTTCGTGACCCCCTCGAAAGCGTTCTTATACGTGTGGTGCTTGTCTGCCCGGTAATGCAGCAGACAGTCCTTTTCGACGAGATAACTGGTCTTTTCGGTACCGCCCAGCACGATCTCCAGCGCGCCTTCGTACACGAAGGTGAATTCCTCCGTTCCCGGCGCATGGGGCTTGGAATCGGAGATCGCTTCTTCGTCCAGGACAAGATCGAGGATCTCGAAATTGCGGTCTTTGCCGGAGGGCACGACCGGGAACAGGCGGAAGTGGCCGTAATCGGAGAGCAGGGGGGTCATGTCCGCTTCGCGGATCAGCTCGATGTCCTGCTCTGGGCTTTCGAGAAGCGCTGTGAACGACACGCCAAGACCTGTAGCGATCTTCCAGAGCGTCGCGACCGTGGGGCTGGATTCGCCCCGTTCGATCTGGCCCAGCATGGATTTGGACACGCCGGTGAGCTCGGACAGTTCGCCCAGGCTGAGTTTGCGCTCCGCGCGCAGGTTTTTCAGGTTTTCCGGGATGACCCGGTTCATTTCGGATGGAGAGTCTAAGGTTTTCATGGGAAAAGTATACCATTGAAAAGGGCTGTGCGCAATAACGCACAGCCCTGTATTTGTGTCGGTTCAGCGGAAATCCGCCGTTTCCACGCCTTCGCTGCGGACGATCTCCCGCAGATGTTCCAGCTCTTCCTTTGTCGGCCGCCCGAATTCCGGGTGGTCGTAGGGGATGCCCAGCGCTTCGTATTTGATCTTGCCGAAGCTGTGATAGGGCAGCAGCTCCATCTTCGCATGGGGCAGGATCTTGTGGACGAAGGCTGCGGACGCGCGGATGTTCTCTTCGTCCGCGTTCACGCCCTTGATGACCGGGATGCGGATGACGACCTCGGCGGGCAGCTCCGCGAGCCTTGCCATGTTCTCCAGGACACGCTCGTTGCTCTGACCCGTCCAGCGCTTGTGCTGCGCCGGGTCCATGTGTTTTAAGTCCAAAAAGATCAGGTCCATGCGCGCGAGCGACGGCCGCACGGCTTCGAAATCGAACAGGCCGCAAGTCTCGATGTCCATGGAGTACCCCAGATCGTAGATCTGTTCCGTCAGTTCGTTCAGGAACGCAGGCTGCATTGCAGCTTCGCCGCCGGAAAAGGTGACGCCCCCTCCACTGTAGGAATAAAACAGGCGGTGGGTCTGGATCTGCTTAACGATCTCGTCGGCATCCGCCTCTTGCACCATGCGCACGCGGGCGTTCTGCGGGCACACATCGGCGCATTTGCCGCAGGCGATGCACTTTTCCCGCTCTGCATTCAGATCGATTCCTATGCCCTGTGGACAGACTCTTGCGCAGGCACCGCAGCCGATGCATTTACGGATGTGCCAGCCGATTTTCAGCTGCTGCGTGCAGCCCTCCGGGTTGGCGCACCAGGCGCAGTGCATAGGACAGCCTGCCAGGAAGACCGTGGTGCGGATGCCGTCCCCATCGTTGACGGAGAACGGCTGCAGCTGCATCACGTAGCCTTTCATGCCCATTTAGAAGGCCTCGTGGGCGTTTCTTGCCATGATGGAATCTTGCATCTCCTTGGACAGGTTTGTGAACTGCGCGGAGTAGCCGGCCACGCGCACCAGCAGGCTGCGGTACTTGTCCGGATTGGCCTGCGCGTCTTTCAGCACCTCGTTGGAGATGGTGTTGAACTGCACGTGGAAGCCGCCCAGCGCAAAGTAGCTCTGCAGCATGGCGCCGAGGTTCGCTCTGCCGCGCTTCGTCGCCACAAGGTCGTGGTTTAAACGCAGGTTGAGCAGGGTGCCGCCACTGTGCTTTTCGTGCTCCATCTTGGCCGCGCTGCGCAGGGCCGCGAGGCAGGTGGAGGTGTCGCTTCCGGTGTAGGGGGAGACGCCTTCGTTGATGGGGTCACAGGCGTGGCGGCCTTCGGGCGTCGCGCCGAGCACCTTGCCTGTGGGCAGGTAGTTGGAGATGCCCATGAACGCGGTCACGAAATGGTTGCCGTACAGGTCGTTGTAGGACGTGACTTCGTCATAGTAGAAGTCGGCCAGATCGCGGGCGATGGAGTCTACATAATCGATATCGTTGCCGTATTTCGGACAGGCGAGCGCCTTGGCTCTCAGTTCTTCATAGCCTTCCCAGTTGGCGTTGATGGCGTCGATGATGTCGGAAAGGGTGTATTCGTGATCCTCATAGACCAGTTTCTTGATGACGGCCAGGGAATTAGCGGTTACCGAAAGTCCGACTCCTGTAAACACCGGGCCGATGCTGTATTTCGCGCCGCCGTCCACAAGGTCTGCACCGTTCTTCATGCAGTATTCGTTGCAGGCGCTCATGAAGGGCCGGTGGCCGATCTCCTTGTGGATCTCCTGCGCGGTGACCAGCGAAATGACGCCCTGCTTTACGAGATATCTGAACTGCTTCTTCCACGCTTCGATGATCTCTTCCAGCGATCCGAAGGTCTTCGGGTCCTTTTCGGGCAGGGAGACCTGCTGGCCGGACAGTCTGCTCTTGCCTTCATTCAGGGCGAATTCCAGCGCTGCAGCGAAGGAGATGCTGGCAGCAGACGTCCATTCGAAGGTCTTTCTGGAGTGGGGCACGACGCAGCCGCAGTTGTTCCAGTCGCGGGCATCCTTGGGCGCGTAGCCCAGATTCGACAGCATCTGATAGCCGGTCCTGTCGCCGTGGATGGCGGGGAAGCCGCAGCCGGTGGAGACCAGCTCGGTGACCGCTTCCATGAATTCGGGCGGGCAGTCGGGATGGATGCGGCAGCTCAAGGTCGGCTGATGGGTCATGCACTCGCGCGTCGCCTGGATGGCCATGTAGGACATGGTGTTGGTGGCATCGGTGCCGTCCACTTTCGTGCCACCGACGGTGAGGTTCTCGAAGTTGGTGTATCCGGCGAAGAAGCTGGCGGTGTTCTTGGAAATGGTCCAGGCCCACTCGGAATACTTCAGCCACAGGCATTCCACCAGTTCGAGGGCGGTGTCATAGTCGATCTTTCCTGCCTTCTCGTCCGCGTCGTAGTAGGGGAACATGTACTGGTCGAAGCGGCCGGGGTTCCAGGCGAGCGGGTTTTCCGCGATGATCCCGCCAAGCTGCACGAACCAGACGAACTGGATGGCTTCGCGGAAGGATGTGGGCGGATTTTCGGGGATGACCGCACACACGCGGGCGATCTCTTCGAGTTCTGCCTTTCTCTTCGGATCAGCCTCGACTTCTGCCATTTCCGCGGCTTTTGCGCTGTAGCGGCGCCCCAGGGTGATCATGCCGTCTGCGATGAGCACCATGGACTTGTAGAAGTCGATCTTTTTCTTGTCTGCGGGGATAGCTTCGTTCAGCTGGCTGAGGTATTCCAGCGCCTCCGCCTTGATGCCGCCGTAGCCCTTGGGCAGCAGCACATCGATATAGTCTGCGGAGATCTCGCCGATGCCGTTTCTCCACTTGGAGTCGGTGTCGAGGAAGCCGGTATCCACGCCGACCTTCTTCGTATCGTCGGAAATGCGGGCCAGGAAGGCTTCTTCCACGGACTTGCCCTTCCAGTAGGGGAAGATGTTTTCGCGGATGAAGGCGGCCTGTTCGGGGGTCACATCGTAGGGATCCTGGCCTCTTTCGGGGAAGGTGTCCATTTCTTCATTGATCCACAGCCAGCCGAATTCAGGCGTTAAAATCGCGCATTTGCGGAATTCGCCGCTGGTGCCGACGACCAGTTCTCCGTCCCAGATGTTGACGGACAGCTCTTCACAGGTGTCCTTGAAGGCCTGCGCCGTTCGGATGATGTGGGCCTGTCCTTCCGTTCTCTGGAAGGATTTTGTCCATGCCCAGGCTCTTTCATAGGAGATATGAGGCTTGGTATTGACATAGTACTGACGGATCTTTTCTACGCGTTCTGTGATGGCCATGATGTTCCTCCGGAAATAGGTGAAAACGTGATATATGGAATGGGTAAGGGTTTGCTTCAAGAATAGGATACAACAGGGCTTTGGAGATGTCAACCGTTATAACGCACGATTTGTGCAGCGAAATTTCGTGTATAATAAAACGGAGATCCATTCAATAACGAGAAATATATCGTGGTTTTTTCTGGAGTTAGCAAAATGAAAGTATACATTCTAGACAACGGCTACCTGCTGATGGACAAGAACATCCTGCTGAACAACGCGGTCCTGGCGAACGCCGATGAACCGGACAGGCGCTGCGAACTCATCCATTGCCCCATCATGATGGTGCTCATCAAGCACGAAAACGGCTGCATTCTGTACGATCTGGGCTGCCATCCGAAAGCGGGCGAGAAGGGCTACTGGCCGGACCGCGTGTGGAAGAGCGAGCGGTATTATCATGAGCCGGAGCAGGAACTGGAAGCGCAGCTGGCGCTGTGCGGGGTCACGCCAAAAGACATCGACACGGTGGTGCTCTCGCATCTGCACGAGGATCACACGGGGAACGCGCACCTGTTCGCCCACGCGGAGCTTTACGCCCCGCGGCAGGAGTTCATCGATGCGCTTCTCAGCGTACATACGAACCCGGACACGGGCTATGTGAAGAGCGAAGTGCTAGCTCCGTTTAAGGAATTCCATCTGGTGGAGGGCGATATGCCGCTGTATCCGGGTATCGAACTCATCGACCTGCCGGGTCACACCAACGGTCTTTTAGGCATGGTGCTGCACACGGAAAAGGACGGTGTGCTGATCTTTCCTCAGGACGGTGTGTTCTGCGAGGAAAGCTACGGTCCGCCGGCCAGGCTGCCCGGCGGATTTGAGGACAGCGCCGCCTGCCTTCGCTCCATCGAAAAGGTGCGTGCGCTGCAGCAAAAATTCGACGCGAAAGTATTCTTCGGCCATGACCCGAAGAATTTCCCTGCCTATCGCCACGCCCCGGCGTATTACGAATAAGGAGCAGGTTTCATGAAAAAGAAGCCGTTCCATGGTAAAACGCGCCCAGCAGGAGTATAATAGGGGCGATATCGAAAGGGGAAAACCATGAGAAAAAAAGTCGGAAAAGCCTGCATCAGCTTTGCGCTGTTCATTCTGGTGATCGCGCTCGTGACCTGCGTCGATCTGGCGCCGGTCGGCCCCGCGAACACGTCCATCGGACTGTCCCATCTGAACAAAGCGGTGCACGATCTGATCGGCGTGCACATGTTCTGGTATCAGGTCACGAACCTGCTGGGGTTCTGGGCGATCCTGTGCGGCGCTGTTTTTGCCTGCATCGGCCTGAAGCAGCTGATCGAGCGGAAGAGCTTAAAACAGGTGGACGCCAAGATCCTGGCCCTGGGCGGCCTGTTCGTCCTGCTGGGAGTCATTTACGTGCTGTTCGAAAAGGTCGTGGTCAACTGCCGTCCGGTCCTGATGGAGGGGGAAACGGTGCCGGAAGCGTCGTTCCCTTCGTCGCATACGGTGCTGGCCTTCGTCATCTTCGGCGCCATCGCCATGATGCTGAAGGACTACCTGCAGGATAAACGGCTCGTATCCATGCTGCAGAACGCCTGCCTGGTGCTGATCCTGGTCTCCGTCATCGGACGTCTGATCTCGGGCGTGCACTGGTTCACGGATATTTTAGGCGGCATCTTCCTGAGCTACGCGCTGCTGATGGTATTCTCCGGCCTGTTGGAGAAATTGGACGGAAAGGATCCTATGTAAACGAAAGGCCCGCATCTGCGGGCTTTTTTGCTGAAGAGGAAAAAGGAGAGCAACTTGAGATACGATTTCGATAAACCTGTCGACAGACGGAACACAAACTCCTTTAAGTGGGACATCCCCGAAAGACACATGGGCTGCGGGGACGTTCTGGGCATGTGGACGGCGGACATGGACTTCCAAAGCCCCGCGCCCATGCTCGACGTGCTGCGAAAAAGATTGGATCACGGCGTGCTGGGCTATACGATTCGCGGACAGCGGTATTATGAGATCATTCAGGACTGGCTGAAGCGCCGCTACGGCTGGACGCTGGAAAAAGAGGCGATCCATTTCTGTCCTCCCGGGGTCATCCCGGCGGTGTGCATGCTGATCGAGGTGCTGACGAAACCCGGCGACGCAGTGTTTGCCTTTATGCCGAATTACGATTCTCTGTACGGCGCCGCGGAGTCCATGGGCAGGCGTCTCGTGACCGCGCCGCTGCGCTGTAAACAGCAGGGGCCTCTGCGGTGCGCGGATTGGAAGATGGATTTGCAGGCCTTCGAACAGGCGGTCGTCGAACAGGACATCCATCTGGCTCTGTTCTGTTCCCCGCACAATCCGGTTGGCAGGGTCTGGACGGAGGAAGAACTGCAGGCATTTGCAGACGTTTGCCGGCGTCACGGCGTGTTCGTCATCTCCGACGAAGTCCACTGCGATATCGTGCGGGAAGGCGTCCGCCATATCCCGATGGGCAGCGTGCCCGGCATGGGAGAGCGGAGCGCGACGCTGATGAGCCCGAACAAGAGCTTTAACGTAGCCGGTCTGATGACCGCCAGCGTGCTGATCCCGAACCGGGAGGTGATGGCGGCTTTCCGGAAAAAGCTGTCCGCCTGGGCTATGACCCTGGATACGGTCTTCGGGACGCTTGCCGTGGAAGAACTGTATTCGGATCCGGCCTGCGAAGAATGGCTGGATCAGGTGAACGCCTATCTGAGCGCCAACCTGGCATATGCCGCGGACTATATCGATAACAGTATTCCCGGCATCAGCACTTATGTTCCGCAGGGCACGTATCTGCTCTGGCTGGACTTTTCGCAGACGCCTCTGCGCGGCGGCGCGCTGTGCGAATACCTCGTAAAGCGCTGCGGGCTGGATCTCTGTGACGGCCGCGAGTTCGATCCGTCCCGGGACGACCATATGCGTCTGAACTGCGCCTGCACCAGAGCTACGCTGGAAGAAGCGATGCGAAGGCTGAAGAAGGGGATGGATGCCTTATGAGCCTGACCGTTCTGTATACAGACATTACGACTGTCGAAGCGGATGCGATCGTCAATTCGTCGAATCCCATGCTGATAGGGTTCTCCGGCGTGGATTCGCTGCTGCATCAACTGGGCGGCGAATCGTTCGAGGCGGAGTGCCGGGAAAAGGAGGGAACGCTGCTTCCCGGGGAGGCGGTCTATACAAACGCCTACAACATCCCTGCGAAATACGTGATCCACACGCATATTCCGTCGTTCGAAGGAGGGCAGTGGGGCGAAGCGGCCATCCTGCGCAGCTGTTACCGCAGCTGTCTGGAACTGGCGGACGGGCTGGGCTGCAGATCCGTCGCGTTTCCGTTGATCGCCGCCGGCAGCATGGGCTTTCCCATTCCGAAAGCACTGGAGATCGCGGTCGTCACCATCAGCGAATACCTGCAGTGCTACGGGGACATGAGCGTTTTTCTCGTGCTTTACGGCGCTGCGTCGGAGCAGCTCGCGAAGTCCATGTTCGGCGATCTGGACGCGTACGTCGCAGCGCTTTTCAAACCGGCGAAACCGGGGGAAGGGCAGTCGCTGGAAGACCTGATGGCAAACCAGGGCGAGAGCTTCGTGGAGATCCTCTACCGCTACATGGACGAAAGAGGGATCCAAAAGAATTCGCAGCTTTATAAAGCTGCGTGCGTCAGCAAACAGGCGTTCAGCAAGCTGATCAGCGGGGGCGTTACAAGACCGTCGATGGAGACCGTCGTCGGACTGGCGTTCGCGCTGCGGCTGACCTACGAGGAAGCGGTGCCGTTCTTCAACGCTGCCGGCATCGCGCTCAACAATGCCAGCAAATACGACATCATCGTCACGTAT
>JAFPXN010000026.1 GCA_017412505.1 Bacillota bacterium | reverse complement strand
TTTCTTGCCCAGCCCATTACGTCGATGAATGGGCTGGCTTCCATTGTTTCGAAGCCTTGAGAGCAGTAGAGTAAAACTTTCATTTTGTACCTCACTTTTAGTATAAGTTGATTCAATTATAGCACTTTTGTGGGCTTCGCTCATAAGCTAACCAGAAAATGAAAGTGTACGTTTAATAACCCATAAAGAATTGGTGCACTAAAACTAAATGGATCTCTACATTTTTAAGTATCTTAAATAAATTTAACAATATGTCGCCTGTATAAATTATCGAGTGACAGTTGTATAATTAAATTGGATTGGTTTAATTGCGTGGCACTTATTCGTTCAATTTAAGGTTTTAAATATACGAAGGAGTTGTACCCGTAAGATAAATTATATTAAGCTAAAAAATGTATCATTGTGCGATTTTCTGTACCAGAATGTTGTGAAGAATGACATTGAAATAGAGTTATATTCTGCGGAATGATAGGAAACAACCATGGTCGGATCATACAAAGTCATCACCCTCTGCGGCAGCACGCGCTTCAAAGATGAATTCATGGAAGCACAGAAAAGGCTGACGCTCGAGGGCAATATCGTCATCAGTGTCGGGCTTTTCGGTCACTCCGGCGACAATGAGGTCTGGACGGAGGGCACCAAGGAAATGCTGGACGACATGCATAAGCGGAAGATCGATATGGCGGACGAGATCTATGTGATCAACGTTGGCGGATATATCGGATCAAGCACAAGATCGGAGATCGAATATGCGCTTTCTACCGGAAAAGCGGTGCATTATTTAGAAGAATCAACGCAATGAAAGGGTCACCATGCAATACGAATGCAAAATAACGGTCCTGGAAGCAAAGGTGTTTCCGGAGCTGCAGGAAAAATATCTGGCGGATCCGAAGGCGGGTCCATGCCCGTTCTTTAAGGCCGGGGATACGTTTGTGCTCAAGCGGACGCCGGAGCAGGACGATTTCTATCACCTGATGAACGGCAAGTTCTGCGGAGAGGCCTGGGATGCGGTCAGCCGCTATGTGTATGCGGCGCTGCAGGGCGGGCGATCATGCGGAAGTGGACGAACGACGACCGCATGATGATCGCTTGCTGCAATGACGGAACGCGGCCGGTCATCTTCAAGATCGAACGGATCGATATTCCGGAAACGCCGGAGGAGGAAGAGTGGCTGGCGAAGCAGAACTTTAAGAACAGCGCAGATGATGCGTATGTAGGATAGATAACATGAAACTACTGATCTTGAACGGCAGCCCCCGCCCGAAGGGGAACACAAAACAGATGATCCAGGCCTTTTGCGAGGGGCTGGCATCGGCGGGTCACGAATACGACGTTTTTGACGTTTGCCGGATGAATATCCACGGGTGCCTGGCGTGCGAATACTGCCACACCAGGGGGCAGGGGCAGTGCGCGCAGAAGGACGATATGCAGAAAATCTACGAGAAGCTGCAGGAGGCGGAGATGCTGGTGATCGCGTCGCCGATCTATTATCACGGGCTTTCCGGGCAGCTGAAGTGCACGATCGACCACTTCTATGCGGCGGCGTATCCCGAGCGGCCGGCAAAGCTGAAGAAGGTTGCCATGTTCCTGAGTTCCGGTGACCCGAACATGTACGATGGCGCGCTGTTCTCGTACCGGGGCGACTTCCTGGAGTATCTGAAGTTGGAAGACATGGGCGTCTTTACGACCAGCGGCTACGATCCGGGCGTGCCGGAGGAAAAGCTGGAGGAGCTGCGGCGGTTCGGGGAGACGGTCTCCGGCAGATCCATGTTCTGATAGAACGTCTGGTTGCCGTAATACTGCTGCTGGCGGTAGGGCTGCACGACCCTTTCAATCCGCTGAGTAGTTACAAAAGCTTTTTTTTTTGATACAATAAATTGGTTAACTTTGAGAACGAGAAAGGTTTAAAGCATATGGATTATCCCAAGCTGGCGGAACTGCTGTTCCCCGACATTACGACCACGCCCGAAGAACTGGAAACAAGATATCCCAAGCGCGATCTGCCGGAAGGTGCTATGGTCACCCGTATGGGCCCCAGCCCCACTGGTTTTATCCACCTGGGCAACCTGTACGGCGCCCTCACGGATGAGCGCCTGGCCCACCGCAGCGGCGGCGTAGCGTTCCTGCGCATCGAGGATACGGACGACAAGCGCGAAGTGGAAGGCGCCGTCCCCATGCTGATCGACGCGCTGGATTATTTCGGCATCCGCTTCGACGAAGGCGCGACGGCGGACGGCGAGACCGGCGCTTACGGCCCCTATTGGCAAAGCGAACGCAGCAGCATCTACAAGACGTTCGTCAAGAAGCTCGTCTCCGAAGGCAAGGCATATCCCTGCTTCATGAGCGAGGAGGAGATCGCGGACATCCGAGCCATGCAGGAAGCGAACAAACTGAATCCGGGCATCTACGGCGAATACGCGAAGCATAGAGATTTGTCCTATGAAGAGGTCGAGGCGAGGCTGGCGGCGGGCGAGGTTCCCGTCATGCGCCTGCGCTCCACCGGCGATCCGTCGAAGTACTTCCACGTGTTCGACGCCATCCGCGGCGACATCTCCATGCCGGAGAACGAGCAGGACGTGGTCATTCTGAAAAAGACAGGTCTTCCCACGTATCACTTCGCCCAAGTGGTCGACGACCACCTGATGCGCACGACGCACGTCGTGAGGGGCGAGGAGTGGTTCGGGTCGCTGCCCATCCACGTGGAACTGTTCCAAAAGCTCGGCTGGGAGTTGCCCGTCTACTGCCACAACACCGTCCTGATGAAG
>JAFPXN010000025.1 GCA_017412505.1 Bacillota bacterium | reverse complement strand
CATGACGTAACCTCCTATGTTTTCGTTACTGTGGTTGTCAGGCCACTTTCAGCCTAACATAGGAGGTTATATTTCTTAAACTAAAGTTTCTTTTATTGACCCCCAGTTGAACTGGGGGTTTCTTGACGCTTAAGCGCCAACGGAAAGGCGCAGCCCTGATTGGGCTGCGCCTTTTGCTTTTCCTTTACTTTTTTCTCTTCACTTCACCTTCCAGCACCTTCACGATGCCTTCACGGTCCTTGTCGGAAAGCTCATCTGTCTTTCCGTTGAAGAAATCCTCAATGACGCCATAGTGGACGCCCGATTTATAGTTGATCTTGAACAGGCTTACGTTATACCGGTCTCTGATCTGGCGCATTTCCTGATTTGTCATGATTTGCTCCCTCCTACTTTCCGGTCTTGCCGCCGGCCTTCTTCTTGATGATCTTGATGGCGCGCTTCGCAGCATAAGCGCCGATGCCCTTGAACTTGTCTTCCGCCGGGATCATCTTGGAGTAAGCGTCTCCCATGGAACGGACAAGGTGGATGGCGTCGAACTTGCACTGGACGGTACACATGCCGCAGCCCAGGCACTTGTTGGTATCGACCACGCTGCGTCCGCACTCCAGACATCTGCTCGCCTCGGACTTGATCTGTTCTTCGGTGAAGATCAGATGCTCGTCGCACATGGTGCGCACCTTAGCCGGATCGAATCCCTTGCGGGCCCGGGCCGGCTTCTTGAACGCTTCGGGCGGCAGCACGATGTCGTCCTTGTTGAGCGCCGTGAAGTGGCGGGTGTTGCGGTGGATGGTCAGGGACTGTCCTTCGTTGACGAAGCGGTGCAGGGAAACTGCGCCTTCGCGGCCCATGGCCAGCGCGTCGACCACGAACTTCTGGCCGGAAACAACGTCGCCGCCGGCGAAGATGTCGGGTTCTGCGGTCTGGTGAGTGACAGGATCGACGATGGCGGTGCCGTTGCGGTTGAATTCCACCTTCGTACCTGCCAGCAGTTCCTTCCAGTCGACCTTCTGGCCGATGCAGTACAGCACGGTCGTGCAATCCTGGCTGCAGGTCTCGCTATCGTCGAACTTCGGATCGAATCTGCCTTCGGCGTTCTTGACGCTGACGCACTTGCGGAACGAGATGCCGGCCGCCTTGCCGTTCTCGGTGCGGATCTCGGTCTGGCCCCAGCCGTCATGGATCACGACGCCGTCCGCCTTGCAGAGTTCCTGATCTTCCTCGCCCATGGGCATTTCGTCATAGCTTTCGAGGCAGTAGAGGTCGACGCTCTCCGCGCCCTGGCGGATCGCCGTACGGGCCACGTCCGCGCCGATGTTGCCGCCGCCGATGACGACGACCTTGCCGGACAGCGGAGCCGCCGTGCCTGCGTTGACGCTCTTGATGTAATCGACGCCCGCGCAGACGCCTTCCGCGTCTTCGCCCGGGATGCCGAGCTTGCCGCCGTACTGCAGGCCGATCGCCACGTAGAATCCCTTATAGCCTTCTTCGCGCAGCTGGGCGATCGTGACGTCCTTGCCGACTTCCACGCCGCAGCGGAACTGCACGCCCATCTCCTTCAGGATGTCGATCTCCGCGTTGACGACGCTCTTTTCCAGACGGAAGTTGGGAATGCCGGTGACCATCATGCCGCCGGGCACTGCGTCCTTTTCGAACACGACCGGGGAATAACCCGCGATCGCGAGGAAGTACGCGCAGGACAGGCCTGCCGGACCCGAGCCGATGATGGCGATCTTCTGAGGCATGGGTTCTCTCGTGGAAGACATCATGGGCGGGACGTAGCGGAATTCCGCGTTCAGGTCCTGCGCAGCGATGAACTGCTTGATGTCGTCGATCGCGAGCGCTTCGTCGATCGTGCCTCTCGTGCATTCGTCTTCGCAGTACTTGCGGCAGATGGCGCCGCAGACTGCCGGGAACGGATTGTCGCGCTTGATGAGTTCGAGCGCTTCTCTGTATTTGCCTTCGCTGGCCATCTTGATGTAGCCCTGGATGGCGATGTGCAGCGGGCACGCCGTCTTGCACGGAGCCGTGCCGGTGGGCCAGGTCTGGATGACGCCGTTCTCGTTCTTGTAATCCCAGTTCCACTTGTCTTCGCCCCAGTTGTTGTCGTCGGGCAACTCGGCCTTCGGATACTCGACGGGACCGTTCTTCGTGCACAGCTTCTGGCCGAGACGGACAGCGCCGGCCGGGCAAACTTCCACGCACTTGCCGCAGGCGACGCACTTGTCGTTATCGATCTCGGAAACGTAGGCGGAGCGGGACATGTTCGGCGTATTGAACAGCTGGGACGTTCTGAGCGCGTTGCAGATACCGACGGCGCAGTTGCAGATGCCGAAGATCTTCTCTTCGCCGTCGATGTTCGTGATCTGGTGGACGTAGCCGCGTTCTTCCGCCTTCTTCAGGATATCGATGGCTTCGTCATAGGTGATATCGTGGCCCATGCCGGTCTCGCGGCAGTAGTCGGCGAAATCGCCCACGCCGATGCACCAGTACTGTTCGATGTCGCCGGAGCCCTCGCCGCGGATGCGCTGCTGCTTGCGGCAGCTGCAGATGCCCACGCCGATCTGGCCTTCGTATTTCTTCAGCCAGTGGGACAGGTGTTCGATATCGAGAGATTTGCTCTCCGCTGGGATCGCTTCCTCCACGGGGATGACGTGCATGCCGATGCCGGAGCCGCCGGGAGGTACCATGTGCGTGATGCCCGCCAGAGGCAGGTAGGTCATGCGTTCGAAGAAGTCCGCGACCTGCGGGGTGGCGGGGGCGATCTCCGGACGCATCACCATGATCTCGGCACTGCCGGGCACGAACATGTCGAGCACCCAGCGCATCTCATGATCCGGATTCTTGCCGTCCAGATTCTCCTTGTGGAATTCCACAAGGGAAGCCTGGCACAGCGCTTCCAGGGTCACTTTGAGTCTTTCATCGTCGTAGCCCGTCAGCTTCTGGAGCTGTGCGAACGTCTTGGGCTTGCGCTTGCCCATCAGCAGGGCGGTATCGAGGCAATCGGTCTCCACGTCCTTGCCGTAGCGTCTGACGACGTACTGCAGGCCGCAGTCGATGCCCCAATACTCAGGAGCGTCCGGCGTGACCTTTTCCAACCCAAGCAGAACTTCTTTGCGGTCAGTGATGATCTTGCCAAGCTTGGCGATCTTCTCGTCGCGTGTCATGGTTTTGCTCATAAAGGTTTTCCTTTCTATTTATTGAAATAACAGATGACAAACTATTTATTTATTTTATCGTGAAAATGACATGTTATGCAAGAGAAAACGACGGATTTATCATGCGCTGGCGCAAGTCCTTTTATGGACGAATGCGGGTTTTAATAGTACAATATATAAAGGAGAACTATACGAATGATAGCAAACAATTATTTAACAAACGACGAAGCGTGGCAGTTTGCCGAAGGCACCTGGCAAAAGGCTTACGAACGGCTCGGCGCCCACCGGGCGGAGCAGGACGGAGCGGAAGGCTACCGGTTTGCCGTCTGGGCGCCCGGCGCCAGATCCGTCCGTGTGACGGGTTCCTTCTGCGGCTGGGATATCAACGCCCACTTTATGCACACCGCAGACAGTACCGGCGTGTGGCATCTGTTCGTTCCCGGCGCCAAGACCGGAGACACTTACAAATACGTGATCGAATCCCGGTCCGGACAGCTCACCTATAAGGCGGACCCCTACGCGTTCTACGCGCAGAGACCGCCGGAGACCTCCTCGGTCCTGTACGATCCGGACGGCTATCCGTGGCGCGACGGGCAGTGGCTCAGCCGCAGAAAACGGCTGAATCACAGAAAGCGTCCGCTGAACATCTACGAGGTCCATCTCGGATCCTGGCGCAGGCGGGAGGACGGCAGTTTTCTCAGCTACGGCGAACTGGCGGATACGCTTATCCCTTACGCCGCTGAAATGGGCTATACCCATCTGGAACTGCTTCCGGTGATGGAGCACCCCTTCGACGGTTCCTGGGGCTATCAGATCACAGGGTTTTACGCGGCCACGTCCCGCTACGGGGAACCAAAGGCGTTCATGGAATTCATCGACCGCTGCCACCAGGCGGGTCTGGGGGTCATCCTGGACTGGTCTCCCGGGCACTTCTGCCGGGACGAGCACGGCCTTGGCAGATTCAACGGGGAGAAGCTTTACGAAAAAGGCGACCACCCGCAGTGGGGCACCTATAAATTCGACCTCGGACGGGGTGAAGTGCGCAGTTTCCTGCTCTCCAACGCCCTGTTCTGGCTGGAGAAATACCACGCCGACGGCATCCGCGTGGACGGCGTCACCAGCATGCTCTACCTCAACTTCGGGATCGACGACCCCGGACAGAAGGTCTTCAATAAAAACGGGACAGAGGAAGATCTCGACGCTGTCGAGTTCATCCGCATGCTCAACAAGACCGTGGGCGAACGCCACCCGGACGCGATGATGATCGCCGAGGAAAGCACGGCCTGGCCCTTGGTCACCTATCCGCCTTCGGACGGAGGCCTGGGGTTCCACTACAAATGGGACATGGGCTGGATGCACGACACGCTGCACTATATGCAGGCGGACTTCCCCTACCGTCCCGGCGCCCACAACCTGCTGACGTACTCCATGATGTACTGCTTCTCGGAGACGTTCATCCTGGCGCTGTCCCACGACGAGGTGGTGCACGGAAAGTGCTCGCTCATCGGACGCATGCCCGGAGACTACTGGCGGCAGTTCGCGGGACTGCGATCGCTGGCGATGTACCAGATGACCCATCCGGGAGCCAAGCTCAACTTTATGGGCAGCGAGATCGCCCAGTTTATCGAATGGCGGGATTACGAAGGCCTGGAATGGTTCCTGCTCGGCTACGAAGCCCACGCAAAACACCAGGCGTTTATCCGGGCGCTGAACGCGTTCTATCTGCAGCAGCCCGCCCTGTGGCAGCAGAACTACAGCTGGGACGGCTTCGAGTGGATCGACGCGGATAACAACGAGCAATCCATTCTGATCTACACCCGCCGCGGCAAAAAGCCCGCCGACGACCTTATCGTCCTGCTCAACTTCGTGCCGGAATGCGACGACGCTTTCCGCATCGGCGTACCTCGGAAAGGCGTCTATAAAGAAGTCTTCAACTCCGACGCCGCCGAATACGGCGGTTCCGGCAGGCTGAACCGGGGGTATCTGGTCAGCGAACCCGTGCCCTGGCACGGCTGCAAATACTCTATCGTGCTGAAAACACCGCCGATCGGCGGCCTGGCGCTGCGACGCGCCGGACGCAAAGAATTACTGGAAATACAAAAAGAAAGAGATTAGATCCATGTTCAAGAACAAATACGACTTTATCGAAGAATTGACCGAAACCGCCCGTTCCGTCATCGGACGGGAATTTGAAGAATGCAGCCCGGAGGAAAAGTACTACGCGCTGGCGAGGCTCGTCGCCGCGGAAGCCAACGACATCCGGGTCTCTTCCGCGAAAAAGGAGAAGAAAGGAAAGAAAAAAGTCTATTACTTCTCCATGGAATTCCTCATCGGCAAGCTCCTGGAGAACTATCTCATGAACCTGGATCTGACCGACATGGCGCGGGATGCGCTGAGCGTCATGGGAGAAAACCTGGACGATTACTACGCGCTCGAGCGGGATCCGGGCCTCGGCAACGGCGGCCTCGGCCGCCTGGCAGCCTGCTTCGTGGATTCCCTGGCAAGCCTGGGCTACGCTGCCTGCGGACAGGGCATCCGCTATCGCTTCGGTCTGTTCCAGCAGAGGATCGAGGGCGGCGTGCAGGTCGAAGATCCGGACAACTGGCTGGAAGGCGGCTACCCCTGGGAGAGCCGCCACCCGGAAAGCGCTGTGGTCGTCCGCTTCGGCGGCACGGTGGAGCGCCAGTACGAAGAAGACGGTACGCACTTTCTTTGGAAGGAAGGCGAACGCATTCTGGCCATGCCCTACGACGTACCCATCGTAGGTTACGGCGGGGAGACCGTAAACACCCTGCGCCTGTGGAGCGCGGAACCCTGCGAGGAAAACTTCGACATGGACGCGTTCAACCGGGGAGATTACGCCGGCGCCATCAAGCACCGCGCGGACGTGGAAGCCATCACCAGCATCCTCTATCCCAACGATAACGCCAGCCCCGGCAAAGTGCTCCGTCTGAAGCAGGAATACATGTTCGTCTGCGCCGGCATCGCCGACATCGTAAAGACGTTCAAGAAGGATCACGGATCCGACTGGGCCCGTTTCCCGGAACTGGTCGCGATCCACACCAACGACACCCACCCGTCTCTCTGCGCGCCGGAACTGCTGCGCGTGCTCATCGACGAGGAAGGACTGGACTGGGACCAGGCCTGGGACATCGTCACCCGCTCCATTTCCTACACCAACCACACCATCCTGCCGGAAGCGCTGGAGAAATGGCCCATCGATACGTTCCGTTCCCTGCTCCCCCGCGTCTACGACTTCGTGGAAGAGATCGACCGCAGATACCGCGAGTCCTTCCCCAAGGACTTCGACCACTGGCAGGATCTGCTGAAGAACACGGCCATCCTCTGGGACGGCCAGGTGCGCACGGCCAATCTGTCCGTCATCGCGGGCCACTCCGTCAACGGCGTGGCGGCCCTGCACACGGAAATCCTGAAGAACAGCGTGCTGAAAGAGTTCAACACGCTCGCGCCGGAGAAGTTCAACAACAAGACCAACGGTATCGCGCACCGCCGCTTCCTGGCTCAGGCGAACCACACGTACCGCAACCTGATCACCGAGACCATAGGCGACGGCTGGATGAAGGATGCTTCCCAGCTCGCTCAGCTGAAGGAAGCGGTAAACGACCCGGAGTTCCTGTCGAGAGCCTACGCCAGCAAGAGATCCAATAAGGTAAACCTCGCGCGGTATATCCGCCAGACCACCGGCATCACCGTCGATCCCGATTCCATCTTCGACGTGCAGGTGAAGCGCTTCCACGGCTACAAACGTCAGCTGCTGAACATCTTCAAGGTGATGGATCTGTATAACCACATCCTGGAGGACAGCAATTTCGTGGTGCACCCCTCCACGTTCATCTTCTCGGGCAAGGCAGCGCAGGGGTACGATTTCGCCAAGGACGTGATCCGTCTGATCAATTCCGTGGCGGACGTTGTCAACGGCGATCCGAACGTGCGCGACCGCATCAAGGTGGTGTTCGTGCCTAATTTCTCCGTGTCCAACGCGCAGCTGATCTACCCGGCGGCAGACATCAGCGAACAGATCTCCACCGCGGGCATGGAAGCGTCCGGCACCGGCAACATGAAGTTCATGATGAACGGCGCCATCACCCTGGGCACCCTGGACGGCGCCAACGTGGAGATCGCCGAGCAGGTGGGTATGGATAACATCAAGATCTTCGGCCTGCGCAGCGAAGAGATCGACCAGTTCCGCCGCGACGGAAGCTATCTGTCCTGGGACACCTACTCTTCCGATCCGCGCCTGAAGAATGTCGTCAACCAGCTGGTGGACGGCACGTACGACCGTCTGTCCGGCAGTTTCCACCTCATCTACGACAACCTGATGCGCAACAACGACGAGTTCTTCGTACTGAAGGATTTCAATGCCTACGTCGATGCCTGGAAGGAACTCGAAGCGCTCTACAGCGACAAGACCGCCTGGGGAAAGATCTCCGTGACGAACACAGCCTGTTCCGGATTCTTCTCCAGCGACCGCACCATCGAGGAGTACGTTTCCGACATCTGGCATCTGGATAAATAATACCGTAGATCGATCAGACAAAGCAGAAAGCGAAAGGAGGATTCGATCCGTGAAAAAAATGAGGAAAAAGGAGATCCTCGCCATGCTGCTGGCCGGCGGGCAAGGCAGCAGACTGGGAGCGCTGACGAAAACAATTGCGAAACCTGCCGTCTCCTTCGGCGGCAAATACCGCATCATCGACTTCTCGTTGTCCAACTGCGCCAACTCCCACATCGACACCGTGGGCGTTCTGACGCAGTACCGCCCGTACCTGCTCAACTCCTACATCGGAACGGGCAGTGCCTGGGGGCTCGACGCGCGGGACGGCGGTGTGTCCATCCTGCCGCCCTACGCCACGGAAAGCGGCGGACAGTGGTACGCGGGAACAGCAGACGCGATCTACCAGAATCTGAACTACATCGACCTCTACGATCCCAAATACGTGCTCATCCTTTCCGGCGACCATCTCTACCGCATGAACTATCAGGAGATGCTCCGCTGCCACAAGGAGAACAACGCCGACCTGACCATCTCGGTCATGAAAGTGCCGATGGAGGAAGCGTCCCGCTTCGGCATCATGACCGCGGACGAGACCGGCAGGATCGTCAAGTTCGCTGAAAAACCGAAGCAGCCGGAGTCCGACCTGGCGTCCATGGGTATCTATATCTTTAACAAGGACGTACTGGAGAAGGCCCTGATCGAAGACAGCGAAGACGCTTCCTCCGATCACGACTTCGGCAAGAATATCATTCCGAAACTGCTTGGCGAAGGCAAGCGGCTGTTCTGCTACGAATTCTCCGGGTTCTGGATGGACGTGGGAACGATCTCCAGCTTCCACGAGACCAGCATGAGCCTGCTGGAAGAAAATCCGGTCTTCGACCTGTACGATTACGACTTTCCCATCTTCAGCAACGAGAACCTCAGTTCTCCCGAGTACATCGGGCCCGAGGCAAACGTCAGCGGAAGCATCGTCGGTAACGGAAGCCAGATCTTCGGCGACGTCATCCACAGCGTGATCAGCGTCGACAGCTACGTCGGCCGCGGCGCGCGCGTGAAAGACTCCGTCCTCCTGCCGGGCGCCACAGTCGAAGACGGCGCGACCGTCAACCGGGCGATCCTGGGAGAGTATTCCGTCATCCGCGCCGGCGCCGTTTTCGGCAGCGAGGATCCGCAGGCGGACATCGCCGTGATCGGCGACGACTGCATCGTAGAAAAAGGAGGCGAAAGCTAATGGAACGCGTGATCGGCATCATTTCCGCAAATTACGAGACCGATGATCTGGGCTGTCTGACGCAGGAACGGACCATTGCCTCACTTCCTTTCGGAGGCAGATACCGGCTGATCGACTTCCCGCTCTCGAACATGGTGAACTCCGGCATTTCCACCGTGGGTCTCATCACTCCCTATAAATACCGCTCCGTCATCGACCATGTCGGAGCCGGCAAAGAATGGTCCCTGGACAGAAAACACGGCGGGCTCTTTATCCTGCCCGGTTCCCTGTTCGGCGTCACCAGCTCGGAAGCGCGCTTCATGCTGCGCGACCTGAAGCACAATCTGGTCTACCTGAAGCGTTCCATCGCGGATTACGTCGTTCTGACCGCATCCGACGTCGTCTACAACATGGACTACCGGGTCCTCGTGGACCAGCACGTCCGTTCCGGAGCCGATATCACCATGCTCTACCACGAGGCGGTGGAAGACGCGCCGCACGATCTGGGCTTGGAACTCGACGGCGACAAGGTCACTTCCTTCATCCATGGGGTCAAAAAAGGCGAGAACATCTTCCGGAACTGCTTCGTCATCAGCCGGGCTCTGCTCATGAATATCATCAGCTGGTACTCCGCGGAGGATTTCCTGGACATTTTCGAAGCCATCGAACCGGACCTGGGCAAGATGGACATCCGGGCGTACCGTTTCGGCGGCTATATCCGCACCATCGACGACATCCGGGACTACTATCTCCACAGCATGGACCTGCTGCAGGACGAAGTGAGAAGAGAGCTCTTCTCTCATACGAACCCCATCAAGACGAAGGTGCAGGACTCCGTCCCCACCAAATATCTGGAGGGCTGCTCCGTGAAGAACTCCCTCATCCCTGCCGGCTGCTTTATCAAGGGTACGGTGGAAAACAGCATCCTGTTCCGCGACGTGACGGTCGGCGAAGGCGCTGTGGTGCGAGGCAGCATCGTGATGCAGCATTGCACGATCGAGCCGGGCGCCTGCGTGGAAAACGCCATCCTGGACCGCAACAACGTGATCAAGGCGGGCACCGTGATCAAGGGCTCGCCCGACCATGTGTTCGTTATGGATAAGAAAACGCGTTAGAATAAAGGAGACTTCATGGCAAAAAGAAAGACCCGGGTGCTGTTCGCTGCGTTCGAAGCAGTGCCTTTCATGAAGACAGGCGGACTGGGAGACGTGGCCGGGTCCCTGCCCAAAGCGCTCCTGGAAGCAGGCATCGAGGCGCGGGTCATGCTGCCGAAGTTCGCGACCATTCCGGAGAAGTACCGGCGCAAGATGACCCACGTGACGCATTTCAACGTGAGCCTGGGCTGGCGCAACCTGTACTGCGGCGTGGAAAAACTGCGTTACAAAGGCGTCGTATACTATTTCATCGACAACGAATATTACTTCGGCAGGGACAAAGCCTACGGCTTCTTTGACGACGGAGAACGCATGGCGTTCTTCTCCAAGGCGATCGTGGAAAGCCTGCAGTACCTGCCCGATTTCCCCTGCGACGTGCTGCACTGCAACGACTGGCATACCGCCCTGGCCCCGGTGTTCCTGCGGGAGTTCTACCAGGGGATCGCTCTGTACGAGAACGTCAAGACAGTGATGACGGTCCACAACCTGAAGTTCCAAGGGCAGATGTCCGATTACATGCTGGGGAACGTCTTGGGACTCGCGGGCAATCCTGCCGCTGAATCGCAGCTGCGCGTCGAGCATGGAGCCATCAACTTCATGAAGGGCGGTCTCTGCTACAGCGACGTTCTCACCACGGTAAGTCCCACCTATGCGCAGGAGATCAAGAGCCCGTTCTTCGGAGAGCACATGGAAGACATCTTCCGCCGGCGCTCCGATATCCTGCACGGGATCCTGAACGGGATCGACAACGAGGTCTTCGACCCCGCGTCGGAGAAAGTCCTCCCCGCGAACTTCACGGCGGCCGACAGAAGCGGCAAAGCGGCATGCAAAGCCGCGCTGCAGAGAGAACTGGGCCTGATCGAAGACCCGGACGTTCCCCTCGTCGTGATGGTCGGACGGCTGACCAGCCAGAAGGGCCTGGACCTGGTCCGGCACGTGCTGGGCGAGATCCTCACCCACCCCATCGAGATCGCGGTGCTGGGCACCGGAGACGCGGAATACGAATCCCTGCTGACAAACTACGCGCTGGGATCGGGAGGCAAGATGAGCGCGCAGATCCGCTTCGACGAAGCGCTTTCCCACCGCATGTACGCCGGCGCGGACATGCTGCTGATGCCTTCCCTGTTCGAACCCTGCGGCCTGGCGCAGATGATCGCCATGCGGTACGGCACTCTTCCCGTCGTACGGGAGACCGGCGGCCTGAAGGATAGCGTCATCCCCTATAACAAATATACGGGCGAAGGCACCGGATTCAGCTTTGCCGAATACAACGCCCATACCATGATGTTCACCCTTCTTGGCGCAGCAGATCTTTACCGCAAACAGCCGGAAGCGTGGAACCGTCTGATGGACAACGCCATGGCGCAGGACTTTTCCTGGGACCGCGCGGCGAGAGACTATGCGGACATTTACTATAGCCTTCATCCCGGGAGGGCGCCTAAAGCATGAGAGCCTACCACAATACCAGAAAGTCCGATTGGCGCACGCCCTTCGGGGCAGTGCCTGCCGGCACGGAGGTGACGGTCGCCCTGGACGTATGGGACGATCCGGGCGCTTCCTGCGCATGCCGCATCTGGGTGGACAGCGACGGCGAAACAGTTCTGCCCATGGAAAAACTGGAGCAGGACGGCCATCTCCGCTTCTGCTGCCGCATCCCTGCAAACGACCCGGAGATTCTGTGGTACAGTTTTCTGATCTACGGATCGGACGGGTATCTGATCCATTACGGCGCTTCGGAGGATAAAGTCGGCGGCGAAGGCTGCCTTTACGTAGAAGAACCGCCCTCCTTCCAGATCACCGTCTACGAACCCCGTCCCCTGCCGGAATGGTACCGTACGGCCATCGTGTACCAGATCTTCCCGGACCGCTTTCACCGAGGAACCGGCTGGAGGACCCTGGCGGACGCCGCAGTCCGGCAGGAGAAGAACGGCCCCGGCAAACGCCTGGTCGAAGATTGGGATGCGGTCCCCTTCTACGAGAAGACGCCGGAAGGCAGAGTGCGCGTGTGGGATTTCTACGGCGGCACCCTCGCCGGCATCGAAGAAAAGCTGGATTATCTGCAGGAACTGGGCATCACCGCCCTGTACCTGAACCCCATCTTCGAAGCGGCCAGCAACCACCGCTACGATACCGGAAACTACAAAAACATCGACCCCATGCTGGGAGACGAAGCCGCCTTCGCCCGTCTGATCGGGAAAGCGGCAGAAAAAGGCATTTCCGTCTTTCTGGACGGCGTGTTCAACCACACGGGCTGCGACAGCCTGTACTTCAATAAATACGGCAACTATCCGGGTCTCGGCGCCTGGCAGAGCGAGGATTCTCCCTACCGGAGCTGGTACCGCTTCGACAACAGTCCCATCGGATACGACTGCTGGTGGGGCGTGGACGACCTGCCCAGCCTGGAAGAGGGAGAAGAAAGCTACCGCCGCTTCGTTTTCGAAGACCCGGACAGCGTCATCCGCAAGTGGCTGAACGCCGGAGCGAAAGGATGGCGGCTGGACGTAGCCGACGAACTGCCCGACGGCTTCATCGAAAGGATCAAATCCGCCGTGACGGAAACGCTGGGCGCGGACGGCCTGCTGCTGGGAGAAGTCTGGGAAGACGCTTCCCACAAGATCAGCTACGGAAAACTGCGCCGCTATTTCCTGGGCACGGAACTGGACTGCACGATGAACTATCCCTTCCTCGACGCCGTGCACGCCTACCTGCTGGGTTGGCGGAGCGCGGAAGATTTCGCCGAGGAGATGGAATCGCTGCAGGAGAATTATCCCCCTTCTGCTTTCTACGGGTCACTGAACCTGGTGGGCAGCCACGACCGCCCGCGGGTCATGACCGTCCTGGGCGAAGCGCCGGATAAAAACAGCCTCTCCGAGGAGGAAAAGCGGGACTACCGCCTGTCTCCGCAGCAGAGAGACCTCGCGAAGAAACGGATCCGCCTGATGACCCTGCTGCAGATGACGCTGCCCGGCGTGCCCTGCATCTATTACGGCGACGAAGCCGGACTGGAGGGCTACGCGGATCCCTACAACCGTGGGACCTATCCCTGGGGCAAGGAAGACGAAGAGCTGAAAAAGATCTACCGCGATGCCATCGGGGTACGGAAGACGGACCCCGTGTTCACCGACGGAACGTTTACCCCATTCGCCCTGGGCGCGGACGTCTTTGGCTTCTACCGCGACACGCCGCAGACCCATGCGGCCGTCCTGGTCAACCGGAGCCTTTCCGAAACGCGTCAGGCGGATTTCCCGGCCAAAAGCGGGCAGGCTGACGAGATCGTAAACGGCTTTGCCGTGACCGTAGAGAACGGCCAGGCAGGCATAACGCTGCCTCCCATGAGCGCGGCTGTGATCTTCTTTCGATAGTATACACAGGAGAAAAAGAATATGGATCAAGGATGGAAACAGACGCTGTTTTACGCGCCGCAGACCGGCCTGATGGCAGACTGGAGCGGCATGGACCTGAATGAAGAGTTTCTGGGATCGATGCAGCAGAAGATCTCCGGCGCACTGGCCGGAATGAAAGAACTGGAAGCCGGCGCCATCGCCAATCCGGACGAAGGCCGGATGGTGGGCCACTACTGGCTGCGGGCGCCCGAACTCGCGCCGACGCCGGAACTGAAGAAAGAGATCGAAGACTGTGTCGCAAGAGTAAAGCGCTTCGCAGCCGACGTGCACAGCGGCAGCGTGAAGACGGAACGGGGCGACGCGTTCCGCCACGTGATCGTGGGCGGTATCGGCGGCAGCAGTTTAGGACCCATGTTCGTGGCAGACGCGCTGGACAGCCCGGAAGACCCCATGGATCTGTTCTTCCTGGACAACACGGATCCCGCGGGCATGGACAAGGTCTTCGAGGCGGTCAAGTCCGACCTGGACGCCACGCTCACCATCATCATCTCCAAGAGCGGCGGCACCATCGAGACCCGCAACTGCATGGTGGAAGCCAAGGCCTTCTATGAAGCGAACGGACTGGACTTCGCGAAGCACGCCGTATGCGTGACCGGTGCGGGGAGCAAACTCGACGCCACCGCGGAAAGCGAGGGCTGGCTGGACCGCTTCCCCATGTGGGACTGGGTGGGAGGACGCACCAGCGTCATGTCCGCCGTGGGCCTGCTGCCCCTGGCGCTGAAAGGCATCGACATCGATCGCTTCCTGAAGGGCGCGGCGGACTGCGATCAGCTGGGCAGAACGGAGACCATAACAGAGAACCCTGCGCTACTCCTGGCGCTCTCCTGGTACCGCTGCACCGGCGGAAATGGCGGGGTCACGCAGGTGGTGCTTCCCTACAAGGATTCGCTGATCCTCTTCGCCAAATACCTGCAGCAGCTGGTGATGGAATCTCTGGGTAAGGAATTCGACCTGGAAGGCAATACGGTGCATCAGGGTCTGGCCGTGATGGGCAACAAGGGCACCAGCGACCAGCACTCCTACGTGCAGCAGTTGGTGGCAGGACCTGAAAACATCTTCGTTACCTTCGTACAGGTGCTGAAAGACCGGGCAGGCACATCGATGACCGTCGGAGAAGACAGCACCAGCGGCGACTACCTGAACGCCTTCATGCTGGGGACGAAGAAGGCGCTGGAGGATCACGACAAGCATACCCTCCTCCTCACCGTGCCCGAAGCGGACGCCTACAACGTGGGGCAGCTGATCGCGGTCTTCGAACGGGCTGTCAGCATGTACGCCATCATGATCGGCATCAACGCCTACCATCAGCCGGCCGTCGAATTCGGGAAGAAAGCTGCCGGAGGCCTGATCGATCTGAAAAACCGGGCGGCGAAGCTGCTCCTTTCCGCGGACAGCGCTATGACGGCGCAGGAGTTGGCCAACGTGCTCGACGCATCCGCAGACGACGTCTTCCGCCTGATGCTGCACCTGTGCTGCAACGATCCGCGGTTTACCATTTCTCTTGGGGAACCCGTGGCGGAAAGCAGGTTCGGAAAGCGGTAGATCATCTGACAATAAGAAAGACCCAAGGGGACGATCCCCTTGGGTCTTTGTTCTGGAGAGGCAATCATATTGCACTAGTCAACGAAAATTG
>JAFPXN010000024.1 GCA_017412505.1 Bacillota bacterium | reverse complement strand
TCTGGAAGCGCTGTCGAAGGCCGATACGGTCGTGTTCGACAAGACCGGGACCCTGACGAAGGGCGTGTTCTCCGTCGTGGCAGTGCATCCCGAAGGCATTACCGAAGAGGAACTGCTGGAACTCGCGGCGATCGCGGAGAGTTTTTCCGACCACCCGATCTCCAAGTCCCTGGCGGACGAGTACAAGCGCCGCACGCGTAAACGCGTGGATAAGGGGAGAGTCGAGCATTTCGAGGAATTCGCGGGCGAAGGCGTCGTGACCGTCGTGGACGGAAAGACGCTGCAGTGCGGCAACAAACGCCTGATGGAACGCCTGGGCGTCGCCTATCACACCTGTCACCTGCACGGCACGACCGTGCACATCGCGATCGACGGGCGCTACGAGGGTCACATCGTGATCGCGGACGTGGAAAAGGACGACGCGAAGGAGGCAATTGCGTCCCTGAAGGCGCAGGGTGTTGCCCGCACTGTGATGCTGACCGGCGACAAGGAAGACATCGCTTCCGACGTGGCCGCAGACCTCGGACTGGACCGGTACTTTGCGGAAATGATGCCCGAGGACAAGGTGAAGAAGGTCGAAGAGCTGATCGCGGACAAGGGCGAGGGCAGGACGGTCGCTTTCGTGGGCGACGGCATCAACGATGCACCGGTGCTGTCCCGTTCGGACGTCGGCATCGCCATGGGCTCCATGGGCAGTGCGGCGGCGGTCGAAGCGGCGGACATCGTGCTGATGAACGACAAGCCTTCGGACGTGGCGCTGGCTATCCGCATCGCGAAGAAGACCATGCGCATCATCTACGAGAACATCTGGTTCTCCATCGGCATCAAAGTGCTGGTACTGATCCTCGCAGCCTTCGGCATCGCCAACATGTGGCTGGCGATCTTCGCGGACGTGGGCGTGTGCATGCTGGCCATCCTGAACGCCATGCGGGCGCTGCGGATCCGATAGCGTATTCCATTAGAATTTCAACGGAGGGCGGTAATAGCCCTCCGTTTTATGTTATAATTATTATAACTATACACTAAACCAAAGGAGAACTCAGAAAAACATGTTGGAAATCAAAAATGTCAGCTTCTCCGCCCAGGGGCGGAAGATCCTGGACGACATAAACCTGGTCATCCCGGAAGGCAAACTCATCTGCCTGACGGGTCCGAACGGCGGCGGAAAGACGACGCTGGCGAAGATGATCGCAGGCGTGGAAAAGCCCGACGAAGGTCAGATCCTGCTCGACGGCATGGATCTGGTCCCGCTGGACCCGACCGAAAGAGCCCGCGCGGGCGTGGGCTACGCGTTCCAGCAGCCGGTACGCTTTAAAGGCATCACCGTGCGCGACATCCTGAACATGGCAGCGGGAAGAACGCTGACGGACGAAGAACTTGCGAACGTCCTGCGCGAAGTGGGCCTCGAAGCAGGCGAGTACGTCGACAGAGGCGTGGGCAATCACCTGTCCGGCGGCGAGATCAAGCGCATCGAGATCGCGACCGTTCTGCTGCGTCACAGCAAGGTGTCCGTGTTCGACGAACCGGAAGCGGGCATCGACCTGTGGAGCTTCAACAACCTGGTGCGCGTGTTCGAAAACATCCGCGACAAGAGGGAATCCTCCCTGGTCATCATTTCCCATCAGGAACGCATCCTGTCCATCGCCGACGAGATCGTGATGATCCAGAACGGCAAGGTCGGCCTGCGGGGCGACCGCAAGAGCATCTTCCCGAGACTGCTCTGCAAGAACGACGACTGCGAGCACCCCTGCATGTAAAGGGTCAGATTTGAAGGAGAAAACGAATTGAACAAGATCGATAAAGATACGGCGGATCTGCTGAAGACCGTTACCGGGCTCGACATGAGCGCGTTTACCGGGGCTTACAACATCCGCTCCAACTGCATGAGCCTGGGCAGACAGTCCACGGACAACGTCAAGATCGATTCCAAGACCGACAACCCCGGCCTGGACATCCACATCGCTCCCGGCACGAAGGGCGAAGACGTCCTGATCCCCGCCTGCGTCACGAAAGCGGGCGTGGACGACCTGGTCTACAACGATTTCTTCGTAGGAGAAGGCGCGGACGTCACCATCATCGCCGGCTGCGGCATCCACACCGAGACCGGGGAACCGGCCCGTCACAGCGGCATCCACCGCTTCTTCCTGGAGAAGGGCTCCCGGGTCAAATACGTGGAGAAGCACATCGGCACCGGCGCGAACGATACGAAGAAGACGATCGACCCGCAGACGGAAGTCTATCTGGGTCCCGATTCCTATCTGGAGATGGATACCGTCCAGCTGGGCGGCGTATCCAGTTCCGTGCGCAAGACCAGAGGCACCGTGGGCGACCGCGCGACCCTCATCATCAAGGAGCGCCTTCTGACCGACGGCGATGAGACCGCGACGACGGACTTCGAGGTCGAGATGAACGGCGAGGACAGCGGCGTGAACCTGATCAGCCGCTCCGTCGCCAGAGGCGACAGCTACCAGGCGTACCGGTCCAACATCATCGGCAACGCGAAATGCACGGGTCACAGCGAGTGCGACGCCATCCTGTCGGAGAACGGCAGAGTGGACGCGTCGCCCGAACTCGTAGCCAAAAACCGGGACGCGGCCCTCATCCACGAGGCCGCCATCGGAAAGATCGCGGGCGAGCAGATCCTGAAGCTGCGCACGCTGGGACTGACGGAAGAGGAAGCGGAGAAGGCCATCATCGACGGATTCCTGAAGTAGACGTTTTACAGGAGGCAAAAACATGAAAGACAGGATCCTGCAGACCGCGAAGGAGATCCGAGACGACGTCGTCGCTCTGTCCGACGCGATCTACGCAAACCCGGAGCTGGGCAATCAGGAGTTCGCATCCTCGAAACTCCATGCTGCGCTGCTGGAAAAGTACGGATTTAAGGTCGAAAAGCCCTATCTGGGGCTTCCGACGGGTTACCGGGCGGAATACCGTTCCGCGAAACCCGGTCCGCACGTCTGCTATATGGCGGAATACGATGCGCTGCCCGGCGTGGGACACGGCTGCGGCCACAACATGCTCGGCGCAACGTCTGTCGCGGCGGGGATCCTGCTGAGCCGTCTCGTCGACGAGACCGGC
>JAFPXN010000023.1 GCA_017412505.1 Bacillota bacterium | reverse complement strand
CTCAGAAGAGAAGTTTCCATGAACATCAAGCGCCTGATGGAGATCGGCTGCTACAGAGGAATCAGACACAGAAGAAACCTGCCCGTTCGCGGACAGAACACCAAGAACAACAGCCGCACCCGCAAGGGTCCCAAGAAGACGGTTGGCCGCAAGAAGAAGTAGGGAGAAGGAGGTAAGCTAACATGGCAACAGTAAAAAAGACTGTACGCAAAAAGAGAAGAGAGCGTAAGAACATTGAAAGCGGTCAGGCTCATATCCAGGCTTCCTTCAATAACACCCTCGTTACCCTGACGGACCTGAACGGAAACGCACTGGCATGGTCCAGCGCCGGTTCCCTCGGTTTCAAGGGTTCCAGAAAGTCCACCCCGTTCGCCGCGCAGATGGCTGCCGAAGAAGCTGCCAAGGGCGCGATGGAACACGGACTCAAGACGGTTGAAGTATATGTAAAGGGTCCCGGCTCCGGCAGAGAAGCTGCCATCAGAGCGCTGCAGACTGCAGGCCTTAACATCACGATGATTAAGGACATCACACCCATTCCTCACAACGGCTGCAGACCGCCGAAGAGAAGAAGAGTTTAGTAAGGGAGGAACGAACATATGGCAAGATATACAGGACCTTCCTGCAGACTTTGCAGAAGAGAAGGACAGAAGCTTTTCCTGAAGGGCGAAAGATGCTACAGCGGCAAGTGCGCTCTGGAAAAGAGATCCTACGCTCCCGGTCAGCACGGCCAGGGCAGAAAGAAGAGCTCCGACTACGGTCTCCAGCTCAGAGAAAAGCAGAAGGCTAAGAGATTCTACGGACTGCAGGAAACGCAGTTCAGAAATCTGTTCGAAAAGGCCGCTGCCAAGAAGGGCATCACCGGTGAAAACCTGCTGATCATGCTCGAAACGAGACTGGACAACGTGGTCTTCAGAATGGGCCTCGCTTCCTCCAGAAAGGAAGCCCGTCAGCTGGTCACCCACGGTCACTTCACCGTGAACGGCAAGAAGGCGGACATCCCCTCCATGCAGCTGAAGGCCGGCGACGTCGTCGCGGTCAAGGAAAAGAGCACTTCTTCCCCGAAGTTCAAGGAAATCAAGGAAATGACCATCAGCACTCCTGCCTGGGTCACGATCGACACGCAGAAGCTGGAAGGCAAAGTTCTCGCTATGCCGACCAGAGAGCAGATCGATACCCCGGTGGCAGAACACCTGATCGTCGAGCTCTACTCCAAGTAATCGGTAGGCTGATTCTTGGATAACTTGAACAGAAGGAGGGAACATAAGTGATCGAAATTGAAAAGCCCAGCATCGTATGTGAACATATCGATGACGACCCCAGTTACGGCAAATTTATCGTTGAACCCCTCGAACGCGGTTACGGCAACACCCTGGGCAACAGCTTAAGAAGGATCCTTCTGAGCTCCCTGCCCGGCGCTGCTGTCACCTCCGTAAGAATAGATGGAATTCTGCACGAGTTTTCCACCATCCCCGGCGTCAAGGAAGACGTTACGGAGATCATCCTGAACCTCAAGAAGCTTGCGCTGGCCCTTCACGGCCAGGACAAGGTGCGCGCCATCATCAATGCGACCGGCCCCAAGGAGGTCGTAGCGGCGGACATCATCTCCGACGGAAGTCTGGAGATCTTCAATCCCGAGCTGCACATCGCAACTCTGGAAGACGGTTCCACCCTGTCCATGGAGCTGAACATCTCCACGGGCAGAGGCTATGTGCCCGCAGATCAGAACAAGGACGAGAACACGCCCATCGCGGTCATCCCCATCGACAGCATCTATACGCCCGTGCGTAAGGTGAACTGGACGGTGGAGAACACCCGCGTAGGCCAGGTGACCGACTACGAGCGCCTGATCCTCGAGATCTGGACCGACGGCAGCATCGCGCCCGAAGAAGGCGTGGCCATCGGCGCCAACATCATGAAAGAGCACCTGCAGCTGTTCACCGGCCTCTCCGAGACCGGCGAGAACGGCCCGATCCTCAAGGAAAGAGAAGAGGATAAGAAGGAAAAGGCTCTGGAAATGAGCATCGAAGAACTCGAACTGTCCGTCCGTTCGTTCAACTGCTTAAAGCGTGCAGGAATCAACACGGTCGAAGAGCTGACGCAGAAGAGCGAAGCGGACATGATGAAGGTCCGCAACCTCGGCAAGAAGTCTCTCGACGAAGTGAAGCACAAACTGGAAGAATTAGGACTGGGCCTCAAACCCAGCGACGAATAGGAGGACACGAAAAATGACCGGATACAGAAAACTGGGCGTCAACTCTGCGCACAGAAGATCCATGCTGAGAAATCTGGTTACAGACCTCTTCAAGTACGGCCGCATTCAGACGACTGACTGCAGAGCCAAGGAAGCTAGAAGAGAAGCGGAGAAGATGATCACGCTGGCAAAGCGCGGCGATCTTCACGCAAGAAGACAGGCTCTCGCTTACATCAAGGATGAAGACGTTGTTACCAAGTTGTTTGAAGAGATCGGACCCAAGTACGATGGACGCAACGGCGGCTACACCCGCATCCTGAAGCTCGGCCCCCGTCAGGGAGACGTTGCAGAGGCTGTTTTCCTCGAACTGGTATAACTAGTTGACTTAAGCATAAAAACCGCTCACAGAGCCGATTTAAGGCCTTGTGAGCGGTTTTGTCGTGCAAGGATGACCCGCGGATGTGCGGGGCAAAGCAAACTGAAATCTATATTGTTTTTCTATAGGCTGCAACGAATTGTTAAGCATTCTCATAGAAAAAGTTAAGCGTTATGCAGAAATCCGCAAAACGCTTAACTATCATTTTCAAGCCTGAACTGTGACGATTGGGTCAGGAGGCTCTTACAACAACCAGCTGCTATTCGATATTTCTTACGATCCCGGAGAACAGGACGGAACCGTCGTTTCCGGTGACCACGAACAGGAACGGACGGTCCAGGACGAAGTCTATCTCGTCTTCTGGTTCCAGAGCGCCTTCTGTGACCGCGATCTCCGTATACGCGGCTCCCGTGACGCCGTTCTCGTCGATCTCCACCATGGCGGCGTGTTCGGCACTGCTTACAAACAGACCTTCGATCTGCTTGGTCAGCGGCGTAAAATCAGAGACTGCCGGATCCAACGCGTCGGTGATGCCCAGCGAATGCATGGCGTCGAGAAGGTCCGTTTTCTGCGAAACGCTGAATTTTGGAACGGACAGATTGACCAGCGGGAAGTACCAGCCCTCGTCATCCCGGTTGCGGTTCGCGTGCAGTACGGTAAACACCTGCGGGTCCGACGCGAGAGTATTCACATCCGCACCTTCCTGCGGAAGGAAGAAGTACATGGCGCCGCTGTCGAGCAGGTTCAAGCCGAGCGCGGTGAACGAATCCCCGTTATAGACCCCCATGCTGTCGCTCTTGTGCATCATGTCCGCCGTCGTATCGCCTTTCGTGCCGTGGAAAGTCTGCCGGTCGGTCATACCGGCATTGAACTCGTCCGTCCAGACCGCTTTGTAGTAAAGTGTCGAAACCAGCGCCATGACGGTATCGTCATCCAGTTTCATGTTCTTCGTGTATTCCTTCAGAAGCCCGCCGGTGCCCATGTCCGTCCACTTCTGCAGGGCGGTGGTCATGTCTTCCGAACCCGGGTCACCGCGGAACGAGGAGGCGAAATATCGATCCGCCAGACGCTGCAGCGTCTCTTCATTGAACTGTACGGAATCCTTCAACCAGATGGAATTCGCCAGCAGACTCTTCAGCGTGGGCGTATCCACGCTGTTGCTCTGCCAGAGCAGATCGATGCGCTCCCGAAGCGTTTCGACGTCTGGCGCGTGCAGCGCATCCAGGATCTGCTGACGGGTGCTGCCGTCCGAAACTTCCGCGAGCATGGAGAACGCGAGATAGAGATTCAGCGGCGAGCAGACGGTGTTTTCGTCTTCCGCGACCAGCAGTTCCTTCATGAACGCGCTGTAACTGTCCGCCATGTCCTCTTGAACCTCTTCGGAAGCCTGTGCTTTCGGCCGGTATCCGGACCACCAGTTCCAGTGCTCGTCGCTTTCCATGAATTCCGTGGAACTCATCTTTTCCGCGACAGGTTCCGCGTAGACCGGACTGAGCCACTTTACCGAGGACGGATAGTCTATTGTGGTTCCGGCGCTGCCGCCCATCCGCGGTAGCGTGACTGCCGCGAATACGAGCGCTGCACAGGCAGCCAGCGCGGCCCACTTCTTCCAAGCGGCAGTTCTTCTCTGTGCGCGTCCTGCCCCCGCCACCGACGTTTCGTCGATGTCTTTCAGGACTTCAAACAATTCTTCCGATTTCATAGATCGTAGCCCCTTTCGTTCAAATGTGCTTTCAGATCTTTCCGCATGCGGCTTAGGGAAACGGATACGTTGTTTTCACTCAGCCCGCTTTTTTCGGCGATCTGCCGGATGCTGTCCGCATACCAGTACCGCAGGATGAACAAGTCGCGCTTCGTCTTCGGCAGAGCGAGCAGATAGGCGTTGATCTCCGCCATCAGTTCTCGGACCTGATGCTGCTGCGCAGGGTCATCCCTGCCGGAAACGCACTCTTCCAGTTCTTCCAGTACCAGTTCCATCTGACCGCCGCCCCGCTTTTCCCGGCGCAGCGCCTTGTAGCGGTCGAACGCGAGATTGCGTGTGATTTTCCCCAGGAAAACCGACAGCAGAACAGGCCTATGCGGCGGCATGGCATTCCAAGCGCGCAGCCAAGTGTCATTGACGCACTCCTCCGCATCCGTGCGGCTGTTCAAAATGTTGCCGGCGATCGAGCCGCAGTATGTCCCGTATTTCGCGGACGACTCTCCGATCGCCTGTTCGTCCCTGTCCCAATACAGTTGGACGATCTTTTCGTCTTGCATAGGTGTACACCCCTTTCACCTATATACACGATGTTTTCATAATTATCTTACAAATTGGAGAGAAAAGAAATATCCCCTTCGGGCTGGACCAGGCGAGCAGACAAGGCGCAGCGGAATGAAATGCGGCAAAAGAATATGTTTTTGTTCATAGTTAAGATAATGTTCCAAAACAGCGGCTTATTCTTAACACCTACACGGAAACGATTGGAAAAGTGCGTTTCCGCGGCTCGCCAGGTTCGCTGGCTTCACGCAGCACGGAATCTGTTAAGATGCGGGGCTGAATAGGCACAGGATTCCTAACATATTTGCCGGAAGCGCACGATTGATCGTATATGATAAAAACCCGCCTTAGAGTATGTTAAGATGGTGCGCCGGTAATACGGATCCATCTTAACAATGCATCGAAACATCACGCGAAAGAAGCCGTTGAAACACTAGATCGCCAGAGCATTGAACCGGGGGACACGCAGATCGATCACGAACAGGGCGCATCGCTACAACTTTCACCCGGAGCAGTACCTGGATGCGCTTTCCGATGCGAAGGCGGTCGTGCTCGGGTCGCTGTTCCGGGCACCGTTCGACGAGCCCGATATAGTTCGGCAGATCGTGGATGCCGCGCATGCAAGAGGCATTCCCGTATTCGCGGATATGAAGCTCCCGAATTTCACGAAGCTGAAGCTCGAAGACATCGCGGATTCTCTGCCGATGATCGACTGCATCACGCCTAACGAAGAGGAAGCCCGGTATTACAGCGGGGAAAACGAGCCCGGGAAAATGGCGGACGTGTTCCTGGCTGCGGGCGTGCGCAGCGTGATCATCAAACTCGGCGGCAGAGGATGCCTGTTCAGGAGCAGGGAGGAAACGATCTGTTTGCCGGCGTATGACATCGACGCCGTCGACGCAGCCGGCGCGGGGGATAACTTCCTGGCAGGTTTCGTTTCGGAGATCGTCCGGGGGAGCGGCATCAGAGAGGCTCTGACCTTCGCCAACGCCTGCGGCGCGGTCTGCACGACGGCGGTGGGCGCCTGCACGGCGCTGCGCGATAGGGAGCAGGTGCTAGCATTGATCCGGGAAGGAGTCTGTCCGCGCAGCGGGGAATAACGGATCCCTGCCGGGGTGTGCTTTGTTACAACTTGGTTACATCTGAACGGAAAACGGCCCGGATCATTGACTTGCAGGGCTGTTTTTGTTATAAATAGAGCGTTGGATGAACAATTTTGAGTTTTTGAAAGGGGGTTATCATTCATGACTGGCAAGAAATATGAAAACGGAACGGAATATTGTGTGATGACCTCGGTTTGCATGTTTTAGATCGGATCGGACAGATCCCCGCAGAAGAAACCGTGGCATGTTGGTCACGGTGTTTTTTTGCCCTTTTCGGGTCTTCACACAGCACGGAAAAGAGTTTTTATGGAAGGAGGCCCCGGTTTGGTCACATTGAAAAGGTAGGAAACCGCAAACATTTTTGTTACAATAGTGGGAGTTATGAGCACACAGGAAAAGACACAACAGAATAAGAAGAACAACACGCGTCTGCTGCTCCGCTTCCTGAAGGGGAGCAAGCTCCTGTTCGTTCTGAGCATCGCGTGCTCCGCGCTGGTCACGTTCGTCGACATGGTCAACCCGCAGATCATCCGCGCGGCCATCGACAACGCCATCGGCGGCCAGCCGTCGCAGTTCCCCGCGTGGGTCAACGGGCTGGTCGAGCGGGCCGGCGGCTTCGCGTACCTCGGGCAGCATCTGTACCTGATGGCGCTGGCCATCGCCGCGCTCGCCCTGGTGCGCGCCTGCGCCCAGTACGGCACGACCATGCTCAACACCCGCGCGTCCGAGGTGTTCGTCAAGAACATGCGCGACACGCTGTTCGCGCACATCTCGCGTCTGCCGTTCGCTTGGCATATGAAGAACCACACCGGCGATATCATCCAGCGCTGCACGACGGACGTGGACCGCATCCGCACGTTCGTGGCGGAACAGCTGACTTCGGTGCTGCGCATCACGATCCTCATGGCCATGTCCATCTCGTTCATGTTCTCCATGAACCCGAAGATGGCCGCGATCGCGATCGCGCCCATCCCCGTCATCCTGGCGTATTCCGTCTTCTTCCGCAAAGAGATGGAAGAGGGTTTTATGAAGTGCGACGAGCAGGAGGCGAAGGTCTCCGCAGCCGTGCAGGAGAATCTGACGGGCGTGCGCGTCGTGCGCGCGTTCGCGGCGGAAGCCAGGGAAAAGGAGCGCTTCGAAGCGGTCAATGAAAAGTATACCGGTCTGTGGGTGCATATGGCCCACATCATGGGCCGGTTCTTCTCCATCCAGGACATCCTGTGCGGTCTGCAGATCCTGCTGGTCACGTGCTTCGGCGCGGTGTTCGCCGTCCGCGGCGCGATGACCCCGGGCGAATACGTCGCGTTCATCTCCTATAACGGCATGCTGAGCTTCCCGATCCGCAGACTGGGACGCATGCTGTCCGAGATGTCCAAGGCCGGCGTTTCGCTGGAGCGCCTCGCCTATATCATGGACTCCGAAGAAGAGCAGGACAGACCCGGCGCGGGGGAGGCCGACATGCACGGCGACATCGTGTTCGATCACGTGGATTTCTCCTACGAGAACGGACCGAAGATCCTGGAGGACGTCGATTTTACCGTGCCCGCGGGGAGCACGCTGGGCATTTTGGACGGCACGGGGAGCGGCAAGTCCACCCTGATGCTGCTGCTCGACAAACTGTACGAGATCCCCGAAGGATCCGGCCGCATCACCATCGGCGGCACGGACGTGCGGGACATCCGCGCGGACTATCTGCGCAAGAACATCGCGATCGTGCTGCAGGAACCCTTCCTGTTCAGCCGTTCCATACAGGACAACATCGGCATCGCCAGAGAAGGCATCACGCGGGAGCAGGTGGAAGAAGCCGCCCGGGATGCCTGCCTTGCCGCGTCCATCGAAAACTTCTCCGAAGGCTACGAGACCTTCGTGGGAGAGCGCGGCGTGACCCTATCCGGGGGTCAGAAGCAGCGCACCGCCATCGCCCGGGCTCTCACTCAGGACGCGCCCGTCATGATCTTCGACGACTCCCTGTCCGCCGTGGACAGCGTCACCGACGCGAAGATCCGCGCCGCGCTGGAAGAGCGCTTCGGCACTGCGACCATCATCCTCATCTCCCACCGGATCACGACGCTTTCCAAGGCGGACCAGGTCGTGGTGCTGGAGGACGGACGCATTACGGAAAAGGGCACGCCGGACGAACTGAAGAGCGCAGGAGGCATCTACCAGAAGATCTACGAGATCCAGCTGGGCGTTGCCGACGCTGCCAGACAGGGAAAGGAGGCCGTCCATGACTAAAGAAGAAAAGAAAATACGGCTGCCTTTCTTCGGCATCCCGCGGCTGCTGCCTTTCGCAAGGCCGTATAAAAAGGCGTTCGCCCTGATCGTGTTCATCCAGATCCTGTGCGGCCTGTCGGACGCGGCGCGGCCCGTGCTGCAGAAATACGCGCTCGACCACTTTGTGAAAAAGGGCACGGTCGAGGGCATGGGCACGTATGCTTTGCTGTATGCGCTGCTCATCCTCGCGACGGCGGCTATCACCTACGTCAGCGTGCGCATCTGCCTCGCGACGGAGCTGCGGATGGACCGCGACATGCGCAACCAGGCGTTCAAGCACCTGCAGGAGCTGTCGTTCGACTACTACAACCAGAACAGCGTGGGCTACATCCACGCGCGGGTCATCAGCGACACCAGCCGCATCGGCGAGCTGTTCACCTGGCAGCTGTTCGACGGCGTGTATTTCCTGCTGTACATCCTGAGCGCCGCGGCCGTCATGCTGAGCATCGACGCGAAGCTGACCGGCTACGTGTTCCTTGTAGTGCCCATCATCGCGCTGTTTTTCGGGATGTTCCAGGGCAGGCTCTTCGATCTGCACCATCAGATCCGGGAGATCAACTCGAAGATCACAGGCAATTTTAACGAGGGCATTACGGGGGCGAAGACCATCAAGTCGCTCGCGATCGAGGAGAAGATCGACAGCGACTTCATGGCGGAGACCACCCGCATGAAGCATAAAGTGCTGCAGTCCGCCAGGACCTACGGCGCGTTCTCCATGGTCACCAATCTGGCGTCTTCCTGTGCCCTGGCCCTCGTCCTGTGGAAGGGCGGCATCCTGGCGGCGGACCAGGTGGGCACGTTCTCGCTGTTCATGAGTTACGCCCAGGACCTGATGGAACCGGTGCGCTGGCTGGTGGAGGTGCTGTCCCTGCTGGTGCAGACCCAGGTGAATATCGGGCGGTTTACGAACCTGCTCGGACTGACGCCCTCGGTCACCGATACGCCGGAAGTCATCGAAAAGTACGGCGACGCGTTTGACCCGAAGAAGGACAACTGGGAGCCCATCCGCGGCGACATCGAATTCGAACACGTGGACTTCCGCTACCCCGACGCGGCGGAGGACGAGTACGTCTTGAAGGACTTCAACCTGAAGATCCCCTTCGGCACGAACCTTGCCATCGTAGGGGAGACCGGCGCGGGCAAATCCACGCTGGCGAGCCTCATCTGCCGTTTCTACGAGCCGACGAAAGGCCGCCTGCTGATCGACGGCCGCGACGCCAGAGACCGCTCGCAGCTTTGGCTGCACTCGGCGTTGGGCTACGTGCTGCAGTCTCCGCACCTGTTCTCCGGCACCATACGCGAAAACCTCGTGTACGGCCGCCCGGACGCGACGGAAGAGGAGATCTGGGAGGCGATCCGTCTCGTATCCGCGGAAGGCGTCATCGCGAAGCTCGAAAAGGGTCTGGATACCGACGTAGGGGAGGGCGGCGACATGCTGTCCACCGGTGAAAAACAGCTGATCTCCTTCGCCCGGGCGATCCTGGCGCAGCCGAAGATCGTCGTGCTCGACGAGGCGACCGCCTCGGTCGATACGCTCACGGAGCAGAAGATCCAGGCTGCCATCGATACGATCATCCGCGGGCGCACGTCCATCGTGATCGCCCACAGACTGTCCACCGTCAGGGACGCGGATCTCATCCTCGTCGTACAGGACGGCAGGATCATCGAGCAGGGCAGGCACGAAGAACTGCTGGCCGCGAAGGGCCATTACTGTGAGCTGTGGATGCGCCAGTACGAGGACGCTGCCATCGCCGAAGCCTGGAAGGGCAGAAAATAAAGAAGTCCATTGTCGCTGGGGACGGTTCCCGCTGACAACGTTGTCAATGGGAACCGTCCCCGGCGACAACCGGACCCGTCCTGATTATCCCGAAAGTTGTTTTTATGTATCAGTATTCCGTGGATCAATGGATCCTGCTATTCTTTTTATATTCATTCGCGGGCTACCTCTGGGAGGTAGTCTACGTTTCGCTGCGCAGCCGTAAGCTGGTGAACCGCGGCTTCCTGTTCGGGCCCATCCTGCCCATTTACGGCTTCGGCGCGATCACGATCCTGCACGCGGCGCTGCCGGTGCAGAACAACCTGCTGCTGACCGCTCTGCTGGGCGGCCTCGCAGCCAGCATCCTGGAGTATTTTACCGGCTGGCTGATGGAGAAACTGTTCGCGGTTCGTTACTGGGACTATTCGAATGACCCGGGCAACATCCGCGGCTACGTCTGCCCCCGGGCGACGTTTGCCTGGTGCGTGTTTTCCGTGCTGCTGGTGCGCTGGGTGCATCCGTATTTCGACGGGGCGCTGCAGTACGTCACCGGTTCCTGGGTGCAGGTCCTGACCCACGCGCTGATGGCAGGGATCGCCGTGGATACGACCGTTTCCGCGCGTCAGGCGCTGGATCTCAAGGCGCTGCTGCAGGAGATGGCGGAAGAGAACGAAAGACTGGCCGCCGCGATGGAGAAGGCGGAACAGGTCAAAGGCCGGGTGGACGCAAAGCTTGCCTATTTAGATACGAATGGTAACGGTATTCCGGATGTCGAGGAGTTCCGTGCCCGTGTGGCGGATGCAAAGGTCGACGCAAAGGCCAGAAGCGAACGGATCCGCATGATCCTGGAACAGGTGAACGAACGCCGGCCTAAACCGCTGGCGGCAGCAAGGCGCATCCTGCGCAACAATCCGTCCGCGCGGGCAGAACGCTTCCAGGAACTGATCGAGCGGCTGCGCAACTGGGAAGAAGAATAGGACGATTTGGCCGGTTGGTTACAGTTTGCTGCAACTACCGGTTTTTTTTATTGATCAGAGTTGCAAGGCAGCGACGAAAAAATTTTTGAAAAATGTTAGCACTCACTATTGACGAGTGCTAACAAAAGTGGTATAACATACTTGTCCGAAGGAGAGGGAGCTCCGGAGGACAGAAAAAAGCTTACCAGCGGGTCACGTTCCGGGAGAACGGAGCCCGGCTCCGAAGCAGAGAATACTTCGAAGCGAGATATATGTTCTGAAAAGGAGGAACCTAAAATGTTACTTATGCCTAGTGTATTCAGAAATAACCTGTTCGATGATTTCTTCGACGATTTCGACAGACCGGTAAAGAGAGTGCAAGGTCCGCAGACGCAATTGATGCGCACCGACGTCAAGGAGACCGAGAATTCCTATGAACTCGACGTAGAACTGCCCGGCGTCAAGAAGGAAGACGTCAAGGCCCAGCTGAAAGACGGTTACCTGACCATCTCTGCCGAGACCAAGTTCGACAATGACGAAGAGAAGGAAGGTAAGTTCATCAGACGCGAGAGATACTACGGTTCCAGCAGCAGATCGTTCTACGTGGGCGAAGAGCTGAAGGAAGAGGACATCAAGGCGAAATTCGTCGACGGTATCCTGAAGATCTCCGTGCCCAAGAAACAGCCGGAAGAAAAGGTCGAGACCCCGAAGTTCATTCAGATCGAAGGCTAAGGCCTGTGAAGACCCGACCTCCAAAAGGGATAAGAGATAGAGAGAATTGCAAAGCACACAAAAAGGCGTCGCCCGTCGGGGCGGCGCCTTTGCTGTTGTTTGGGTCACTCCACGATGCATCCCAGCTGCAGCACGGAGCTCTGCGGGTCGATCTCCTCGTTGGGGACGTTCAGGATCAGCTGGATCAGATGGAACCAGCCTGTGGGTTTCAGCCCCATGGCCCGGGCGTCTTCCGTCAGGGTCAGCGTGCGGTCAGCCAGGTCCGTGACCCTCCCATGCCAGGTGACGGACAGGATGCGGCGGGGCTTCAGCAGAACGATGTCCTGCAGGGATTTCGGGTGACGCAGGATAGGAATGCAGACGTAGTAGCGGTAAGTGCCGGGCCGGAACACGCCCTCCGCCAGATCTTCCCGGAAGACCCGCATAAACGGCCGGCGGTCCCAGTCGAAACGACAGCCTGCTTCGATGGCTTCTTCTATCGTCTCCTGCAGATATTGTCCCAGATCGTAACGGCCGCCTTCCAGATCGTACGGTTTGATATAGCAGAGCGTTTCCGGCAGCTGCAGCAGCTCTGTTACGGACGACGAGTCTTCCAGCGTCCGCTTTTTCAGTTCGATAATGGCGGCGTCCAGGTTGTTGCGCATCGTTTCCAGCCGGGCGATGACCCCGTCGATCTCCTCCGGCGTATCGATGAGCGGGCGGATCTGGCTGCGGGTCAGTCCCATGCGGTGCATGGAATAGATCTGCATGGCTTCCATGATGTTCTGGACGTCGTAGTAACGGTATCTTCCGTCGTTGTGGCGCGCCGGCTTCAGCAGATCTTCTTCCTCCATGCGGAGCAATGTGGAACGGGATACGGAACAGGCGTTCGCAGCCTGTGCGATCGTAAACAATTTCTTTGTTTCAGGCGTATTCATTTCGGTCAACCTATCGTATTACAAAAAAAGATTCCATTCTTTGTTCTGCGCTTGACTTGTTCACTAGTGAACGACTTATAATCATTTTAGCAGGTAATAGTGTGTATATCAACAAGCCGGGGCGGCGAACCTGCATTTTCCGCCCCTTTCAAAAGCCCGTGGCCATCTTCCCGCGGGCTTTTGATTTGCCCGCCTTTTGTTGATCTTCAACAAAAGATTAGCAAAATACTTCTTGACAATCCTGAAATGCGGTCCTACAATACAGGTAATTTCATACCAAAGAAACCTGTGAGGAAGAGTAGTACCTTGCACAAGCGGACCATCCAGCGAGCTTCGGGCGGTGAGAGCGAAGCGGAAAGCGGCAAGCGAATGGACTTCTGAGGGCGGTTTGAACGGCGGAACGCTTCCGCTCAGTAGTGACCGACGGGATCCCTCCTGTTACAAATCGGGGCGCCTGTGATGGCAGGCGTAAGTGAGAGGCGCTAGTTTAGCGCAACTCGGGTGGCAACGCAGAAGCAATACGCTTTTGTCCCGGGAGACCGTGGACAAAAGCGTTTTCTATTTTGCAGATTTCCCAAAAGACCATCGACAGCAAGAAAGGAAAGAGGAAAACGAAATGACAAGCAAGAAAGTACTGGCGATCATCCTGTCCCTGATCATGATCCTGTCCCTGGCGGCCTGCTCGGGCGGCTCGAACGAACCCGCTGCGGAGCCGGCGGAAAGCGGCGAAACAGAATCCGTGCGCATCGGCATCCTGCAGTTCGCGCCGCACGCGTCTTTGGACAACTGCTACAACGGCATTATCGAAGGTCTGAAGGAGGCGGGCTTCGTCGACGGCGAGACCTGCACCATCGATTTCGTCAACGGCATGGGCGAAGGCGAGACCAACTCCATGGCCGCGCAGAAATTCGTAACGGACGGCTGCGACGTGATCATCGCGATCGCGACTCCGTCGGCAACCGCAGCCTACGCGGCAGCGAAGGACGCGGGCATCCCGGTCATTTTCTCCGCGGTCTCCAGCCCCACGGGCGCAGGCCTCGTGCAGGATCTGAACAACCCCCAGACCGGCTGCAGCGGCACGTCTGACAACCTGAACTATCCGGCTCAGCTGGCCATGATCCGCGCGTTCCAGCCCGAGGCGAAGACCGTGGGCATCCTGTACACGACGTCCGAAGCCAACTCCGTCGCGCAGATCGAGGAATATGAAAAGATCGCCGGCGACTACGGGTTCGAGATCAAGACCCAGGGCGTGACCGACGCTTCCGAGATCGCTTCCGGCATCGCGTCCCTGCTGGCCTCCGGCATCGACTGCCTGTGCAATCTGACCGACAACAACGTGGTCAACAACTTCTCCGTGGTCACCGCGGCGACCGACCCGGCCGGCGTTCCCTGCTATGGCAGCGAGGAAGAACAGGTCGCGCAGTACGGCTGCGTGGCTTCCGAGACCCTCGACTATATCGCGCTCGGCAAGACCACCGGCAAGATGGCGGCGGACGTTCTGAACGGCGCGGACATCATGACCATGCCGGTCTCCATCGTCTCCGACTCGGAGCCCGTCTACAGCAACGCGAACCTGGCGAAGTTCGATATGGCAGTGCCCGCGGATTACGCAGGCGCCAGAGTCGTAGGAGAATAAAGAACCATCCCCGGTTGGAGTAACGTATGAACATCTTTCTCGGCCTTGCTGAGACCGTCCTTCGGGAGGGTCTGATCTACGGCATCATGGCCATGGGCGTAACAATCACATACAAGATCCTGAACTTCCCGGATCTGTCCGTCGACGGCACGTTCCCCCTGGGAGCGTGCGTCGCCGCGGCGGCGATCACCGGCGGTGTTAACCCCTGGATCGCCTGCCTTCTGGCCATCCTGGCGGGCGCGGCAGCCGGGTGCGTCACGGGTCTGCTGCACGTCAAGGCACACATCACGGACCTGCTGTCCGGCATCCTCGTCATGACCGCCATGTGGTCCGTCAACCTGATCATCACCGGCGGCACGGCCATCAAGCAGTTCTTCAACCAGCCGACGATCTTCAACGCGCCGGCGTACGAAGCGCTGCCGGCGGGGCTGTACCAGCACCGCCAGATGCTCGTGATCTTCCTGATCGCGCTGGCGGTCAAACTGGCGCTGGATTGGTATCTGTCGACGAAGAACGGCCTGCTGCTGCGGGCGGCGGGCAATAACGATCAGTATGTGACCGGCCTGGGCCGCGACCCCGGCACGATGAAGATCATCGGGCTTTCCATCGGAAACGCCTGCACGGCGCTGGCGGGCTGCGTGCTGGCGCAGCTGAACGAGAACGCGGACATCAACTCCGGAAAAGGCATGGTCGTCATGGCGCTGGCTTCGGTCATTATCGGCGTGGCGCTGTTCAAGCGCATCCGTTTCCTGAAGCTCGTCACCATGGCGATTCTGGGTTCCATCGTCTACAAGGCCTGCCTGATGATCGCGCTGCAGCTGGGCCTGCCGAATACCTATCTGAAACTGCTGATGGCAGCGCTTCTAACCGTCGCCATCATCTCGGAACGTGTGGGGAAGAAAGGAGGAAAGGAACATGCTTAGCGAAGCGAACGGCGCGAATAAGGCGCTGGTGGAACTGGAGCACATCGACCTGACCTTCAACCCCGGCACGGTAAACGAGACCTGTCTGTTCGAGGATTTCAACTTCCGGGTGGATCGGGGCGAATTCGTTTCGGTCGTCGGTTCCAACGGGTCGGGCAAGACGAGCATGCTCAATCTGATCTGCGGCACGCTGTCCCCGGAAAAGGGGCGCATCCTGCTGGACGGGGAGGACATCACGAAAGTGCCGGAATTCCGGCGGTCCAAGCGCATCGGCCGCGTGTTCCAGAACCCGGCGAAGGGCACGTGCCCGGACCTGACGATCCTGGAGAATCTGTCCCTGGCGGACAACAAGGGAAAACCCTTCGGCCTCGCCCGGGGCGTGAACCCCGTAAAACGCGGCGAATACCGGGAACTGCTGTCCCGGCTGCACATGGGTCTCGAGGATAAACTGGAGACGGCGGTGGGGTCGCTTTCCGGGGGTCAGCGGCAGGCGCTGGCGCTGCTGATCGCGACGATGACCCCGATCGACCTGCTGATCCTGGATGAGCACACGGCCGCGCTGGATCCGAAGTCGTCGGAGACGGTGATGGAACTGACGCTGCAGGCGATCGAGGAAAAGAAGCTGACGGCCCTGATGGTGACGCACAATCTGCGCTTCGCGACGGATTACGGTACGCGCATCGTCATGATGCACGAGGGCAGGGCGCATCTGGACAGCTATGGACGGAACAAGGCGGAGTACGACGTGGATTATCTGCTGAAAGAGTTCACGGAGATCTCGATCGAATTGGGGAACTAGGGATTCTTTCTCTTATTCCTTCTTACTCTATTGATATGACGCTCGAAGTCGCCGTTTAAGATCAGTTCGGCGAGGATATACTGATCGAACGTGGGGACCGTGCAGGTGTAAAAGCCGATGCGGTCCTCGAAATCTTTTTGCAGGTTTTTCGGCACGATCAGATAGGCGGTGCGCACGGCCGTGGAGACGGTGTTGGTAAAGGTGTTCACGTACAGCACCCGGCCGGAGCCGTCCAGGGAATAGAGGGTGTCCTCCGGCTTTCTGGCCGGGGTGATCTCCGACTCGAAATCGTCCTCGATGATGTAGGCGTTGCGCTGAGCCCGCCAGCGCATGTACTCGCGCTTTTTGGCGTTGGTGGCGGTCACGCCGGAGGGGTAGCTGCGGTAGGGCGTAATGTGCAGCACCTG
>JAFPXN010000022.1 GCA_017412505.1 Bacillota bacterium | reverse complement strand
TACCAGACATAGAATTCGGGATCCACTTCGCCGATGCCCATGTAACGAGCCTTGTAGTCCTTCATCAGTTCGAAGAATCTCTTGCTCAGGATGATCAGGACGATCAGGTTGACGAAGGTCGGAACGCCGGTACCAAGGTCGACAACGCCCCAGACGGAACCGGAAGCTACGTCGTACTTGGTGGAGAGCAGAACCAGCAGCCAGCCGGGCAGAGCGTTGCCGTACTTGATGGCGGCAAGCAGAGCTCTTCTCAGACCAGTGTCGTGCTGGAAGCCGTGTCTGATCAGCGTATCATAGTAGGTGTACCAGCCGGTACCGGTGGTAAACGCGAACAGGAATACGGAGATCGCGATAACCGCTCTGCCGATGAAGCCGATGTTAGATTCGAATGCAGCCAGGGTCATCGTGGAGGAGTCCAGACCGGAGGTCCAGGTATCGGTAACGATGATGACGAAAGCAGTCATGGAGCAGACCAGGATGGTGTCGACGAAAACTTCGAAGCAGCCCCACATACCCTGTTCTACGGGGTGGTCTACGATAGAAGTTGCGTGTACCATCGGGGAAGTACCCCAGCCAGCTTCGTTGGAGTACAGAGCTCTCTGAATACCCTTCTGGATGGTGACGGACAGCGCAGCGCCTGCGAAACCGCCGGTTGCAGCGGTCGGAGTGAATGCGTGACCGAAGATCAGACCCAGAGTGTGAGGCATGTTGCCGATGTTCTTGATGATGATGATCAGAGCGAATACCATGTACAGGATGCACATGAACGGAACCACCTTGGACGCGAAGTCGCCGACTCTCTTCAGACCGCCGGCAACAACGATGGTCAGCAGGATCGCGAAGATCGTGGATGCGATGATCATGCTGATTCCGGGGAAGGTGGAGCTGATGGATTCAGCCGTGTTGTAGTTCTGCATGGTGAACACGAAGGAGATAAAAATACCGATCGCAAAGATAACTGCGAAGATCTTGTATGCGCCTCCCCAGTGCTTTTCTTCACCGAGACCATACTGCATGTAGTAAGTCGGGCCGCCTACGTAACGCTCGCCGGTAATGTCGGGAGTTCTGTAGTGCAGAGCCAGAGATACTTCTGCGCACTTGGTCATCATGCCGACCAGAGCGATGAGCCAGATCCAGAAGACGGAACCGGGGCCGCCTGCCGCGATAGCGGTAGCAACGCCGCCGATGTTACCGGCGCCTACAGCGCCGCCGACTGCGATGGATGCAGCTTCGAACGCAGAAATCGTACCCGGGCCGTCACCGCTCTTCTTGGTGATAGAGCCGAAGGTATTCTTCATGATCCAGCCGAAGTGTGCGAACTGGAAGAATCCGGAGCCGATCGTGATCAGCGCGCCGGTACCCAGAAGCAGGATGATGAGAGGAGGACCCCACACGAACCCGTTCAAGGTATCAATGATGTCCATGAAACCCATTATTTCACCTCCAATGAAATAAGATTATGGAAATATAATTACACAGTAAATATACCATATCTTCATAAAAGCGTGCAAGTTATTTTTCATGAAATTGTCATTTTTTGGTTTGTGTTACAGCTCACTGCGGTGTAAAATAGGAAAAGAGGTGCATAACTATGAGAAATTATCAAGAAGAATACGAAAAACGCATAGAATTTATACGCTCCCGTCTGGAAGAGGCACATGCGGACGGTATCGTCTTCGGAAACTCCGGAGGCAAGGATTCTGCCCTTGTCGGTATATTATGCAAGGCAGCTTGCGACAATACCGTGGGGATCATCATGCCCTGCGCGAGCAAAAGAAATTACGGCATAGATACGGAAGACGGCAAAGAACTTGCGGAAAAATTCGGCATCGAGACGCGCGTCGTAGACCTGACGCCGGTGCGGGAGGCAGAACTGGCAGCGCTGGAGGGGGTCACAGAGGTGAACCAGTCCGCGCTGACGAATATCGCGCCGCGCCTTCGCATGACCACGCTGTACACCATCGGCGCCGCGGAGAACCGCCTGGTCGCCGGTACCGGAAACCGCAGCGAGATCTACATGGGATACTTCACGAAATGGGGCGACGGCGCCAGCGATTTCAATCCCATCGCGGATCTGACCGCTTCGGAGGTGTTCGAATTCCTGGCCTTCGTCGGCGGGCCGGACAGCATCGTCCATAAGGCGCCGTCCGCAGGCCTGTTCGAAGGACAGACAGACGAGGACGACATGGGCATCACGTATGCAGCCATTGACCATTTCCTCGAGACGGGCGAAGCCACGGAGGAACAAAAAGCGATCCTCGACCGCTATCATTCCAGAAGCGAGCACAAACGCAAGCCGATCGCGACGTTCGAGACCTGGATGAACGAAAAGCAGTAAAATACAAAAACGAAAAACGGGGACGGTTCCTTGTCCCATTTCCGAGACAAGGAACCGTCCCCGTTTTTTTATTCTTCCTCTTCTTCCTCTTCGGGCATCCGTTCGGCCAGCAGTTCGGTCACCCGCATGCCCTCCGTCTCCGTAACGGTCACTTTCAGGTTTTCGTATTCGAAACTTTCGCCCGGCTCCGGGTAGCCGCCCAGCATTTCGATGGCCCAGCCGCCCACCGTGGCATTGTCGTCGTCGATCTCGTCCTCGTCCAGATCCATCTCGTCGAAGAAATCCTCGAGCCGCATGTCCCCGTCCACTTCGTAATGTTCCGGGTCCAGCTCCACGAATTCCTCGTCGATCACGTCCTTCTCGTCCCAGATCTCGCCGACGATCTGCTCCAGCACGTCTTCCATGGTCAGGATGCCCATGGTGCCGCCGTATTCGTCTGTGACGATCACCATGTGGCAGCCTTCGCGCTGCATGGTCTCGAACACGTCGTCCAGCGGCATGGTCTTATGCACGAAATGCGCTTCCATCATTTCCTCGCGCAGATCGAACGGTTCTCCTTCCGCCAGGGTGCGCAGACACTGGTTGACGTGCGCGATGCCGATGATGGTATCCGGCGTGTCCTCGTAGACCGGCAGGCGCGAAAACCGCGTCTTCATGATCTGGTCGACGATCTCCTGGCTGCTGTCCTCGATGTCGATGGCTTCCATATCCACCCGCGGCGTGATGATCTCGTACGCCAGCACGTCGTCGAAATCCAGCGCGCTCTGCAGCAGATCCGCCGTATCCTCGTCCACGACGCCTTCGTCTTCGGCCGTCTCGAAGATCGTCTCCAGGTCGTCCTCCGTTACGGCGTCGTCCACAGCGCTCTTTTCCCAGAGGTTTCCGACCGCTTTCATGAGCGCGGAGAACACCCAGACGAGCGGTTTCGTGACCACCGCGAACCAGTGCAGGGGCACGGCCGCGGCGAACGCGAAGCTCTCCGGTTTCCGCGACGCCACGATCTTCGGGGTGATCTCGCCAAAAATGATGATGATCACCGTCATGATCAGGGTGGCGACGCCCGCGCCGGCATCCCCCATCAGGCCGACCGCGATCACCGTGGCGACCGCGGAAGACGCGATGTTCACGAGATTGTTGCCGATCAGGATAGAGATGAGCGCCTCTTCGTAATTCTCTTTTATATCATTTGCATATTTTTCCTTGCTTCTTTTCTTCGCAGCGTTCTCCGCCGCCTTGCGCAGTTTGACTTCGCTGGCGCCCGCGTAGGAGATCTCGGAACCCGAGAAAAACGCGGAAAGCAGGATCAGAAGCACGATAAACAGGATGCTGCGGGTCATTTCGGCAGACCCCCTTCCTCTTCGTCGTAGATCTCTCCGACCAGTTCCTCCAGGATGTCTTCGACAGTGACGATGCCCGCGATGCTGCCGTCCCCTCTCTGCACGATCGCCATGTGCGCGCGGTTGCTGCTGAGGGCGTCCAGCGCTTCGTCGATGGGCATGTACAGCGGCAGATAGAACGGCTTGTCCAGCATGGACCGCGACTGCAGCGCCTTACGTCCGCGGATCTTCGCCTTCAGGAACTTGCGGATGTGCAGGATGCCTTCCAGCTCGCCGTTCTCATCGACGACGGGCAGGCGGGAGAAATGTCCTTCGGTAATGACCTGCAGGATCTCGCCGTCGCTCATGGCGCGGCTGATCTTAACCGTGGCGTTCCAGGGCGTCAGCACGAAATTGACGGTCTTGACGGTAAACTCCAGCGCGGACTGCACCAGTTCCGCCGCGTCTTCGTCGATCTTATCCTCCTCGTCGATGCTCTCGATGATATCGAACAGTTCCTCCTCCGTGACAGTCGGCTCATCCGAACCGTCCGTTCCCACGATCTTCGTCACGGCATGGCTGATGCCGGAAAACAGGAAGCTGACCGGGGTGAGAACTTTCATAAAGAAGATGAGGGACCCGGCCACCCGCGGCGCCAGCGTCTCGCTGCAGGCCTTGGCATAGGACTTGGGGATCATTTCCGCAAACAGGAATACGACAAAAGTGGTGACGAACGTACAGGCCGTCACCGCCTTGTTGCCCCATAATTTGGATGCTAAAAGCGTTGCCGCGGAGGAGCACGCAATGTGCATCACGTTGTTTCCGATCAGCAGCGTGGTGAGAGCTTTATCGAAATGATCCAGCACGTAAAGCGCCTTCTGCGCGCGCTCGTCACCGTCGTCCGCATCGGAAATCATGCGTATTTTGCTGACCGACGCAAAAGCAGTCTCGGCCGCGGCGAAATACGCGCCTCCCAAAAGCAGCAACGCTATGAAAAATAAATATCGCGGAATAACGGAAATACTTCCGGCGTCCATAAGGACGAATCACCTCCTGTGTTCAAACTTAGAGTATTATAGCATACTCCCCCCTCCGGCACAATGGGCGGCAGAGAATCCCTACAAGAAAATGGTAAATATTTGCTTTACAATTTTTAACAGTTACTGTATGATATTGACAAATATTACCATTTATCATAAAAGAGGATGCTATGCTCTCTTACGAACGATTCAAACAGGCCGTCCGTACGGATCTGAAAAACTATCTGCCGGAGGACTACGCCGATCACCGCCTGGTCGAAAAGAAACTGTACAAGATCAACCGCTGCGTCGATACGTTCCGCCTGCAGCCGCCCGGTCCCGTTTCCGCTGTGCCCATGCCTACGCTGAATTACCAGGATCTGTACCGCAGCATCGTCGCCGGGGCGAAGCTGGAAAGCGTGCTGCGCAGCGCGGCTCAGGCGATGCAGTACCGGCTGCCGCCCGAGATCGAAGAGGAATGCCTGCAGCTGCAAGAAGACAAGCCGGATCCGGAGACGATCCACCTTGCGCTCATCAACCGCAGGCGCAACCGCCAGCTGCTGAAGAACGTGCCGCATCAGGACTTTCTGGACCTGGCGGCCATCGCGGTCATCGAGGAAGGTCCCGGCAGCGGCTACCTGTGCGTGGTCACGAAGGAGATCTTAAAAGACCTGGGCATGACCCAGGAGGACCTGCTGAAGCTCGCCTGCGAGAATACGTTCCGGGAATACCCGAGCGTGCTGGAACAGTCGCAGCTCGGGCTGAACGCCTGGTGCGAAGGCAGCACGTTCGGCGCCGTCTGCCTGCTGGACAAGGATATGCTGCGGGAAGCAGCCGAGCGCCTGGATTCGGACGTCTACGTCCTGCCGGACAGCCTGCATCTGCTGTTTCTGATCGCGGTCAAGAGCATTCCGCGGGCCATCGTCCTGGAAACGTTCCGCCGCGCGACGCTGCTGGAACCCGACGCCCTCGATTATCTTTCCGACAACATCTATTATTACGACCGCAGACAGGACTGCCTGAAGATCCTGAGCGAACATACGAAACTGCCGGCCTGACGGCAACAGGAAAGGCCCTGCTTGCGCAGGGCCCGTTTCGTTACTGTATTGCGGCAGAAGAGGTCTATTCTTCCGTCTCCAGCAGACCGTAAGATCCGTCTGCTCTCTTGTAGACTACGTTGATACCTCCACTCTCGCCGTCCTTGTAAATGAAGAAGTTGTGCTCCAGCAGCTCCATCTGCAGGATCGCCTCTTCGGAAGTCATGGGGTTGAGCTTGAAGCGCTTGGTGCGCACGATGCCCTTTTCTTCTTCCGGTGCGGCTGCAGTATCGGGGATCTCTGCGAAGAGAATATCCTTCTGCGTGTTGTGACGGCGGATGAGTCTCGTCTTGAAACGGGACATCTGCGTGGAGAGTTTGTCGATGACCTTGTCCAGGCAATAGTAGATGTCATTGCTGGATTCTTCTGCGCGGAAGATCATGCCGGCAGCATAGATGGTAGCTTCCAACTTGCAGAGGCCCGTCTTCACCTCGCTGCACATGATGGCAGCTTTGGATTCGCCCGAAAAGTACTTGTCCAGTTTGGAGAATTTCTTTTCGATGGTAGCCTGCAGCTTGTCGCTCGGGTTAAGATTCTTGCCGGTGATTTCAATAAACATAACAAAACCTCCTTGTTTGGTTTTTGCGAGGCCTTCGCCTCAAGGTCATTATACCATAAAAGAGCCAGCGTGTGCTACAATAGTCCCATGAAACACACAGCGATCGGCATCCTCGCCCACGTGGACGCAGGCAAGACCTCCATGGCGGAGGCCATGCTGTACCGGACGGGCGCCATCAAGACCCTGGGACGGGTCGACCATAAGGACGCGTTTTTAGACACCCAGCGGCTGGAGCGCCGCCGGGGTATTACCATATTCTCAAAACAGGCAGTCTTCGACCTGGGCGATACCCGCGTGACCCTGCTGGATACGCCGGGGCACATGGACTTTTCCGCCGAGATGGAGCGCACCCTTTCCGTCCTCGACTACGCCATCCTCGTCATCTCCGGCCCGGACGGCGTGCAGGCCCACACCGCGACGGTCTGGGCGCTTTTAAAGCGCTATCAGGTGCCCACGTTCCTGTGGGTCAACAAGATGGACCTGGCGGAAACGGCGCGGGGAAAGGACGCGAGACAGGAGATCCTGCAGCTGCTGCAGGGCAAACTGTCCC
>JAFPXN010000021.1 GCA_017412505.1 Bacillota bacterium | reverse complement strand
CGGCTGTTGTTCTTGGTGTTCTGTCCGCGAACGGGCAGGTTTCTTCTGTGTCTGATTCCTCTGTAGCAGCCGATCTCCATCAGGCGCTTGATGTTCATGGAAACTTCTCTTCTGAGATCGCCTTCCACGACGTATTCGGAATCGATGATCTTACGGATAGAACCTACTTCTTCTTCGGTAAGGTCCTTCACTCTGGTGTCGGGGTTGATGCCCGCCTTTTCCAGGATGAGTCTGGAAGTGGGAAGACCAATACCATAGATGTAGGTAAGGCCGATCTCCACTCTCTTTTCTCTGGGCAGATCGACACCGGCTATACGAGCCATAGATTTACCTCCTATTGTACTGCAACTATTGTTTATAATTTACGTTCCGTATAAGGCGGTTCGCCGCCCGCCGGAACACAGTAACCGTTTCGGTTATTAACCCTGGACCTGCTTATGCTTGGGGTTTTCGCAGATGACCATGACTTTGCCGTTGCGCTTGATCACCTTGCACTTTTCGCAGATGGGCTTGACTGATGCTCTAACTTTCATTTGTATTGTTCCTCCTGTTACAGGACTACTTATCTCTCCAGGTGATCCGGCCCTTGGACAGGTCGTAGGGGCTGAGCTCCATGCGGACTCTGTCGCCGGGAAGGATACGGATAAAATTCATCCTCATTTTGCCGGAAATGTGCGCCATCACGATGAAATCATTCTCAAGCTTTACCTTGAACATCGCATTGGGCAGAGCTTCCAGCACTGTGCCGAATACTTCGATGCTGTCTTTTTTCGCCATAGCGGGCTCTCCTCCTTTGCGCGTTTAAAGCTTCGTGAGCAATCTTGGCTCGTCTTCGGTGATGACGATCGTGTTTTCGTAGTGAGCGGCCAGGGAGCGGTCCAGCGTGACCGCGGTCCAGCCGTTGCTCAGCACTTCCACGTCGTAATCGCCTGCGGCGATCATCGGTTCCACAGCGAGCACCATGCCGGGCACCAGCTGCGGTCCGTGGTTCGCCTTGCCGTAGTTGGGGATCTGCGGGTCTTCGTGCAGGTCCCTGCCCACGCCGTGACCCGTGTAATCCCGGATGACGGAAAAGCCGTTGCTTTCCACGTACGTCTGGATCGCATGCGCCACGTCGCCAAGGCGATGGCCCTTTTTGCAGAACTTCAGACCTTCGAAGAAGCTTGCCTCGCAGACTTCCATAAGTTTCTGCGCCTCCGCGGAGACCTTGCCCACGGGGTAGGTCCTCGCCGCGTCGGAGTAGAATCCCTTGTAGATGGTCCCCAGGTCGACGCTTACGATGTCGCCTTCCTGCAGCACGCGCCGCTTCGTCGGGATGCCGTGAACGACTTCCTCGTTGACGGAGATGCACGCCGTGCCGGGGAATCCGCCGTAGCCTTTGAAGGCGGGCTTCATCTGATGTCTTAAGATGTAGTCTTCACACCAATGGTCCAGCTCCAGGGTCGTCATGCCGGGCATGAGAATGTTTGGGATCTCTTCCAGCATGGCGGCCGTTACGGAAGCGGCCTTTGCCATGAGTTCGATCTCCTCGTGGGATTTCAGTACGATCATGTCTTACTCTCCCAGGAGGGCGCAAATGTCATCGAACACTTCGTCGGGAGTCTTGCTGCCGTCGATGACAGCCAGTCTTCCGCTCTTCTGATAGTACTCGATCAGAGGACTCGTCTGTTCCTGATAGACCCGGAAGCGGTTGAGAACGGTCTCCTCGCGGTCGTCCGCTCTCTGGTAGACCTCGCCGCCGCATACGTCGCATACGCCTTCCACTTTGGGGGGCATCGTGACGACGTGGTAGGGGCGTCCGCACTGTCTGCAGACTCTTCTGCCGATCATTCTCGGCAGCAGGATGTCTTCCGCCACTTCGATGTCTACGGTCTTATCCAGCTCGGCACCTGTTCTTTCGAGGAAAGCATCGAAGTGCTCCGCCTGGAAGACGGTTCTGGGGAAGCCGTCCAGCAGGTAACCGTTTGCGCAGTCTTCCTTGCTGACCCGGTCTTCCACCAGGTCGCACACCAGCTCGTCGGGGACGAGCAGGCCCTGGTCCATATATTCCTTGGCCTTTTTGCCCAGCGGAGTGCCTTCCTTGACGTTCGCGCGGAAGATGTCTCCGGTGGAGATGTGCAGAATGTTGTATTTTTCAGCGATTCTCGTCGCCTGGGTGCCTTTGCCGGCTCCCGGCGGTCCAAGCAGTACAACGCGCTTCATAGAGTGCCTCCTACTTTAAGAAACCGCTGTAGTTTCTCATGACCATCTGCGTTTCGAGCGCCTTCATGGTGTCGAGGGCAACGCCCACGGCGATGATGAGGGACGTTCCGCCAAACGCGGAAGAGAAACTGGTGAAATGTCCGATCAGGATGGGGATCGCGGCGATGATGGCCAGGAAGATCGCGCTTGCGAAATTCAGTCTGGACAGGACCTTCGCGATGTATTCCGACGTCGGTTTGCCCGGGCGGATGCCGGGGATGAAGCCGCCGTTCGCTCTCATATTGTCCGCGATCTCTATGGGGTTGACCGTGATGGAACCATAGAAATACGTGAAGAAGATGATGAGCAGGATATCCAGTACCAGGTAGATCCATACGCCGGGGTTGCCGCTCGAGGTCAGATACTTGGTCACGAACTTGGCAAAGCCGGTGTCGCTGCCGGTCATGTACGCGATCGTCGGCAGGATCTGCAGCAGGGAGATGGCGAAGATCACGGGGATAACGCCGGCCTGGTTGACCTTGAGAGGAATGTGGGTGGACTGGCCACCGTACATCTTACGGCCAACGACTCTCTTTGCATACTGCACGGGGATCTTGCGGTTGCCTTCCTGGATCATGATGATGCCGACGATGACCGCCAGGGCAAACACCAGGAAGATGATCAGGCTCACGATGGAGAGCGTACCTGCGGACAGGTTCTTGATCGTTCTGGAGATGCTCGTCGGGATGCGGGATACGATACCGGCAAAGATGATCAGGGAGATACCGTTGCCGATGCCGTTCTCGTTGATCCGTTCGCCCAGCCACATCAGGAACGCGGTTCCTGCGACCAGGGTGAGCACGATGACGATCTTTGTGAACACGCTGTTGTCGGATAGAGCGCCGCGGAACAGGCCGAACGTATAACCGATGGCCTGGATCAGCGCCAGCACGACGGTGAGGTAGCGGGTCCACTGGGCGATCTTTCTCTGGCCTTCCTGGCCCTGCTTCGCGAGCTCTTCCAGCTTGGGGATCGCTACGGTCAGCAGCTGCAGGATAATGGATGCCGTGATGTACGGCGTGATGCTCAGAGCGAAGATCGTAAAGTTGCTGAACGAACCGCCGGAGAACAGGTCGAACAGACCGAAGATACCGGCTTCGTTCGCGTTAAACATGGCAGCCAGCTGGCTGCGGTCGATGCAGGGTACGGGGATGTTCGAGCCAAGCCGGAAGACGATCATCATGACGAGGGTGTAAAGGATCTTTTTCCTCATCTCGGGGATCTTCCAGGCCTGGATCATTGTCTGGATCATGCCCATTAGATCACCTCTGCCTTTCCTCCTGCGGCAACGATTTTTTCGATAGCGCTGTCGCTGAATTTCTCGGCCTGAACTGTGAGCTTCTTCTTGAGTTCGCCGCCGCCCAGGATCTTAACGCCTTCGGTGACCTTGTTGGCCAGACCGGCGTCGATGATCATCTGGGAAGTAACGGTAGCGCCGTCTTCGAAGCAGTTCAGCTTTTCCACGTTAACGCCTACGTATTCCTTTTTCCAATGATTGGTGAAGCCTCTCTTCGGGAGTCTTCTGTACAGGGGCATCTGGCCGCCTTCGAAGCCGAGACGGGTACCGCCGCCGCTTCTGGAGTTCTGACCGTTCATGCCGCGGCCGGACGTGGTGCCCAGACCGGAACCTGTTCCTCTGCCCACTCTCTTGGGAGCTCTCGTGGAGCCGGCGGGCTTCTTTAATTCATGAAGTTTCATATCAGTGCACCTCCCACTTACAGTTCTTCCACTTTTAACAGGTGGGATACCTTGTTGACAGCGCCGCGGGTCTGCGGGGTGTCGGGAAGTTCGACGCTCTGGTGCATCTTGCGCAGGCCCAGAGCCTTAACGACCTTCTTCTGGTAAGGAGATTCGCCGATGGTGCTCTTGACTAATGTGATTTTAAGCTTACCCATTGTGTGCCTCCTATCCTAAGATCTCTTCCTTGCTGAGGCCTCTCAGCTTGGCGACTTCTTCGACGGTCTTCAGATTCTTCAGACCTTCCATGGTGGCATATGCGACGTTGCCGGGGTTGGAAGAACCGATGGACTTGGCTCTGACGTCCTTAACGCCTGCATATTCCAGAACTGTACGGGCGCTGCCGCCGGCAATCACGCCGGTACCGGGAGCTGCGGGCATCAGCAGGACCTTGCCTGCGCCGAAGATGCCGAGGCTTCTGTGAGGAATCGTGGTTCCGACCATGGGGACATGGATGAGAGCCTTCTTGGCGTCCTCGGTAGCCTTTCTGACCGCTTCGGGGATCTCCTGGGACTTGCCCAGGCCCAGACCTACGTGACCGGCGCCGTCGCCGACGACGACCGTAACGCTGAATCTGGAGTTCTTACCGCCCTTAACGACCTTTGTAACTCTTCTGATATTAACGATGGAAGAATCCTTCAGGTCGAGCTTGGATGCGTCAATTCTTTGCATTCTTCTATCCTCCTTAGAATTCCAGGCCGGCTGCTCTTGCGCCGTCAGCCAGTTCCTTTACTCTGCCGTGATACAGGTAGCCGCCTCTGTCGAAGATGACGGTGTCGATGCCTGCGTCCTTGGCGACCTTGCCGATCTTTTCGCCGACGAGCTTGGCAGCTTCCTTGTTGCCGCCGTAAGCTGCCTGCGCCTTGACGTCCTTGTCCAGGCTGGACGCTGCTGCCAGCGTCTTGCCGTTCACGTCGTCGATGACCTGGGCATAGATGTTCTTGGAGCTTCTGAATACACAGAGCCTGGGTCTTTCGGGAGTTCCGAATACGTTTTCTCTGACTCTTTCGTGTCTCTTGACACGATTGTCATTTCTGCTTCTTTTCATAATCGTTTACTCCTTCCTCTACTTACCGGTCTTGCCTTCTTTTCTGCGGACGTATTCGCCTTCGTAGCGAATGCCCTTGCCCTTATAGGGTTCCGGCTTTCTCCACTTGCGGATGTTGGCGGCGTAGTTGCCTACGAGAGCCTTGTCCGCACCCTTGACGACGATGTGGGTCGCGTCGGGAACTTCGGTGGTGATGCCTTCGGGATCCGGCATGATGACGGGGTGGGAGTAACCGAGCTGCATAACCAGGTCCTTGCCCTTCTTCTCGGCCTTGTAGCCAACGCCGATCATTTCGAGCTTCTTTTCGAACCCGGTGGTTACGCCGTGGACCATGTTGTTGACCAGGGATCTGGCCAGACCATGCTGAGCGTTGCTCTCTCTGGTCTCGTCAGCCGGGGTCAGCTGCAGGGAACCGTCTTTTAATTCAACTTTGATCTTATCGCTGATCTGCTCGCTCAGGCAGCCCTTGGGGCCCTTAACGGTAACAAGGTTGCCGTCGGATACGGTGATCTCGACGCCGCTGGGAACAGTCACAGGCAGTTTTCCTATTCTGGACATTTGTTTCTCCTTTCCTTATTACCAAACGTAGCAGATGACTTCGCCGCCAACGCCCAGCTTTCTGGCTTCCTTATCGGTGATCAGGCCGCTGGAGGTGGAGATGATGGCGATGCCCAGACCGCCGAGTACCTTGGGCACTTCGTCAGCCTTGGCGTATACTTTCAGGCCGGGCTTGGAGATCTTCTTGATGCCGGTGATGACCTTGGTCTTGTCCGGGCCGTACTTCATGGCGACGCGGATGGTGTCCTGGGTCTCGCCTTCGACGATCTCGTAACCCTTAACGTATCCTTCCTTTACCAGGATCTCTGCGATGTTCTTCTTGATCTTGGAAGCGGGGATATCTACGGTTGCATGGCCTGCAGTGTTTGCATTTCTGATTCTTGTGAGCATATCTGCTACAGGATCTGTCATTGTCATGTTCGATGTTCCTCCTTCCTCGATTACCAGCTGGCCTTCTTTACGCCGGGGATCTCCCCTTTGTAAGCCAGCTCTCTGAAGCAGATACGGCAGATGCCGTACTTTCTTAAATAAGCGTGGGGTCTTCCACAGATTTTGCAGCGGTTGTAAGCCTGGGTAGAATGCTTGGGCTTTCTCTGCTGCTTAACCTTAAGAGATGTTTTAGCCATTTTGCCCTCCTACTTTTCGAACGGCATACCGAGCATTTCGAGAAGAGCCTTGGCTTCTTCGTCAGTCTTTGCCGTTGTGGTGAATACGATGTCCATGCCTCTGATCTTCTCGACCTTATCATATTCGATCTCGGGGAAGATCAGCTGTTCCTTGACGCCCATAGCGTAGTTGCCGCGGCCGTCGAAGGAGTTCTTGCTAACGCCCTTGAAGTCGCGAACGCGGGGAAGAGCGATGGTGAAGAACTTGTCGGCAAATTCGTACATGCGGTCGCCGCGAAGGGTAACTTTGCATCCTACGGACATGCCTGCCCTCAGCTTAAAGTTTGCGATAGATTTTCTGGACTTGGTGACCACCGGAGCCTGGCCCGCGATAGCGGCCATTTCGGCGACTGCCATTTCCAGCAGTTTGGGGTTATCCTTGCAATCTCCGAGACCCATGTTCAGGGTGATCTTCTCGAGTTTGGGGACTTCCATAACGTTGGCATAGTGGAACTTGTCGTTCAGAGCCTGGAAAACTTCATTCGTATACTTTTCCTTCAGTCTAGCTGCCATGGTATTCCTCCTTTCGATTAATCAATGACCTGACCGGTCTTCTTGGAAATTCTCTTCTTGTGGCCGTTTTCGACTTTGTAGCCGATGCGCACGGGCTGCTTGGCCTTGGTGTCATAGTACATGACGTTGGAAACGTGGATGGGGCCTTCGACCTTGCGGATCTCAGCGGGCTGATTCTGTCTGGCCTTGGCGTGCTTCGTCTGGATGTTGACGCCTTCCACGATGACGGTCTCCTTCTTGGGGAAAGCCGCGAGGACCTTGCCCTTCTTGCCCTTGTCCTTGCCTGCAATTACGAGGACGGTGTCATTCTTCTTGATCTTCATGCTTCATGTCCTCCTTACAGTACTTCGGGAGCCAGGGAAACGATCTTCATGAATCCCTTTTCTCTCAGCTCTCTGGCAACCGGTCCGAAGATACGGGTACCGACGGGCTGCTTGTCCTGGTTGATGATGACCGCTGCGTTCTGGTCAAACTTTACGTAGCTGCCGTCAGCTCTTCTCGCGCCGGTGGCGGATCTGACGATAACAGCCTTGACGACCTGACCCTTCTTGACGACGCCGCCGGGGGTCGCGTCTTTTACGGCACATACGATGATGTCACCGATATTTGCATACTTACGGCCTGTGCCGCCGAGGATACGGATGCAGAGGAGTTCCTTTGCTCCGGAGTTGTCGGCAACCTTCAGTCTGGTTTCTGTCTGAATCATCTGGTGCCTCCTTACTTAACCTTTTCAACGACTTCCACCAGTCTCCATCTCTTGGACTTGGACAGGGGTCTCGTTTCCATAATTCTTACTTTATCGCCGATCTGGCACTCGTTGTTTTCGTCGTGCGCCATGAACTTCTTGGTGATCTTCGTGGATTTACCGTAAAGGGGGTGGCGACGGGTTTCTTCGATCGACACGACGATGGACTTGTCCATCTTATTGCTGGTAACGATTCCGACCAGCGTCTTTCTTCTGTTTCTGTCAGACATTCTCGCTTCCTCCTTTCACTATTTCTCGGCCGCTTTCAGCTCTTTTTCTCTGAGCGCGGTCTTCACTCTGGCGATATCTCTCTTGACCTCTCTCATCTTGAGGGGGTTCTCCAGCTGTCCGGTGACGTGCTGGAATCTCAGGTTGAAGAGCTCCTTCTTCAGCTTCAGTTCTTCGGAAGCAAGCTCGGCCTGGCTCATATTTCTTACCTTGTCGATCTTCATTATGCTTCACCGTCCTTCTGGTCGGCTTTTCTGACGAATTTGCACTTGATGGGAAGCTTGTGCATAGCGAGTCTCATAGCTTCCTTCGCGGCTTCTTCGCTGACGCCTGCAATTTCAAACATCACTCTGCCGGGCTTGACCACTGCTACCCAATGGTCAGGAGCACCTTTACCGGAACCCATACGGACTTCAGCGGGCTTCTTGGTGACCGACTTGTGAGGGAAAATCTTGATGTACACCTGACCGCCTCTTCTGATGGAACGGGTCATGGCGATACGGGCTGCCTCGATCTGGTTTGCGGTGATCCAGGCGGGTTCCAGAGCGACAAGGCCATATTCGCCGTAGGTAACAGTGTTGCCCTTGGTGGCGATGCCTGTCATTCTGCCTCTGTGCTGTCTTCTGTACTTAACGCGCTTAGGCATTAACATAAAGCTGTTCCTCCTTCCTTATTCTTCTGCGGGGGCGGAGGATTCCGCTTCGACTGCAGCTTCTTCTACAACGGGTGCGGGAGCGGGCTTAGCGGGGCGCTTTCTCGGGTTCTCGTACTTCTTGACGGGCTTTTCTTCGAAACGGCCGCCTCTTCTGCCTTCGCCGCGTTCTCTTCTGGGACGATCGCCGTCTCTTCTCTGACGTCTGTCGCCTCTGCGGCCTTCGCCGCGCTTGTTTTCCTTCTCTTCGGGGATGGAGGGGATGAGGCCCTTTTCGAGGACTTCACCGTTGTTGATCCATACCTTGACGCCGATGCGGCCGTACTGGGTATCGGCTTCGGTGAAACCGTAGTCGATGTTGGCGCGCAGGGTGTGAAGAGGAACGTTGCCTTCGGAATACTTTTCGCTTCTGGCGATCTCAGCGCCGCCTACGCGGCCGCTGATGACGACCTTGATGCCCTTGCAGCCGGCCTTCATGGTTCTCTGGATGGCCTGCTTCATGGCTCTTCTGAAGGAAACTCTCTTTTCGAGGGCCTGAGCGATGCTCTCAGCGGTCAGCTGCGCATCCGTCTCCGGTCTTCTCAGTTCTACGATGTTCAGGACAACGCTCTTGCCGGTGAACTTTTCCAGTTCGTTCTTCAGCTGATCGATGCCGTCGCCGCCGCGGCCGATGACCATACCGGGCTTGGCGGTGAGGACGTTGATCCGCATCTGGTTCTCGGCTGCTCTTTCGATGACAACCTTGGATACGCCTGCCAGATACAGCTTCTTCTTGATGAAATCTCTGACCTTGTTATCTTCTACGAGATAATCAGAGAAGTTCTTTTTATTTGCGTACCATTTGGAATCCCAGTCTTTAATGACGCCCACTCTGAATCCATGCGGGCTAACTTTCTGACCCATAATAACCTCCTACTGATTATCTTTCCTTTAAAGTTACGCCGATGTGGCTGCTTCTCTTGAGGATCATGCCCGCTCTGCCCTGGGCGCCGGCTCTCCAGCGCTTCATCGTGGGGCCCTTGTTCGCGTAGATCTCTGCGACGTAGAGCTTGGACGGATCCATGTCGTGGTTGTTCTCAGCGTTTGCCGCTGCGGACTGGACGACTTTTTCTACAAGTTCAGATGCCTTGCCGGGTGTGAACTTTAAAATGGTCAGAGCCTCCTGCAGGTCCTTGCCTCTTACCAGATCGGTAATGGGGGCAATCTTAGTCGGAGACATTCTTACGTATTTTGCAACTGCCTTAGCTTCCATTGCTTTTATCTCCTTTCCTACTTAACCTTGGAGGAACCAGCGTGTCCTCTGAATGTTCTGGTGGGAGCGAATTCGCCGAGGCGATGTCCTACCATATCTTCTGTGATATATACGGGTACGTGCTTCTTGCCGTCGTACACCGCGATCGTGTGGCCGACCATCTGGGGGAAGATCGTTGACGGTCTGGACCAGGTCTTGATGACTTTCTTGTCGTTGGCAGCGTTCATGTCGTCGATCGCCTTCAGCAGCTTTCTGTCTACGAACGGGCCCTTCTTTAAGGATCTGCTCATGTTTTCTGTATCCTCCTTCAACTACTTCTGATTTCTTCTCTTGACGATGTACTGGTTGGAAGCCTTGTTCTTCTTTCTCGTCTTATAGCCGAGAGCAGGCTTGCCCCAAGGCGTTACCGGGCCGGGACGGCCAACGGGAGCCTTGCCTTCGCCGCCGCCATGAGGATGGTCGTTCGGGTTCATGACAGAACCTCTTACGGTCGGGCGGATACCCATGTGTCTCTTTCTGCCTGCCTTGCCGATGGAGATCAGTTCGTGGTCGATGTTGCCGACTTCGCCGATCGTGGCTCTGCAGTTCATAGCGATCTTTCTGACTTCGCCGGACGGAAGTCTGACCTGCGCGTACTGGCCTTCCTTGGCCATCAGCTGAGCGCCGTTGCCGGCTGCTCTGCACAGCTGCGCGCCCTTGCCGGGCTTCAGTTCGATGTTGTGGATGATGGTACCGACGGGGATGTTCGCGAGCGGCAGTGCGTTGCCGGTCTTGATATCCGCGGCAGCGCCGCTGTAGAGAACATCGCCGACCTTCAGGCCGTTGGGAGCGATGATGTATCTCTTTTCGCCGTCCGCGTAGCAGACGAGAGCGATGTTAGCGGTTCTGTTGGGGTCGTATTCGATGGTCTTGACGGTTGCGGGGATGTCGTCCTTGTTTCTCTTGAAATCGATGACTCTGTACTTGCGTCTCGTGCCGCCGCCCTGGTGTCTGACGGTGATGCAGCCTCTGTTGTTGCGGCCGGCATTCTTCTTCAGGGTGTAGGTCAGAGACTTTTCCGGAGTGCTTTCCGTGATCTCTTCGAAAGTGGAAACGGTCATGCCTCTCAAACCCGGAGTAGTCGGTTTATATTTCTTGATACCCATTGTTTCTTCCTCCTGTTTTAGAGTCCTTCGAAGAACTCGATGGTCTTGCTGGATTCGGAAAGCGTAACGATCGCCTTCTTATAGGAAGGAGTTCTGCCTACGTACTTTCCCTGTCTCTTTAACTTGCCGTCGTAGTTGGCTACGTTGACCTTTACAACGGTGACTCCGAAGGCCTCTTCCACAGCCGTCTTGATCTCGGGCTTCGTGGCGTTGGTTGCGACCTTGAAGGTATATTTCTTGTCCGCGGCATCGTCCATGCTCTTTTCGGAGATGACCGGTTCGATAATTACGTCGTAAGGAGTTCTCATTATGCGTACACCTCCTCCAGTTTCGCAACCGCATCCTTGGTGATGATGAAGCTGCCGTGGTTGATGATCTCGTATACGTTCATCTGACCGACGGTGGTCGTCTGAACTCCGGGAATGTTGTTCGCGCTCTTGATGACGTTCTCGTTGTTTTCAGCGGTGACGATCAGAGCTTTCTTCTGCGCCTTGACGGCTTCCAGGACCTTCAGCATGTCCTTGGTCTTGGGTTCGGCCATTTCCAGGCTGTCCAGAACGATGATCTCGTTATCCGCGACCTTGGAAGACAGAGCGGAGAACAGTGCGAGTCTCTTCAGCTTCTTGGGGACGGAGTATCTGTAGCTTCTGGGCTTGGGCGCGAACGCGACGCCGCCGCCTACCTGGGAAGGATCCGTGGTGCTGCCCTGTCTGTGGCGGCCGGTTCCCTTCTGTCTGAAAGGCTTTCTTCCGCCTCCGCGGACGTCGCCTCTGGTCTTAGCGGACTGGGTGCCCTGTCTCTGGTTTGCCAGGTAGTTCTTGATGATCGCATGTACTGCGTATTCGTTCGGCTCGATCGCGAAGATGGCATCGTTCAGTTCGATGGTGCCTGCTTCGGCGCCGGCCATGGTTAACATAGTAACTTTTGCCATTTGACTGCCTCCTTATTATTTGGTCTGTCCCTTGACAGCCATTCTGATGCGGAGAAGTCCGCCCTTGTTTCCGGGAACAGCGCCCTTAACGAGCATCAGGTTTCTGTCTGCGATCACCTTGACGAGCTCTAAGTTCTGTACGGTGACGGTGTCTCTGCCGGTTCTTCCCGGAGCCTTGTTGCCAAGGAATACTCTGGAAGGATACGTGGCTGCCGCCAGACCGCCGGGCAGTCTCTTGTGCTTGGAACCGTGGGTCATCGGGCCTCTTCTGTGATGATGTCTCTTGATGTTGCCCTGGGTTCCCTTACCCTTGGAAGTGCCGGTGATGTCGAGCTTGGCGCCTTCCTCGAAGTCTGCTGCGGAAACGGTCTGTCCGAGTTCGTAGCTTTCATCTTCGCTGAGTCTGAATTCGCCCAGGTACTTCTTGCAGGCAACGCCGGCCTTTGCGAAGTGGCCTCTTTCGGGCTTGGTCAGTCTGTGTTCTTTCTGATCTTCGAAACCGAGCTGTACAGCCTTGTAGCCGTCGGTCTCTTCGTTCTTGAGCTGGGTGACCACGCAGGGGCCAGCTTCAATGACGGTCACAGGGATCATTTCCCCTGCTTCGGAGAAGATCTGGGTCATTCCGATCTTCTTTCCTAAGATACCTTTCATGTTTTTCCTCCTAGTTCTTACAGCGGATTACGTTGGTAATCATACTAAGCACGTGGGTAATCTATATAACCTTTGTACTTACAGTTTGATCTCGATATCCACGCCTGCGGGCATGTCGAGCTTGGTGAGGGCGTCGATCGTCTTGGGCGTCGGGTTCAGGATATCGATGAGTCTCTTGTGGGTTCTCTGTTCGAACTGCTCTCTGCTGTCCTTATACTTGTGAACCGCTCTCAGGATCGTGACGACTTCCTTCTCGGTGGGGAGAGGGATGGGGCCGGAAACTTCCGCGCCGGTCTTCTTGGCGGTCTCGACGATCCGCTCTGCGGACTGGTCCAGCGCCTTGTGGTCGTAAGCCTTGAGTCTGACTCTGATTTTCTGACTACTCATTGTTGTTTTTTCCTCCTTGTTTGCCTGCGGAGCTCTGCTCCGCCTTGTCTTTTCGCACATTTTCGCCATATCTGTGCGAGGTTTGATTTCGCATTGCTTTGCGTCCACGTTTCCGTGTGTTTCCTAATTTTCACCTCAAAGCAAAAATGCGAGAACTCCTTCGCCGGTCTCTTGCGGACCGACAATTCTCGGCAGAAATTACCAGATGGCTCTGCAACTTTCTGCTTCTCCGCTGGGTCAGTTCAAGGCTTTTCGGCCTTTTCCCTGTCCAAAGCAAGCTCTACTACTATACAGCATCGGTCCGCGGCATGCAAGCATTTTTTTAAAGAAAATCAAAAAAATTTTCAAATATTTCAAAACCCCGAAAAGCCCTTATTTTAAGGCCTCCGGGGTTTTATGCAGCGATCGTTTCCTCCGGAAACGACGACAACTTATCCGGGTGTTTCTTTTCTTTCAACAGATAGGGGGTCACCGGACGGTGACCCCACCATATTTGGTATTTTATTCGTTTTTAATGATTCCCATATCGTAGCGATCCAGCAGCGAAGAAACGCAGGAATAGACGTTTTCGGGCGTTTCGCCCTCTTCGCAGCGCGCTTCGCACACGATGCGGAGGTCTTCGGCGGTCATTTCGACCGCAACGGCCTTCAGTCCGCTGTCCGTCTCTCTGCTGAGATAGCGCCGGAAGAACTCGATGCTCTCCATTGCGTCCTCGCTGTTGAAGGCAACCTGCGACAGAAAAGCCGTCAGCGTGTCGAGCGGGTCTTCGCCGCCCTCGGAATACACCTCCAGGCTCTTGCCCTTGGAGCGGCAGGCCAGCGGCTCGCCCGTGCGCATGCGGAAATCCTCCACGCCTTCGCGGATCTGCTGATACCCGCCCGCCATCAGGATGGCGGACGCGAGCGCGGCGCCCTCTTCCATGCGCACGCTGCGCAGCGTGATGCCCTTGGCCTTCGGCAGGACCTTCGCCAGTTTTTTCGCAAGTTCGAATCTAATATCCATTGATCACGGTGCAGATGGCCGGGTCGATCAGGGCCTTGACGTCCTCGAGCGCCTGCTGGGCGCGGCTCAGGTGGCCGCTGTTCGCGAGCTCGGGGTTGGACGCCAGATCCTTGTCCAGCGGGATGATGTAATACTCGACGTGGCCGTTCTTCTTATACTTTTCCACCCACGTGGGCAGGCACTGCATCTGCAGGTTGGAGATCTCCTTCGTTTCGGGATCGTAATCGAAGTCCACCCACGCGATCATGCCCTGCTCCGTAAAGCGGGCTTTCGCGGGGATATAGTCGCTCATGGTCTCCACGCGCTGGTTGGATATGAGGTTGCCCATGGAATAGAACACGGGGACCTTCTTCGTCCAGAACGTGGGCTTCGGTTCTTCCGGTTCGGGCTCGGGTTCGGGTTCCGGCTCCTCTTCCTTGATGAGTCCGAAGTGCTTTCTGACCCGGATGATCCAGGGCTCGTTCTCCTCTTCCTCTTCGACAGGCTCCGGCTCGGGCTCGGGTTCGGGCACGGGATAGTCCACCTGGTACTCGAAACATTCCACACCCTGCAGCAGGTGCGGGTGGGACGCGAAGATCATGTCCGCGCCGGCATCCGCGGCAAACTGGGCCATATTGTGTTCGCCGGCGTTGAACTCTCTCTGGTATTCATTGCCCCAGTGGAAATACGCGATGACCAGGTCCGCGCCTCTGTCGCGGCAGCCTTTGATCTCCGCGGCGATCGCGGCGCGGTCCGCTTCCACGGCGTACGCCAGGCCGGATTCGCAGCGGAACGAATTGATGAAGTCCGTGCCGCCTTCCCAGATGGGATTGCCGTTGATCAGGCGTCTGCCCGTGGTCGTCGTCTCATAGGTATAGGCCACGATGCCGATCTTGACGCCGTTCACTTCCACGATGGGCGAGCGGGGCTCGTCCGTCGTCAGGCGGGCGCCTGCCACGGTCATGCCGAGGCCGCGCATCAGTTCGACAGTGCGCATGACGCCGGTCTTACCCGTATCGATCATGTGGTTGTTCGCGAACCAGGCAACGTCGAAACCGGCGTCGCGGATGGCGGTCGCCAGGGTGTCGGGCGAATTGAAAATGGGGTATCCCACGTAATTGCCGTCGCCCTTGAACGTGGTCTCCACGTTGCACAGCGCCAGATCCGCGTCCTGGATGTACTTCTTGATGTAGGTGTAGTTCCCGCTGAAGTCGTACACGCCAGTCGACGCATTATAAGCGGATTGATACTGCGCCGGATGGCACATGACGTCGCCCACCGCGCGGATGGACAGATGGACGGGCTCCGGAGCCGGTTCCTCGGCTATCGGGTCCTCGTCGAAGATCTCCGGCTCCGCCTTCGCAGGCAGCGGCCAGAACAGGATTCCGGCAAAGATGACGGCAAACAGCACGAGGCAGGACAAAAGCATTCTACCCCAGTGGATCTTTACTCTTTTCTTCTTTCTGGTGTGTCTTCCCATACCCTTTTCCGTAACGATTCTTCTAGAACTGATACTGGTTGACCGCTTCGACAGCCGTGACTTCCGTGAAGTTTTCCTTCAGGAACGCTTCGATGCCGTTCTTGACCGTCATCTGGGCGTGGGGGCAGCCTGCGCAGTGGCCTTCCAGCTGCACTTTAACGACGCCGTCTTCGGTGAAGTCGATAAACTGCACGTCGCCTCCGTCTCTCTGCAGGAAGGGGCGGATCTGTTCCAGCGCTTCTTTGATCTGTTCGTTCATTTTAGTCTCCTTTTCTTGATTTAGTTAGGCGCGACCGTGTAGACCACGGCCGGGCCGTCGTTTGTGATCACTTCTATGACGACATCCTTTGTGGGATCCCCCTGGGAGTTGATGCTGATGTAGCCTGTCGCTCCCTCGAGATTCCGGATGCTCTTCAACTTGCTCGTGAGGATGATCCCGTCGTCCGTATCCTCCGAAAGGCGTATACCCTCCAGCGCCATCAGGTAGGCATCGAAGCCCAGGGCGCAGTTTTCGGACGGAGCCTCGTCCCCGTATTTTTCCGCGTAAGCCTTTTTGAACACGTCCGTCATGGGCGTTACGGACGAAGCCGCGTCGAAGCCTCTCACGAACGTGACCCCGTTCAGGAACGCGACGTCGCCGCCCTCGATGCCGGCCCTGGCCGTCTCCTGCAGATCTTCCCACTTCGCGCAGCCGATCCAGCGCAGCCCCATGGGAGCCGCCTGGTACAGGACTTTATAGCCGATGGAAGAAGCGCAGGGAAAGAACACCGCCTTGCATCCCGTCGCGCCGACGCGCTTCAGATAGACGGAGAAATCCTCGGTGCCTTCCGGATATTCCAGCACTGTGACGGTTCCGGCGCCTGCAGTCAGACGGTCCATACGCTGGCGGAACTGTTCGATCATGGTGTCCGCGTAGTCGTCTCCGGTCTGTTTGAAGCAGACGGCGTCGTTCTGGCGCAGGTAGTCGTGCACGTAGTGCGCGGCGCTGATGCCCTGGAACGCGTCGACGAAACACACGCGGAAATAGAACTCGTTCGTCTGCGTGACGATGGGGTTCGTAATGGAAATGCCGATAGCCGGCAGATCCGCCGCGTCGAAAATATCGCTGCCTGCCAGGGACAGCGTGCTTTTGTAACTGCCGAGCACCAGCCGCACGCCGCTGTCCACGAGAGACTGCGCCGCCGTCCTGGCCATGTCCACGTCGGACTGGTTATCTGCGTAGACCAGCTCCACGCGTTTGCCCATCACTTCCGGATACAGTTCCCAGGCCAGTTCGATGCCATTGATCTCCTCGGCAGCGTCCTGCGCGTCCGCGCCGGTCTGCGGCTCGAACACGCCGATCTTGATGACTTCCTGTTCCTTATCCTTTTCGAAAAAGGCGGCGTGGAAGTTTTTGTACGTGGTGCAGCCGCTCAGGGAGCAGGCCAGCAGGACTGCCAGCAGCAGCGCGCCGCACCGTTTAAAAACGTTATTCACCGTCGATATATACCTTTTCTACGTCCGGGCTGATCGTGCCTCCGACGATGGTCGCGTAGCACATGTCGAATTCCAGCACGTCGCCGGGCTTAATGGGTCTTTCGCAGTCCTCGACATCCACGATCAGGTGGTCGGAGGACCCGCCGAGTACTTCCACGCCCTTCAGGCGGGGTCTCAGTTTTTCGACCGTTCCGACGTCCGCGCGTCCGACGCCCAGCAGCGCTCTCTTGCGGAAGCCTCTGTCCTCGAACGTGGGCACGTCGCCGAAGCAGTCGATGCAAAACTTGCCCTGGGGATAACTGGCCTTGCCGCGCACTTCCAGCACCTGCGCCTTCAGCGTAAACGCGTCGCAGTACAGATAGTCCATATCCTTGATGCCCCAGATGTACGGCAGGTCGTAGGCAAGCGCCACGCCTTCGCCGATGCGCACGTGGTTGATCCCGGCAGGGATCGTGTCCCAGTGCACGAGGGAGAACGTGCTCGTCGCGCCGCCGGAGATGATCTCCAGGGGTCTTCCGATGCGTTCTTCGATCCGTCTCGCGATCGCGATCAGGTCGGTCATCTTTTCCGGAGTTGGCTGGATGGCGCCGTAGCAGCCCAGGTTGACCCCGATACCCGCCAGATGCAGGTTATGCAGGGAACGGTCCACGAACACGCAGGCGTCCACCATCTCGTCCTTGTCCCAGAAGCCTTCGCGAAGGTCTCCCAGGTCCGCCATGACGATGACGTTATGGACGACGTCCCGCTTCTCGCATTCGTGATTGAGGGCCTTCATGACGTCCAGGTCGCTCTCCAGCGAATAATCCGCCAGTTCGGCGACCTCCCCCAATTCGCACATCTGCGGCACGCGCAGCAGCAGGTATTCGGTCTTCAGGCCGGCTTCCCGCATTTTGCGGATCTGGGAAAGCCTGCTGGTGCCCAGCTGCTTCGCGCCGGCGTCCAGATAGGTCTGCGCGATCTTCGGGTCGGACCAGTAGCACTTCGTGACGCCGCACACGTCGATGCCGCAGCGCCTGCAGCGGTTCACCACTTCCTGCGCGTTATAGCGCAGCTTTTTTAAATCGATCTCCAATTGCGGATACATCGTTACCACCTCTTGATCTTTTGCGTCGTAGTTTTCTCGAATTCCCGGTCTCTGAGCTCGAACCGTTTGACCCGCTTGTACAGAGGCATCATTTCGTTGCAGGCGTCGACCTCTTTCTTGATGAGGGCGCGCAGCGCCTCCCCTTCGGGGGAACCGGCTTCCTGCAGGGCCTGCGGGTCACAGTAGATCTCCGCCATGACCGCCAGATCCTTATCGCCGTCGTCCTCACCCCGGACGACGACCTCCCGGATGAAGGGGCTCTTCATCAGGTAATATTCCACCTCTTCGGGGAAGACGTTCTTGCCGTTCTTCGTGACGATGACGTTCTTCTTGCGCCCCGTGATGTACACGTAGCCGTCCCGGTCGATATAACCATAGTCGCCGGTGTGCAGCCAGCCGTCCTTGCTCAGCACTTTAGCCGTCTCTTCTTCGTCTTTGTAGTAGCCCAGCATGACCGCGGGGCTCTTGCACACGATCTCGCCGATGCCGTCGATGTCTGGGTCGTCGATGAACACTTCCGTCCCGGGCAGAGGCAGCCCCACAGAGGCGGGCTTGCAGGCGTAATCCGGGTTGAGCGCGATGATGGGCGCGCACTCCGTCATGCCGTAGCCCTGCACCATATTGATGCCCATGGACATGTAATTGCGGATGACGTTGGGGTCGGATGCGGCGCCGCCCACGATGAACAGCTTGACGCAGCCGCCCATGGCGTTGTGCACGTCCTTGAACAGCCTCGCGGTCTTGCGCATCACTTTGTGGTCGATGTGGGACAGCGCGTTGACCATCTTGATGGCCTTGCGCATCTTGTCCGCTTTGCCGGCTTTCTCCGCCTGCTTCCAGATCTTCGCGTGCATATTCTCGAAGATCAGCGGGACGGCGATCAGGTACGTCACCTTCGCCTGCTCCATGTTCTTCGTGATATACTTCAGCCCTTCGCAGAACGCGACCGTGCCGCCCTGGTGCATGGATCCGAGCACGTCCGCCGTGAATTCGAACGTGTGGTGCATGGGCAGGATGGAAAGGGTCACCTTGCGGTCCTTGAAGCGGTCCAGTTCCACGTACTGATACAGCGCGCTGACGTCGTAGGCCAGGTTGCGGTGGCAGAGCATGACGCCTTTCGCCAGCCCCGTCGTGCCCGACGTGAAGATGAGCGTGCAGAATTCGTCCGGATCGATGGGCAGCTGCGCGTAATTGTCCGAGCCGAGCGCCCGCAGGGCTTCGCCCTTGTTGCGCAGCGCGTTGAACGACAGAACGCCGTCCTCGTGGTCGGGCAGGTCCATGCAGATGCGGGTGACGCCGTCCATGCCTTCCAGGGCGCTCTTCACCTTTTCGCCGACCTTCGCGGAATAGACGATGGCCGAGATCTCGGCCCGTCCTGCCAGCGCGGCGATCTCCTGCACCGGCAGTTCCTTATCCAGGGGCACGATGACCCCCAGACCGCAGGCGACCGCGAAATACGTGACGATCCACTCGTAGCGGTTCTCGCCGATCACCGCGATATGCTTGCCGCGGAAGCCTTCGGCCAGCAGCGCGCTGCCGAAGCTGTACACGTCTTCGCGGAAACGCTCGAACGAGATGGGGATATAATCCCCTCCCACTTTCTCCTTATACAAATAGGCTGCGCCGGATCCGTATTTGGACGCGGCATAATTCATCAGATCCCGGAGGTCTGTTACTTTTCTAAGCATGCCAAAAATCTCCTGTCATACCTCTACAGTAAAGCACATTGTATCACATTTTGGCGCAACATAAAAGACCCGAAGGTTTTCACCTCCGGGTCTAAATGAGTTCAGTTGTGGGAAGTCCTATTCGGTCTTCTTTTCGGGCTCTGCCGCGGGAGCGGCAGGTCTCGTGATCTCAGAGGGCTTGACCGGGGTCTCGCCTTCCGCGGGCTTCGGAGCGACCTTGACGATGGGCTTTTGGCCGGGGCGCGGAACGACCGTGATGATCTTGCGCGGGCAGGCCTTGGCGCACATGCCGCAGTTCTTGCACTTCTCGGGATCGATCTTTGCAAGATTGTCCACGACGTGGATCGCGTCGAACTTACAGGTCTTTTCGCACATCTTGCAGCCGATGCAGCCGACTTTGCAGGCCTTCGTGACAAACTTGCCCATATCCTTGCTGGAGCAGTCGACGGTGACGCGGCTGGCCTTCGGCAGGATGTCGATGATCTTCTGCGGGCAGGTGTTCGCGCAGGCGCCGCAGGCAACGCACTTGTCGCGGTCTACCTTCGCTACGCCGTCTTCCACATGGATGGCGTCGAATTTGCAGGCCTTGACGCAGTCGCCCAGACCGATGCAGCCGAACTTGCAGGTGCCGGGGCCGCCGAAGAAGTTCTTGACGGCGGCGCAGGACTTGTAGCCCTGATAGTCCATTTCGGGGGACGTATTGTCGCAGGTGCCGGAGCACATGACTTTCGCGACTCTCTCTTCGGTCGCGCCGGCTTCCACGCCCAGAACTGCCGCAATGCCTGCAGCAGCGCCGGCGCCGCCGGGAACGCACTTGTTCGGTGCGATGGAGTGGTCCGCAGCCAGGGCAGCGGCGTAATCGTCGCAGCCTACGTAGCCGCAGGCGCCGCAGTTCGCGCCGGGCAGGCATTCGCGGATCTTCACCTGGGTCTCGTCCACGGGAACCGCGAAGACCTTCGCGGCCACGGTGAGGAGAACGGCGGCGATCAGACCGGTAACGACGGTCAGAACGACAGGAGTCATAAATGCAGATGCTGTTAACATACCTTACGCCTCCTTTACATTCCGAAGATGCTGTCGATCATGCCGGAGAATCCCATGAAGGAGACGCTCAGGATGGATGCGGCAACCAGAGTGGACGCAACGCCCTTGAAGCATTCGGGATAGTCGTTGTCTTCGATCTTGCTGCGCACGCCTGCGAACAGGAACATGGCAAGCAGGAAGCCGACGCCGGAACCGAAGGCGTTCACCAGGGACTGGATGAATCCGTAGCCCTCGTCGATGTTCAGGGTGCAGACACCCAGAACGGCGCAGTTCGTAGTGATCAGCGGGAGGTAGATACCCAGCGACTTATGCAGCGCGGGAATCGACTTCTTCATGAACAGCTCGATCAGCTGTACCAGAGCCGCGATAACGAGGATGAATACGGTCGTCTGCATGTAGCCGATGCCGTTGGGGTCCAGCAGCAGGTGCTGAATGGGCCAGGTAGCGGCGGTCGCCAGTACCATAACGAAGATAACGGCGAAAGACATACCGACGGCAGAGTCCAGCTTCTTGGATACGCCCAGGAACGGGCAGATGCCCAGGAAGCGAACCAGAACGTAGTTGTTGGCAAGGACGGCTGCCATAATGATCATTAACAGTTCTTTCATGATTAGCAACCTCCTTCTTCAGCAGCAGGGCAACCGTCTGCGCCGGCACAGCCGAGGCACTTGTTTTCCTTCTGCTTTTCTCTTCTCTTACCCTTGGTCAGCTTGTTCAGCGCTGCGATGATGCAGCCGAACGTGAAGAAGCCGCCGGGAGCCAGCACGAAGATGGACATCGGGCTGAACAGGTTTGCGGTGATCACTTTGCCGAACAGCGTTCCGGCGCCCAGCAGTTCGCGGATGCAGGCCATGATGGTCAGGGCGCAGGTGTAGCCCAGGCCCATGCCCAGTCCGTCGAGAGCGGAGTCTACGACGCTGTTCTTGTTGGCGAATGCTTCCGCACGGCCGAGGATGATGCAGTTAACTACGATCAGGGGTACATACAGGCCCAGAGACTTGTTCAAGTCGGGCAGGTACGCCTGCAGCAGCATCTGCAGGATCGTAACGAACGTGGAAATGACGACGATGTAGCAGGGAATGCGCACCGTGTCGGGAATGATCTTCTTCAGCGCGGAGATAAAGATATTGGAGAAGGTCAGAACGAACGTAACGCACAGACCCATGCCGATACCGTTGGATGCCATGGTGGAAACCGCCAGCGTGGGGCAGGTGCCCAGGACCAGGACCAGGATCGGGTTCTCCTTGATAAATCCGTTTGTGAAGATGCTCAGTTTGCTCTTCTTGTTATCCATTAGAAATTCCCTCCGATCTGTTCATACTGGGCGAGCGCTGCGCTGACCGCATTGAACACTGCCTTGGAGGAATAGCTTGCGCCCGTGACCGGGGCGATGTAGGTGCCTTCGGCTTCCTTGTCCATCGTGATCGTTCCGCTTACGCCCTGGAACTTGTTCGTGTGGTCGGGAAGCGTGGTCTTGGAGCCCAGGCCCGGGGTCTCGTTGGAAGCGTCCGTGACCTTGATGTTCTGGATCACGCCCTCTGCGTCCATACCAGTCATGACGGTGACGAGGCCGCCAAAGCCCTTAAACGCGGAAGTGATGACGTAACCGGCGCCGTTGTCCGCTTTGTAGACTTCGGTGACGCCGTCCAGCAGCTCGGTGTCCACCTGCGTGAAGCCGTCTGCCTCAGGCAGGACTTCCGCTCTGGATTCGTTCGCCATGCGGACGTTGATGTCGTCGATGATAGGCTTCGTGATCTGGAAAGTGGCTGCCAGCAGCATGGAAGCTACGAGGCAGATGCAGACCAGAACGATAGTCGGAGCCAGCATATTCTTCTTTTCCATTACTTCTTCACCGCCTTTCTGTCTACACCGTTGATGTGCGTTCTCGTCCAGCGGTCGATGTGCGGAGTCAGGATGTTCATCAGCAGGATGGCGAAGGATACGCCCTCGGGATAGGACCCGAATACGCGGATGAGCATGGTCAGAACGCCGCAGCCGATGCCGAAGATGATCTTACCCTTGCCGGTGATCGGGGACGTGACGTAGTCGGTCGCCATGAAGATGGAACCGAGCATCGCGCCGCCGGCAAAGATATGGAAGATGGGATCCTGGTGCATCAGGACTGCCATGACGACCATGGAGCCCAGGAATGCCACGGGGATCTCCCAGGTGATGACCTTTCTCCAGAGCAGGTAGCAGCCGCCGATCAGCAGAGCGATCGCGGAGATCTCGCCCATGGAGCCGTTGATGGTGCCCAGGAACATGTCCAGGTTGGAGGGAACGGGCTTGCCGGAAGCAAGCAGTCCCAGCGGGGTGGCGCCGGTGACGGCGTCGGCAGCGTTCTCGCGGATGACAGAACTCATGCGGGAAGTGACTGCCCAGTTGGTCATCGGGGTCGCGAAACCGATGAACAGGACGATACGTCCTACGATCGCGGGGTTCGCGAAGTTTTCGCCCAGGCCGCCGAACACCTGCTTGACGATGACGATCGCCACGAAGCAGCCGATGATGGCCATCCAGATCGGCAGAGTGACGGGCAGGTTGAAGGCGAGGATGACGCCGGTAACGACTGCGGACCAGTCGCCGATGGTCTGGGGTCTGTTCAGAAGCTTTCTGGTAGCGCCTTCGAAAATAACGCAGGCAGCGACGCAGACAGCGGTCATGATGAGCGCTCTTGCTCCGAATACGTAGATGGAGACGAGAAGCGCCGGGCAGAGAGCGATCACGACGTCTCTCATGATGCTCCTGGTATCGACCGGGTTATTTACGTGAGGAGCGGAGGATACGATCAGATTTGTGTGCTTGGTGCTCATTACTTTTCTCCTCCTTCCTTCTTTTCAGCTTCTTCCTTAGCCTTGGCGGCTTCCGCCTCGGCCTTGGCCTTTTCCGCAGCCTTTCTGTCTTCTCCCATGACCCAGGTCTTCGCGAGCTTGATCTCGAAGCTCAGCTGTTTTCTCGCCGGGCAGGAGTAAGAGCAGCAGCCGCATTCCATACAGGTGGTAACGTCGTACTCTCTGAGGGTGTCGATGTCCTGGCGTTCCCAGGCCTTTGCCAGCTTGGTGGGCATCAGGTTCATCGGGCAGCCGCGCACGCAGCGGCCGCAGCTGATGCATGCGGTGTCGGGCAGCTGGGTGCCTGCGGTCTCGTCGAAGCACAGGATGGCGCTGTTGCCCTTCATGACGCCGTATTCGTCCTTGGGGATGGCGCGGCCCATCATCGGTCCGCCCAGAACGATCTTCTTGACTTCCGCTTTGGTGCCGCCGCAGAATTCGATGACGTCACACAGCGGGGTGCCGATGGGCACTTCCACGTTCTGGGGATTGGCGACGGCGTTGCCGTCGACGGTCATGGCCTTGGATACCAGCGGCATGCCGGTGGCCAGGAACTGCTGCATCTTGAGAACGGACGTGACGTTGGATACGATGCATCCCACGTCTGCGGGCAGCTTGCCTGCGATCAGGTGACGGCCGGTCGTCTCATAGATGATGACGCGTTCTGCGCCCTGCGGATAGACCTGGCGCAGCTCCGCGACGGAAATGTTCTTTTCGTCCTTCAGGAGGTCCTTGAAGAGCTTGATCGCGTCGGGCTTGTTCGTCTCGATGCCGATGAACGCTCTTTCGATCTCCAGCCACGACAGAACTGCCTTGACGCCGTCGATGATCTCCTGAGCGTGGGTGAGCATGTTCTGGTGGTCGACGGTGATGTAGGGCTCGCATTCCGCGCCGTTCACGATGAAGGTATCCACCTTTGCGGGGGGCTTTACGTTGAACTTGACGCTCATGGGGAACGTAGCGCCGCCGAGACCTACCACGCCGGATTCGCGGACAGCCTTGATGAAGCTGGCCTTATCCGTGATGACGGGGGGCACGACAGTCTCTGCGATCTCCTGCTTGCCGTCGGGCACGATCTCGATGATGGTATCGATCCTGCCCATCTGAGACATGGCCTTGTTGATGGCCGTGACGTCGCCGGATACGCTGCTGTGGATGGGCGCGCATACGAAGGCTTCGCTGTCTCCGATCTTCTGGCCAACCTTGACGTGGTCGCCTACGGCCACGACAGGCTGGCAGGGGGCACCTATGTGCTGACTCATTGGAATGTAAACCTTTTCCGGCAGGGTCATCGGGATGATGGCCTGGCCGGCAGTGTTCTTGCAATGGTTCACATGGATGCCATTCAGATGTTTGCCTGAACTCATACTATTTCTCCTTATTTTTCTACCGGGTCTTGGCACACGTCAAAAAACGCAGCATAGACCTGCACAGTATAGAATATATCAAATTGTATGGAATTTCAAGGAAAGATTGTAGGCAATTTAACGAATGTTCGGCGGGCAGATTCCGGGCTCTTCCAGCAGCGCTTCGCAGCCCAGCACCACGTCTTCGTAGGTCTGCTCGAAGTCGCCGGTATACCAGGGGTCGGCCACGTCGCGCTTTAAGGGCGTGTGGTCCAGCAGTTTCGAAAGCTTCGCGTCGTAGTCGCGGCCGAACATGCGGCGCATGCTTTGGATGTTCCACTCGTCCATGCAGATCAGAAGATCGTAGTCTTCGCAGGCGCGGCGGGTCACCTGGGTCGCGAAATGGCGGTCGAACGGCACGCCGTGACCCGTCAGGCAGCGCTTGGCGGGCGGATACATGTCGTTGTCGATCTCCTCCCGGCTCGTCGCCCGGGACGCGATCTCGAACTCGTCTTCCCGTCCCGCTTTGCGCGCCATGTCTTTCAATATATATTCGGCCATCACGCTGCGGCAGATATTGCCGTGGCAGATAAATAAGATTTTAGTCATTGCTCTTTTTTGCCTTTCCATACGGGTCACAGCCCGAGATCGCTTTTCAGGATCGCATACTGTGCGATATCGCAGATGCCCTGGTTGTTCCGGTCCGCGCTCCGCAGCACGCCTTCGAACCGCATGCCGCATTTTTGCATCACGCCGCCGGAATGCGGATTGCGGACGTCGTGCCGCGCCTCGATCCTGCTGCAGCCAACTTCCCGGAACAGATATTGTATGACGGCAGCGAGCGCTTCGCTCGTGATCCCCTGATGCCACCAATTTCTGCCGATACAGTACCCGATTTTCGCCGCATCGATCTCTTCTTCCATGCCGACGACCGAGATAGACCCGATCACTTCGCCTGCGGTTCTCAGCTCGATCCCCCACTGATAGAACCAATCATTTTCGTAGTTTTTCATCCAGAGGTCAAGGATCTGTTCTGTCACCGCAACGCTCTCATGCGTAGGCCACGTCAAATACTTTGTCACCTCCGGATCGGACGTCCAATTGCGGAACATGGCCGCAGCGTCTTCGCGGCGCAGTCTGCGCAGGATCAGCCGTTCCGTTTCTATCGTTTGCGTTCCGCAATGCTTCATTTCGAATCCTCCCTCGTCTCTTCCGCGTACTCTCTCAGGAATTCTTCCATAAAGGCGTGCCTGCGTTCTGCGAGTCTCTTCGCGGCTTCCGTGTTCATCTCGTCTTTCAGAAGCAGCAGCTTTTCGTGGAAATGCGCGACGGACTCTTCCAGAGAACGGCCGTGTTCCCCGCCGTAGGCGAACGTGCGGGCGATGCCGACGGCGCCGATGGCGTCCAGCCGGTCCGCGTCCTGCACGATCTGCCCTTCGAGCGTCCGCGGGCGCCTTCCCCGGTTCTGACTGAAAGAGACCGAATTGACAGCCTCGCAGATGCGATCCGCCGTTTTCTGAGGCACGCCCTGCCCTTCCAGAAACGCCCGGGCGTTGGCGTTGTCCTTCGTATCGAACAGTTTATGGTCGTCCGCGTCGTGCAGCAGCGCCGCCAGCGCGGCGATGCCGCGGTCACAGTCCGGCAGGCAGTCCGCCAGCGCCATCGCGTTCCGGTACACGCGCAGCGTGTGCGCCGCGTCGTGCCCGCCGGCGTTGGACGCGAACAGTTCTTCTATATATACTTTTGCAGCTTCGATGACCGGGTCGAAAGACATAGCCCTCATTCCTTTCTGCATTATCCGTTATTCTCCTCTATTCTACCTGTTCCCGCGGAAAAAGGAAACGCGCATAAAAAGCTCCCGGAAGTTCGGCGGGGGCTCATAAGACAGTTTTATTAAAAATCGCAGGTATGGCATGATCTTCGGGTCATGCCATTTCCTGTTTTATCAGCTTATCCAGCGGGATAAAGCCCACAAGGTCATACTGGATATGGATGCTCTGGCGGCGTTTGCCGCTGCTCTTGTCCGGCGCTCCGATGTAGATCGCCTTAATCAGATCATGCACGGCGTAGGGCGTCAGTTCTTCCAAATCCGCGTATTTCTTCACTTTCTGGATAAACAGTTCCAAGTCCTGATTCTTCTGTTCCTGTGCTTCAATTTCCTGCCGCAGTTTCTCCATATCCGCTTTCAGCGCCTGCTGCTCATCCTCATAGTTCCGGCTCATCATGGCAAAGCGCTCGTCGCTCACCTTACCGGCTACATGATCCTCATATAGATGGATGAACAGACGATCCAGCTCTTGAATCCGCTTCTCGCCCTTTGCAAGCTCTTTACGCATCGTCCGCAGCTTTTCTTCCGCCTGCATCTGGTGCAACTGCTCCATGTTTGCCCGGAAATACGCCTCGTAGTGGAGAACAAACCAGATCACCTTCTGCAAATGCTCCCAGACCAACTGTTCCAAGATGACAGCGCGGATGAAATGCGCCGAGCATGTTCCCGTGTTGCTGCGGTAGTTGCCGCAGACAAAGTGATCCTGCCGCTCCTCATAGTAGCTGGTGGTGCAATAGCGCATCTTTGCCTTGCAGTCGGCACAGAAAACCAAGCCGGAAAACATGTTGGATTTGCCTGTTTTCGTTCTGCGGTGCCGCTGCTGCCGGATCTCCTGTACCTTGTCAAAGGTCTCAAGGTCGATGATGGCTGGATGCGTGTTGTAGAACACGGCGCGGTTTTCTTCCGGGGTCTCCCGCTGCTTTTTATCCCAGATGGAATTGGTGTAGGTCTTGAAATTGACCGTGCAGCCGGTGTACTCCTGCCGTTCCAGAATATGGACTACCGTGTTGGTGCTCCAGTTGTACGGATCGGCGGGCTCCGGGCTTGGGCTTTTGATCCCGTTTGCCCGCTTATACGCGGTGGGATTCAAAACCTTCTCCTCTTTGAGCTGCTTTGCGATCTGCATCGGCCCGCGCCCTTCCATACAGAGCTTGAAGATATAGCGGACAATGTGGGCGGCCTCGTCATCAACGATCCAGTCCTTGTTGTCCTCCGGATTCTTCCGGTAGCCATAGGGGACATTCGTGGTGAGCCTTTCGCCGCGCTCACCCTTCGCCTTGTTGACCGCGCGGATCTTACGGCTGGTATCGCGGGCATAGAACTCGTTGAACCACATCCTTATTCCGGCAAAATCATTGTCAACGCTATTGGGATTCAGCGTGTCGTAATTGTCATTGATGGCGATATACCGGACATTGTGCTTGGCAAAGGTAATGTTGATGAACATACCCGTCAGTGTGGAGTTCCGTCCGAGGCGAGAGAGGTCTTTTGTGCAACAGACGGCAACTCTGCCAGCTTCGATCTCATCCAGCATGGCTTGAAAGCCGGGGCGGTCATAGTCGGTTCCGCTATACCCATCGTCCACGAAAAACACCGGATTCGGCAGATGTTGGTCTTTACAATAGGCCATTAACAGCCTTTTTTGATTGGATATGGAATTCGACTCCCCTTCCAGGGAATCCTCCTGTGAGAGACGGCAGTATAATGCGGTGATCTTATCAGTTGCCCTTAACATTTCTGTTTCCTCCTTTTCGAGGGCAACTGTCTGCACAGGATTGGTCGGCTCTATTATAGCAAGGTTTGTCTCGTTTGTCATTCGGAATCCTCCATATTTCGGATCATAATTCGCAGCAGCTTATTATCCAGCGTCTCCGTACCCTCATAGCTGCCGGTCACGGTATAAACCGAACCGGCGATCTCCCTCTCAATTCGGATATCCGACAGCCAGTATGCCGCCAGGTTTTTCACCACGATATGCCCTTCATCGTCAAAGCGGAGGTCATGACAAAAATGGCCGTCCTGCAAGGATGGCTTTTGCGCATAGGGATCGGGATTGGTAAAATAGAATTCGGGCGGGGAGATCTCCGGATCATAGAAGCATCCCGCTTCCTGCATCATTTCCAGCAGTTCTTCCCGTGTGTACGGATTGAGGTAAATGATGTTATCTTCGTTTTCCATGATTTCGTTTTCTTCCATTCTGATCATTCCTTTCATAATTCATTTTCCCGGCTAAGTGATTTCTTTTTAACGGGCGGGGTCTGGCGATCCCGTTCTTTCACGTACTCTTGCTTTTCATGCAGGCGGTCAATAACCGAAGCCTTTTCTTTTGGTGCCTGCGTTACGGTGATTCTGCTTTCTCCTTTTTCCTGCGGCTTTTCTTCCGGCGGCGAGATAATAGAGCGAACGGTTTTCAGTTCATCCAGATCGGCCTTGACCGCGTCCAGCTGCGGCTTTAGATCAGCGATTTCAGCAGGCAGCTTTTCCAGTTCAGCCCTCAAACTGCTGATCGGCACCTTCTTATCCGGGTACAGCTTGATCAGCAGGCGAAAGGCTTTGTTGTATTCGTCGATCTCCGCCTTGTGCGCCTGATAGAACTTTTCCTTCTTGCCCTTCCAACCAATCGTGATATACTCATGGTGAACGGGCAGCAGACGCTCCACGGAATCCCATGCTTTGATCTGAGACTGGATATCCCGCATTCTCTTTTCCTTATCGTGGATCTGTCCGTCCAGATCGTCAAACACAACCTGTTTTTCATCCAGGTGTTTTTGCAGATCCTCCGGCGTGGAGATCTCATGCTCCTGCAAATACACGACGGCATGAGAGACCTTTTGCAGATCCATCGCCGTACCTTTTCGCTGGCCGGAAACAGACCAGTCGCTGCGTTCGTCGCGGCGGGCGTCCAGGTACTGTGTCAGCAGCTCCGGAAGCGTCGGCTCGCGCATTTCCTTGATCAGCTTGTTTCGCTTCTCCCTCAGTTCCGCGATCCAGCTTTGTAGATCGGCAATCAGTTTCCGAATCATCAGCAGCGTACGGTTGACCTGCTTGATCTCCCTATTGAGATTTCCCATATCCGTCTCGATCCCGCGTTTTTCCATCTGTGTCACCGCAGGGCCGAGATGGATCGTGGGCGCAAGGTCAATGCCTTGCCGCTCAAAGGAGCGAAGATCGACGCGTTCCGGTCTGTTGTTCCGTTCCAGATAATCATTCGTAATGACTTCCCAGCCGTGCCGCCATATCTCCGCTTTGCTCTGATCGTTCCAATCCACGGTATCTTCCTTGTGGCTTTTCCAATTACCGGATGGGAGTCGGATGCGCTCACCGTTTTCATCAAGGTCATAAACCTTTCTGCTTTTCGGCAGCCATTTCCCAAGCTCATCCATCGCCCGCATGGTCAGCATGATATGTGCGTGGGGATTGCCGTCGCCCTTGTCGTGAATGGCAAAATCCACACACATCCCTTGGGAAACAAAATGCTCCCGGCAGAAGTCTCGCAGCATGGCCGGATATTGGTCAGCCGGGACTTCACGCGGGAGCGCCAGAACGATGCGGCGGGCAAGCTGCGAGTTCCATTGCTTTTCATTTTTCTCTACGGAGTTCCAGAGCGTATTTCTGTCGGAATACTCCGGCGGGGCATTGGCCGGAAGCATGATTTCCGTGTAAACGATGCCCTGCTTTTCTGAGTAGGATTTCCATTTGAGATCATACTCGGAAAACAGTTTTTCGCCGCTTTGATACGCAGCGCCTGCCACGGCAGACTGGCCTCGGCTGCGCTGCGTGATCGTGATTTTGAAATGTGGACATGGCATATCGTTCACCTCCCTCGCCATGACATGAAAAAAGCAGCGCCGCATAAAACGGTACTGCGTACAAAGGCATGATGGAAAGAAACGGATGGTCACAGCCGTTCCTTTCTGTCATGCGCGCAAAAGGGTAGCCGCACAGCGGCGCAGGGGAAGTGCAGCGTCCCTTGGATGGAGAAAACGCTTTTTCTCCATCGTGCCCTCTGCAAGAGCCCTCGGAGAGCGCAATGGCACCGGAACGGTGTATAATTGCGCCCTTACACTTCGGGCAAGGGGTTTGCTTTCGCTTCACTCAGCATTTTTCGTAAAAGTCCTGACACCTCCGGCTGACGAAACGCCACGGTCAACAACTCCATCACTTGATCGTCCGTCAGCTTTTCCGGCTCTCCGATGAAACTCTCGACCATGCCGCCGCGCGTACACAGTCGATGCGTTCTCTCGTTCCGTGTCAGCCGCTTGATTTCGCTTTTGAGCATTTTGTCCTGCTGCTTGTAATAGCGAATGCGATCCGAAGCGATCTGAATCGTTTTGTTCATCTCATCTAACAACTCTGAATTTGATTTCATATACAATCACCTCCTCCGCCTATATGGGCAAAAGAATAGCGGCCAACATTTCTGCTGGCCGCATAGGCTGTATGCTTATTGTGTTATTTGCGTAAGCAATGCTTGGATTATCGGTTGCCCTGTGCTATAAATGGAGAGAAGAGAAGCAATAAACGCCGCTGCATCAGGAACACCGTGAAGAAATCTGTCCTTAATTCTTTCCTTCTCGATTATTGCTTTTTGGCCTGATTCTTTCCGAACCGCCTCTTGTAGACTCTTAAGAACGGCACTTTCATCTTTTTCGGCAAAAGCAGCGAGCAAAAGAAAACTCTCAACCGGCAAAATCAATTGTTTCACATTGAGTGATTGCCAGACAACGCCACATTTTTCCTCTATCATGTTTTTCATGAGGCTTTGTACTGACGGATCTTCAAAAGTGACTGTAACCTGCTGCTGAATTCTATCATAATAGCCGTGTTTTATGCTTTTTACCAATTCTTCCGTCCACTCAAGCTTTTTGGGATATAATAACTGAGACTTGATGCGTAGAGAACGAACCTTACTTTCGGTAATTCCCAAAGCTATGCTGATGTCATAATCTCGTAGAGGCTTTTCTAATGAATCTTGAAAAATCGTGAACATCAGGATTTCATAGTCTGACTTTGAAAATGAACCAAAATGCCGTGTAAAAACCCCCGCCTCTTCAAATCTTTTTAAGACATTGGATTCTACGTTGCGCAGACTTATGGTTTGTTCAGATAAATGCGCCATTTTACCTATCCTTGTTAAGTTCAGCCTCCACATCTTTGATGATCTTGGCTTGTTCATCTATCTTAGCCTGGATCGCTTTCCCCTTCTCAGTGATAACAGCTTCAACAGGTTTGAGATCAGCTCTTATAGTATCAATCTCCGATTGCAGGGCTTTTTTCTCCTTCCCTTTAAATAAACCCAGAGAACTCATCTGCTGTTCCAGAGACGCTATTTTTGCGTCAAATTCCTTTTTTTGCGATAACTCAGGAATCTGATCCATTTCATCCGAGAGCGCCTTTATAGCGGCATCTGCTGCACTCTTTTTTGCATCCAGATCGGCTTTTTCGTCAGAATGATCATTCCAATATGCTTCTATTCTTTCTGCACGTTCTTTTTCCTCTTTCTCAATTGCTAATGCCTCTGCACGCTTTGCTTTTTCTTCAACAGATTTTTTCTTCTCGTTTCTTGTTTTCAGCGCACTATCCAGAAGGGTTGCACCATAAATCTTATATCGCTCAATAAGTGCATCCGTCTCATACTGATACTGTTTTGCGCATTCTCCAGCTAATTTTGCGAGTGAAGAAAAATCCGCCATGACCTCATCAGGAACCAGCAAAACCGTTGCCATCGCTTCGTTAGCTACATTATCATAAAGATTGACGACTTTACTGTCTACTTGCAAAGTGTTTTTTCCAGCAGTTAGAACACTGATGAGCGCAAATCTTTTAAACGTAGATTTGACATCTTCGGTATCCCTCATTTTTGTCATTGCAAGCTTTAGTAAAGACAATGCTCTAGTCAATTCATATGTATATACTTCGAGTGTAATTTCCTTTTTTTGATCTTCAGGTGCATACGTTACAGCATTCTTTCCTGCCTCAATTACTTCCATCATCTTAAGATCGCCAAAGGTTCCCATATACTCGATAGCTTTCATTTTAGCGATCCATGCGCGAGAGTTTTGGGGAGCAATTTCCAGGGCTTTGTTAGCATAATCGAATGCCGACTGGCCGTTTCCACTCTCATAAGCATTTTTTGAAAGATCCAGGAAATTCTGAATCTGGGCTGAATTATCAATTTTTACTGTACCAGCTACTTCGACGGTTCCTTCGACCATCATTTTACGAGCTTCCTCAATAGAGTACTTGCACCCGCAAGTCTGGCAAACGAATACGCCGCCATCTTTGACAAGGTCAGTTCCGCCGCACATTTCACACACGAGCTGTTTCATGAAAATCCTCCCTTTTTATAATTCGATATGATGATCCCGCTGACGGGAGTCAACACGTTGAATATGGCCCTTTCCTCCAAGTAGAGCAACAAGGAGGAGCCAAGCTAAAGCCATAATAATCACATAAACTATTACAGCGGCTTTGATGGAAAACATATTTGGGAATGCACTACATAGGATGCTGAGCCCAATTAGAATAGCCAGATATACACAGGAGACTACCGCGGCAGGAGCGTTCCCAAATACATCCTTTGCACTTCGCTCTCCGCGCGCCAGTTTTAACCATAGGACAAGTTGAGAAATAAAACCAACGCAGTCAAAAACAATGGCAACAATTATGATGCCCGTAATCTGCGCCGGAATGATCAGCACAAGAAACAGAGTCAGCGTGAAAGCGATCCCCCAAAGAATAATCAAAGCCTTTTTGCTTTTTATCATGTTCAGCCCTCCCGTTTTGTTCCACACTTCGGGCAAAACTTACCGGGGCGCTCGAACACATATCCACATTTTGAGCACCGATTTGGCTGGGGAACAGGCTGCCCGCACTCGTCACAGAACGCTGCTCCGGGAATCAGCTTTGCACCGCACTGTTCGCAGAACTGGTCGGGAGAAGATGCTGGTGTAAACTGCATTCCAGAAAAGGCCTCGGAAAACATACCGCCAACAGTTGATCCAACTGCGCCGCCCACGCCGGCCATCATTCCAATCCCTATACCTGCGCTGCTGAAATTTCCTGCACCTTCGTTCTGCGCAAGATGTTCCGCAACATCAAAGCCGCGCTCCTGCTGATAGGTATAGCCTTCGATTTGCCGCTTTTGCGCAATGCCCTGTGATTGTATGACCATCTTCTGTGCTTCCGTCTGCTGATCAATAACACCAACCTGCTGACGAAGCTTTGCCTCGGCTATGTCCGCATATTGCCGGAAGTGCAGTTCTTTGAACTTCTCATACTGCGCGTCTCCATCGGGCTTTACGATCCGTGTGACGAAGAAGCGTTCCAGAGCAATGCCATATTCGGCAAAGTCAGGAATAAGCTTTTCTCTGAGCGCATCAGAGAACTCCGTTAAATGCTCGTCTACCTCAAAGATACTGATTTTATTGCCTTTGAAGATCTGCGCGATATAGGTTTTTACACGTGCCATAAGGAATGCGCGGAAATAGGATACCAGCTTTTCCCGACTTAGCAGGCTTTCCGTGCCGACGAGCTTTAACAGCAGTTGCTTGGAATCCGCAACCCTCAGGCTCATCTCACCCCCAGCGCCGACAGCGATAGGAAACCCATATGTCGGTTCCATATACTGCACCTTGCTGTCCGTTCCCCATGGAATCGCCATCTGTTCTACTTTGTTGATAAAGTAGACTTCGCAATGGAAGGCGGATACACCGCCGGTTGGAATGTTGATCACATGGCGCAGCAACGGAATGTTCTGCGTTTCCAGCGTATATTTGCCGGAGCCAAACAAATCCAAAGGCTGCCCGTTTAGGAAGAAGACTGCCTCCTGTGTTTCATGGACAATGAGCTGGGATGAAGTATTGAAATCCTCTCGTGGATGCTTCCATACGAAGGTCGAGTTATCACCTTCATATTTGATTACATCATGAATTGCCAAGCAGGTCACCACCTTATAACCAATATGTGTACTTTTCTGTAAATGGGCATATCCAATAAACCAAAATAATCATAGCACAAAAAGCAATCGACAGCAATAGCGGAAAGGCTTTATTTTTCGCTGTTTTGTGAAGCTGACATGCTCGTTTTATAGGTGGCGGAAAAGTACACATTCCTGCAAAAATGCCGAATTACAACAATTTGGCATTTTCGTATATTTCGGCCCGATAGCGGAAGGTGGAGAGCGGCATGCCGCACTCCTTCGCCGCCGCTGTTCCGGTGATCGCCCCCTGTTTCCACTGCTGATAAACGCTGTGAAAGTTTTCCGGCAGCGGCTTGGGCGGGCGGCCAAAGCGTATGCCCTTTGCCTTAGCTGCCGCGATCCCCTCTGCTTGCCGCTGTTTGATATTCGTGCGTTCATTCTCAGCAACGAAAGACAGAAGCTGCAATACCAGGTCGCTGATAAATGTGCCCAGCAGATCCTTTCCCCGGCGTGTGTCCAGGATAGGCATATCTACAATGCAGATATCCACACCCTTTTCTTTTGTCAGCACCCGCCATTGGTTTTGAATCTCTTCATAATTGCGTCCCAGCCGATCTATGCTCTTGATGTAAAGCAGATCGCCGGGACGCAGTTTTCGTAAAAGCCGTTGATACTGTGGCCGGTTGAAATCCTTGCCGGACTGCTTGTCCACATAGATAAACTTGTCCGTCAGCCCCAGCTCATGCAGGGCAATCAGCTGCCGATCCTCGTTTTGTTCTTTCGTGCTTACACGCACATATCCGTAAGTGTTAATATCCATCCCTCCTCATCCCATAGGCAGAGCCCTCCTGTCAAAATGAGTTTCATTTCCGTTTTTGCCAGATAATATTGTAGCCCAGCACGTCCGCCAGCTCCACGGCCTCGCTGTAGCGCAGCGAGCCCCGACGTAGCTTGCCGGACAGGTTGGGGACGCTTTCGCTCCAACCGTATTCCTCGGCCAACCGCTCCACGACCTCACTCATAGTCATGCCTTCCCGGACGATATAGGCTTTGATTTCGTTTCGTATATCCGTAATGATCCCTCCTTTTTCTGATCGCTCATGGGCAAAGACAGTACGCGATCATGCGTACTGGGTTCACCGCAGAGCACAATAATCATTCTTGCTGTCATGAAATAGCGCAGCCGCCCATGATCCTCTGGTCACATGGGCGGCTGTTCCGTTTCGTTATTCCGCGTGATTGCACACGGAATGGCGATAAGCCGCGCTGATCCGCATACGCTATTCGCTGATCGGCGCGGCGCTGTTTGATGAGATTTCCGGTATAATGCCGTGCAATTGTTCGCGGTTTTCACATCCTTTGAAATCTGGCAGCCGTTTTGCCGTTCTACCCTTGCTGTTTCCTGACAGGCAACCCTGCTCGGCGCTGTGCCGTCAGCCCTGTATGGGCTGCGCTCCCTCTTTCGAGATCCTGGCGGTTTATCTCAGTTCGGACGGTCATTCAGTTTTCTGACCGTATAGTAGCAGGAAAAAACGCCTTCTCCCGTATATCCAGGATGTTGGAAATCGGTATGAAATTGCGAAAAATTCCGCGCTCGTGGAAATGATGTGATATAATACCGAAGAACAACGTTTTCCGGCGAAGGAGAGAGCGAAAATGTATGTAAAACTGTCTGTTCCCGAACGGTTGAAGGACTTGCGGACAGAACGCAAGTTGAAGCTGGAAGAGCTTGCCGAACTTACCGGCCTTTCCAAATCCGCTCTCGGCAGCTATGAGACTGATGATTATAAGGACATCAGTCCGTTCAGCATCGTGACGCTGGCTGAATTCTATGGTGTTTCTACGGATTATTTATTGGGTGTCTCAGAAATGAAAAATCACCCAGACACAGACCTGGCCGGCCTGCATCTGAGTGATGATATGCTAAAGCTGTTGGCAAGCGGGAAGATCAACAACCGCCTGTTATGTGAAATTGCGACACATAAAGACTTCCAGCGCCTGATGGTGGATACGGAGATCTGCGTGGATCGAATCGCGGCCATGCGGGTACATGACATGAACGCCATGCTTGCGGAAGCGAGGAAAATGGTCGCGGAAAAGTACGATCCCGGTGAAAACGACCTGCACATGCGGACACTGGAGCTGGCGCAGATTGACGAGACCGAGTATTTCAGCCGGGTCGTGCATGATGATTTGGATGCGATCATCCGCGACATTAGAGAGGACCATATAAAGGACACGACCACCGCGGAAGCAGTCAATCCCTCCGACGCGGCGCGGCAGGAGCTGGAAGCGGCCATGAGCTATGAGGGCAGCCCCGAAGAACGCCAGGCCCGCCTATTCTGCAAGCAGCTCGGAATCAACTATGATAAGCTGACAAAGGAAGAATTCGTCACGCTGATCAATATCCTCAAGAAATCCTCTCTGCTCAAAACCCAGCCGAACAAGCGCGGAAAGAACAAGCCAAAGAGGAAATAAGCCCATAGACACAGAAAACCGGTATGTCACGCACTTTTCAGTACGCAACATACCGGTTTTCTTGCTTCCCAACCCCGTCAGACAGATGCCCAAATCAGTTTTTGATTCAAAACTTCCTTATGAGCACTGCCCATTTCCTTCCGGGAGTTTTTTCTTTCCATGTCACATTGTACCTGTCCCCATGTGTCGTTTTAGGCGAACATGTGCAGGCCGAGCTCCTTCGACAGGAACTTCAGGGCGGTGATGCCCGCGATGGAGTTGCCGTTCTCGTCCAGGGACGGACCGTAGACGCCGATGCCCATCTTGCCGTCTACGACGGACAGCAGGCCGCCGCCGACGCCGGACTTCGTGGGGATGCCGACTTCCACGGCAAACGTGCCGGAACCGTCGTACATGCCGCAGGTGAACATGATGGCCTTGACGGTCTGGGCGGTGCTCTGCTTCAGCAGGCGTTCGCCGGTCAGCGGGTTGACCCCGTTATTGGCCAGGACCATGGCGAAGTTCGCCAGGGATTCCGCGGATACGTTGATGGAGCAGATCTTGGTGTACAGCTCGATGCTGGTGTCGACGTTCGTGTGGATGACGTTCTTGCTCTTCAGCAGGTACGCGATGGCGCGGTTGCGGTCGCAGGTGGCCATCTCGGAATTGTAGACCTGGCGGTTGAGCGTGATCTCCGGGTCCAGACAGACGGAACGCGCGAAGTTCAGCATATCCTCGAACTGCTTGTATTCGATCAGCAGGCTTTCCACGGCGATCGCCCCTGCGTTGATCAGAGGATTGTGCGGCTTCTCGCGGGTGTCGAGTTCGACGATGGAGTTGAACGCCACGCCGGAAGGTTCCATACCGACATGTTCGAAGACGGTGTCGTAGCCGCGGATCTCCAGCGCCATCGCCAGGGACAGCAGCTTGGAAACGGACTGCATCGTAAAGCGGATGTTCGAGTCTCCGGCTTTAAACAATTTACCGTCCTTCGTATGGATGCAGAGGCCGACTGCCTCGGGGCGGGCTTTGCCGAGCTCGGGGATATAGGTCGCGACGGCGCCTTTGCCGGTAACCTCTTTGCCCCTTAAATAAGCTGTTTTGATCGCGTCCTGCAGACGCTGGTCGCTTAATTGGTCACTGTTCATTGTTCTTCTCCCGAATTAATCTTTCGCAGTGATAACTCCTGTCCTTACAGTATACCATAAAGCGGCATAAAAAAACCCCGAGAAACTCGGGGTTTTTTGTTTTTGTGACAGTGCGGATCGATGACCCGCGGAGCGCTTCTTAGAAGCAGCCCTGCTCCATCATAGCTTCTGCGACCTTCTTGAAGCCTGCGATGTTGGCGCCGGCAACCAGGTCGTAGCCCAGTCCGTATTCTTCTGCTGCCTCTGCGGAGACCTTGTGGATGTTGGTCATCATCTTGTGCAGCTGAGCGTCGACTTCGTCTGCAGTCCAGACCAGTCTCTCGCTGTTCTGAGCCATTTCCAGACCGGAAACGCCTACGCCGCCGGCATTAACAGCCTTGGACGGAGCAACGATCATGTGCTTCTGGCCTCTCAGGAAGTTCAGAGCGTCGTTGGTGGTCGGCATGTTGGCAACTTCGATGTAGTACTTTACGCCGGAAGCTGCGATCTTCTCTGCGGATTCCATCTTAACGTCGTTCTGCATAGCAGCGGGCATATAAACGTCAACGTCCTTGACGCCCCAGCACTTTTCGCCGGGAACGAATTCAACGCCGAACTTGTCTGCATAGGGCTTGCAGTGCATCGGATCCTTCGCTCTCATCTCGAGGATGAAGTTGAGCTTTTCTTCGGTAACAACGCCTTCGGGATCGTGGATGTATCCATCCGGACCTGCGAAGTAGGTGACCTTAGCGCCCAGCTGGGAAGCCTTCTTCATGATGCCCCAGCCTACATTGCCGTAACCGGAGATAGCGATTCTCTTGCCTTCGATGGAGTCATTCTCGTGCTTCAGGACTTCCTGCAGATAGTAGATCGCGCCGTAACCGGTCGCTTCCGGTCTGATCAGGGAGCCGCCATAGCTCAGGCCCTTACCGGTGAGAACGCCGTTCTCCCAGACGCCCTTCAGTCTTCTGTACTGGCCGTACAGGTAACCGATCTCTCTGCCGCCTACGCCCATGTCACCGGCCGGAACGTCGATGTCCGGTCCGATGTATCTGTACAGAGCAGTCATGAAGGCCTGGCAGAAACGCATGACTTCGGCGTCGGACTTGCCGGCGGGATCGAAGTCGGAACCGCCCTTGGCGCCGCCCATGGGCAGGCCGGTCAGGGAGTTCTTAAAGGTCTGTTCGAAGCCCAGGAACTTGATGATTCCTTCATAAACGTTCTTCTGGAAACGCAGGCCGCCCTTGTAGGGACCGATCGCGCCGTTGAACTGGCATCTCCAGCCTCTGTTGGTGTGCCAGTTGCCGTTGTCGTCGCACCAGACGACTCTGAAGGTGAACATTCTTTCGGGTTCAACCATTCTGCCGAGAAGGTCGACCTTCTCGTACTCGGGGTGCGCGTCGACGACCGGTTCGATGGAGGAGAAAACTTCCTCTACGGTCTGAACGAATTCGGGTTCGTTACCATGCTTGGCCTTGACGGTTTCGAGAACGCTCTGCATATAAGCATTCATAGCAATTTGCCTCCTTAAAAAATTTTGTTGTACAACAAACGATAAGTTTATCGGTTTGCCCGCGCTTGGTACCCTGGCGGGCTCATACATCATTATTATAACGCAAAACCTGTGCATGCGCACAGGTTTTTGCAAAAATTTTAACAAACTTTAGAAATTTGTGTAAATTCACGAAAAGAGCCGCAGAATATCCTGGAAAACACCATAAGCCGTTTGAATAATCGTTGGTTCGTGTTCTACGATGGTCAGTTTGCCCATCAGGTCGGTCGTGACGGCAACGGCGGAGGAAGAACCGTCGACGGTCGCGTACAGGCTCGCCGCGTCGATCTCCTCCGGCGCCACGCTCGCCGTGACCCGTCCAAACTCGTCTTTTTTCGCCCGGCACATCAGCTTGACCGTCTTCCCCCTGCCGCGGGCGTCTTTCAGCTGTTCCGCCGTAATGCCCGCGATGCCCTGCCGCTGCACGAGGCCCGGATGGAGATTCGCGTTCATCAGCACGTTGGCCAGCACGCAGATCTTGGCGACCGCGTCCCAGCCGTCCACGTCCATGGACGGATCCGCCTCGACCATGCCGAGCGCGCGGCCCTCCTCCAACGCCTGTTCGTAGGTCTTGCCGTCCTCCAGCGCCTTCAAAATGAAATTCGTCGTCGAGTTCAGGATGCCCTCGATCCCCGTCACGTTGCAGAGCTTTAAGCAGTTGTCCCTCAGGTTGAAGATGGGCGTGCCGTCCATGACCGTCGACTCGAAGAAGAACTTGCCTCCCCGCGCCTGCGCCATGGCCGCGAGGTCGCTGTAATACCAGGCGACGGGACCTTTGTTGGCGGACACGGCGCTCTTTTTCATCTTCAGCGCCTGTTTGATGCGGTTCGCCGCGGGCTGACCCGTCCGGATGTTCAGCGGCGACAGCTCCACGAGCACGTCGTATTCGCCGCAGTACACGATGGTGTCGGCGGAATCCTCGGTCCAGTCCGCGTCGTTCTCTTCGGTGAAGCTGCCAGCTTCGTAACTCTTCAAAGCCGCTTTCAGGTCGATGCCTTTGGGGTTATAGAGGTTGCCGTGGCTTCCTGTCGCGATGGCGGTGACGACAAGACGCTTGCCATAGCGGCTGTACACCTGGGCGCGCTTGTCCAGGATCATCTGCGCGAGGGCTCTGCCCACGTTGCCGAAGCCCATAAAGGCCAGTCTTACTTCTTCCATACTTAATTCTCCTTAAAATCAGCGCCGCCCGTCTTGACGATGCTCCTGTCCTGCAGGATAAACACCGCTTCGTAACCGTCCTGTGCTTTGATCAGTTCCATCGCCTTCTCGCTGCCGAGAAGCAGGCAGGTGGTGGATAGAATGTCGCACGTCTCCGAAGAGGGTCCGGTAACCGTCGCCGACAGCAGATCCGTCTCCACCGGATAGCCGGTGCGGGGGTCGAGCACGTGATGGTAGAGCGCGCCGTCCTGCACGAAGCAGCGCTCGTACGTGCCGGACGTGACCACGGACACCTGTCCGGTGTCGCCTGCCGTAACGCTGACGGTTCCGAGGATCGCCCTGTCCTGGATCAGGTCTTCGCCCTGACCTTCCGCCGGATCTTCGATGCCGCAGGCCCAGGCGCCTCCGTCCGGCTTTTCTCCCAGGAACACCACGTTGCCGCCGAAGTTGATGACAGCCCGTTCGATGCTATGCTGCGCCAGATACGAAGCCGTGCGGTCCGCGATAAAGCCTTTCGCGACGGCGCCCAGGTCGAGCATCATGCCGGGATCGTCCTTCAGGATCTCCCACTTGTCCGAACCGGTCTCCGGTTCGATCCCCAGTTCGTCCCAGCGTCCCACGTGCTGCAGCCCTTCTTCGATGGCAGCCGCCTCCGGCACCTGCGGTTCCTCCGCCGAGAAATCCCACAGGCTCGTGACCGCGCCCATCGTCACGTCCAGCATGCCGCCGCTGAGCGCATAGGCATCCCGGCAGTCCTGCAGCAGCAGCGCGGTTTCCACATCCACCCTGCAGCCGCCCTGCGACGCGTTGAACCGGCCGATGTCGCTGCTTTGTATGGTGCGGGACAGCATGTTTTCGTAATCTCTTGCGACGGAGAATGCGTGCCGTATCGTATCCTCCTGCCCGTTTTCGGGGATCTGGATGTAGCAGTACGTGTTCAGCAGCCAGTCTTCGCCGAAGCTGAGTTCGCGGACACCCTCGTCCTCCGGGATTTGCGGGGTGCAGGCGCATTGTGATATAATCAGCGCGGATATCAACGCGGCAAGTATCGTTTTTTTCAAACTTTTATGGAACATAGACCTTCCTTTTTTAAAAAAGCGGATATTTTTCTGGCGATCGCCCTGCTTCTGCTCGGCTTCGGCACGCTCGCGCTGTTGAAGAGCGGCCAGAAGGACGGCAGCTTTGCGCGGGTCACCGTGGACGGCACCCTCTACGGCACGTACCGTCTGGACGAAGACCGGACCGTGGGCATCGAGACGCCCTACGGCCGCAACGTGCTTCGCGTCGAAGGAGGCAAAGCCTTCATGCAGGAAGCGGATTGTCCGAATCACGACTGCGTGGAAAAAGGCGCGGTCTCGAAGACGGGCCAGATCATCCTGTGCCTGCCGCACAAGCTTGCCGTCACCATCGTGAACGAAGGAGAGGAGGCCCCGGATGCGATCTCTTACTGAGACAAGAGGCTCCGCCCGCATCGCCGCCTGCGGCGTGCTGACCGCCCTCGCCCTGATCTTCTCCTATATCGAATTCCTCGTGCCCCTGCCCATCGCCATCCCGGGCATCAAACTGGGGCTGGCGAACATCGTCTGTCTCGTGTGTCTGTACGCGCTGGGGGAAAAGCACGCGTTTCTGATCAACGTCACGCGCATCGCGCTGGCCGCCCTGCTGTTCGGCAGCGTATTCTCGGCGCTGTACGCGCTGGCGGGAGGCGTCGTGAGTTTCGCGGTCATGGCACTGCTGAAGCGCACGAAGCGATTCTCCGTCTGCGGCGTGTCCATGGCGGGCGGCGTGTTCCACAATCTGGCGCAGCTCGCTGTCGCGGGGCTGCTCGTGGAATCCGCGCAAGTCTTCTATTATTTTCCCGTACTGCTGCTGTCGGGCATGGCCACGGGCATCGGCATCGGGATCCTGGCAACGCTCATCCTGCGGAGTATCGCGAGAGATACATTGCTTTGATCTGTCTTCGGGGTCCTGTCGCCACCCCTCAGACCTTAAATCTATATAATATCTTCCGTTTTAGAATAAAACGTCGTAGCCCAGCTTCAGCAGAAGTAGGCCGCACACGATCGAAAGCATGACCCGGATAAACGCCGGGTTTTTCTTTATGGCGAGGCCCGAGCCCACGTAGTTGCCCGCCATGGAGCAGACGGCCGTGGTGAGCGCCATGGCCCAGATGACCTTCCCCGCCAGCAGAAAGCTGACCATGGACGCGAAATTGCTGGCCCAGTTGAATACTTTCGCCGTCCCGCTGGCCGTGCGCAGATCGATCTTCAGCAGCGATGTGAACGCCAGGATGGCGAACGTGCCGGTGCCCGGTCCGACCAGTCCGTCGTAAAACGCGAGCACGAGCCCGATGACGGCGGAGACGGCGATCGCCCTGTTCTTCGGAACGTCCGCGCTTTCGTCAGTCTGCCCGAAATCCCGCTTGAAGATCAGGAAGACCGCTACGAACGGCAGCACGAACAGGATGATCTTCTGGAAGACCACGGGATCCAGCGCCAGCACCACGAGCGACGCGATCCGCGCGCCAACCAGGGCGCCGATGGCGGAGGGGACCGCCACGGTCCAGTTGACCGTCCGGTTCTTGATGAACCTCGCCGCAGCCAGTGTCGTGCCGAGACACGAGGACGTCTTGCTGCAGCCGAAAGCCACCTTCGGGTCGAGACCGGAAAGCAGGTAAGCCGGGATGCTAATGACGCCGCCCCCGCCCGCGATCGAGTCGACGAAACCCGCGAGGAAGACGGCGCAGCAGACGAAGATCAGTTTTGGGTAAGTGATCAAGCCTAAAAACATACGATATTACAGTTTGAGGATCGAATAGCGGTCGATCAGCTCCATGTCGGGATCGACGCCCAGGCCGGGCTTCCGGGACATGGTGATGTAGCCGTCGGAGTCCACGCGGATGGGTTCGGTCAGCATCACGTCGCGCTGCGTGTATTCCCAGGCGGGGGGATCGTAGCAGTATTCGATGAACGGGCAGCAGTCCGTGGAAGCCGCCAGCTGCAGCGAAGCCGCGAGGCCGAAGCCGTGAGTCCAGGTGTGGGGCGCCAGCAGCTTGTTCTCCGCCTCGATCAGCGCGGTCACCTTGCGGGCCACATGGAAGCCGCCGACGAACGTCGGGTCGGTGTTGTAGATGTCGTAGCAGCCGTACTTGATGAAGTCGCGGAACTGATGCATGTGCGAGTTGATCTCGCCGCCCGCGATGGAGACGGACGTGGACGCCCGCAGCTCCGCCAGGCCTTCGTAGTCGAACTGATGCAGCGGCTCCTCCAGCCAGATCACACCCAGGTCTTCCAGCTCGTGCGCGAAGCGCATGGCCTTCTTCAGGTCCCACTTGGCGACGGTCTTCTTGCCGGTGAAGAACCAGGCCTGGTTGGCGTCGACGCCGAACTTGATCCGGCCGTTCGCCGCGGCGATCACCTTCTCGATCACCTTCAGGTCTTCCCACGGGTCATCGCAGTGGGCGCGCAGCTTCATCATGGTAAAACCTTCGGAGATGAAGCGCTCCATATCTTCGATGCGCTCCTCCGTGCTCTTCAGCGAACCGGTGCTGGCGTAGGCGAGCACGCGGTCCTTCGCGCCGCCCAGCAGTTTGTAGATGGGCAGCCTGCAGTACTTGCCCAGGCAGTCCCAGATCGCGATCTCCACGATCCAGGGGCGGTAGGCGTACTGCGCCGCGTTGATGAGCCCGGTGGAGATCTCCTCGATCTGCGTGATGTCCTTGCCGATCACCAGTGGCTTGATGTGGCTGTCCCAGATGCCTGCCAGCAGCTGCGACGAATCGCAGGCCGCGGCGTATCCGTGGATACCGTCGTCGGTGATGACCTCCACCATGGAGATGAACAGTTTCGTTTCCGGATTGCCGGGGTTCCAGGTAGAGGGATATGGGATCTTCAGAGGGATCTCTGAAAGGTGCAGTTTAATGTCTTTGATCTTCATAGCGCAGACCTCCTTAACAATATTATTTTATTGGTTCCGGAAGGCGCATGCAAGGCATATCGTGGTATAATAAAGTGTAGAGATCAAGCATCATGCTCAAGATAAAAGGAGGTAAACATCATGTCATTCTTAGACAATCTGAAAGAGACCACAAAGAACCTGGGCGGAAAGATGGCAGAGACCGCCAGCGATCTGAAGGAAAAAGCGTCCGATAAGATCGAGATCGAAAAGCTGAAGATGAAGATCAGCTCCGCGGAGAGCGACATCAAGAGCGTTTACACCGAGATGGGCAAAAAGCTCTTCGAAGAGCATCCCGAATATCTCGAAAAGTTCTTCACGGAAGAAAAGGGCAAGATCGACGAACTGAAAGCGACGATCGCAGGCCTGAACGACAAGATCGAAGCCGTCAAAACCACGGTCGGCAAGGTCGAAGATGAAGTGAAGGAAGAAGCGGAAGAAGTCAAGGACAAGATCGAAGAAGCCCTGTAAGCGGAAATACAAAAGAGCACACGGGGACAGGTACAATGTGTCGTTTTGCGACACATTGTACCTGTCCCCGTGTGCTCTTTTTGTTTTATCGGATCTGGCCGTCCCCTGTGACGACGTATTTCCAGCTCGTCAGTTCTTCCAGGCCCATAGGACCGCGGGCATGGAGTTTCTGCGTCGAGATGCCGATCTCCGCGCCGAGGCCGAATTCGAAACCGTCCGTAAAGCGGGTGGACGCGTTCCAATACACCGCCGTCGCGTCGACGCTGTTCAGGAACAGCTCCGCGGTCCTGGGATTCTCCGTCACGATGCATTCGGAATGCTGCGTGCCGTGTTCGTTGATGAAATCGATGGCTTCCTGCGCGCTCGTCACGGTCTTCGCCGCTAGGATGTAATCGTTGTATTCCGTATCCCAGTCCGCGTCCGACGCTTCTTTCGCGCGGGTGCCCAGGATGTTGCAGATCTTCGCGTCGCCGCGGATCTCCACGTTCTTTTCGTCCAGCAGAGGCAGCGCGTCGTTGAAAAACTGCTCCGCGACGGACTTGTGCAGCACGACGCATTCCACGGCGTTGCAGACGGAAGGCCTCGAGCACTTCGCGTTCCAGACGATCTTCGCCGCCATGGACAGGTCTGCCTCGCTGTCCACGTAGACGTGACAGATGCCCTCGCCCGTGCGGATGACGGGTACGGACGCTTCCTTCGTGACGGAACGGATCAGCCCTGCCCCGCCTCTGGGGATGAGCACGTCGATATATTCTTCCAGATGCATCAGTTCGCGCGCGCTCTCCCGGCTGGTATCGTGGATCAGCGAGACCGCGTCCGCCGGCAGACCTACGCTTTCCAGCGCGTCTCTCATGATGCGTTCCGCGCAGGTGTTCGAGCGGATGGACTCCCTGCCGCCCCGCAGGATGCAGGCGTTGCCGGCCTTCAGGCACAGCACGGCCGCGTCGACCGCCACGTTGGGCCGGGATTCGAAGATCATCCCGATGACCCCGATGGGCACTCTCTTCTGCACGATCTTCAGGCCGTTCGGGCGGGTGAATTCCTTCGTGACGACGCCCACAGGATCGGGCAGCTGCGCCGCCTGGCGCACGCCTTCGGCGACGCCTGCGACCCGCTCCGGGGTCAGCAGTAGACGGTCGAGCATGGAGCTGTTCATCCCGTCCGCTTTCGCCGCTTCGTAATCTTCCTGATTTGCAACCAGCCATTCGCCCTTCCGCGCGATCAGCGCGTCCGCGATGGCGAGCAGCGCCTGATTCTTCGCTTCGGTATCCGCCAAAGCCATGGCAGCCGCGGCCTTTTTCGCGGCGGCGCCCTGTTGTTCCAATACTGTCATGCCGTTTCGCCTCCTACGCGATAAAGCGCGTGCCGACCGGTTTTCCTTCGACGATGTCGTACAGGTCCTGCGGCCGCTTGCCGTTCGTGATCACCATGTCGCAGCCTGCGCCCGTCGCGATCTGCGCGGCGGAAAGCTTCGTCGCCATGCCGCCGGTGCCGCGCCACGTGCCCGCGCCGCCCGCCATGGCCAGGATATCGTCCGTGATCTCCTTCACCACCGGCAGCAGCTTCGCGTCCGGATGGGTGTGCGGGTCCGCGTCGAACAGGCCGTCGATGTCGCTCAGCAGCACCAGCAGGTCCGCTTCGCACAGTTTTGCCACGATGGCGGACAGCGTGTCGTTGTCGCCCAGCACCTTGTGGGCGCCGGTCTCGATCTCGGCGGAGGACACGGAGTCGTTTTCGTTAACGACGGGGATGACCCCCATCTCCAGCAGCGCCGAGAACGTGGCGCGCAGGTGCGCCGCTCTCTCCTCGTCCGCCACGTCGCCGTCCGTCAGCAGGATCTGCGCCGTATTGCAGTTGTATTCCGCGAACAGCTTGTCGTAGATGTGCATCATGCTGCACTGGCCGACCGCGGCTGCCGCCTGTTTGAAGCGCAGTTCCTTCGGCCGTTCCGCCAGTCCCAGCTTGGCCGTGCCCACGGCGATGGCGCCGGAACTGACCAGGATCATCTCGTTGCCTTCGCCCTTCAGATCCGCCATGGCGCGCACCAGGCGCTCCATGCTGCGCAGATCCAGGTCTCCGTTCTCATGCGTCAGCGTGGACGTGCCGACTTTTACGACGATCCTCTGTTTCCCCTGTTCTTTCATAAGATATAGCCTTCCTGCCGGGTCACTGGGTGTTCTTTCCGTAGTTGAACTCGTCCCGTTCCTTGGTCTGTTCGTCGATGGTGTACTTGCCGCGCTCCATCGCGATCATGCCGGTACGGGCCATTTCGATGATGCCGAAAGGCTCGAGCATGTCGCGCACCGCGTCGATCTTCTTCTCGTCGCCGATCACGGAGACCGTCAGCGTCTCGTGGGACACGTCGATGACGGAGCCGCGGAAGATGTTCGCGATCTGGATGATCTCGTTGCGTTCGTCGCTGTTGGCCGCGTTCAGTTTGAACAGCGCCAGCTGGCGGCGTATCGTGTGATCCTTCGTCAGCAGCTTGACCGAATGCACCGGCACCATTTTGTTCAGCTGGGCGATCATGCGGTTCGTATGGTTGTCGTTGGCGATCACTTCGATCGTGATGCGCGTGACCCCCGGATCCAGCACGGTATCCGCCGCGAACGATTCGATGTTGTAGCCGTTGCGCGTAAACAGACGGGCGATCTGGGACAGCACGCCCGGTTTGTTGTCCACCAGCACAGAAAGTGTGCGGCGTTCTTCTTTTCCTGATTCTGCAGTTCTGCCGTTCATAGCCGCCTCCTGTGCTTAGTTGAGTAAGAATTCCGTGATATGGGTGCCGCCGTTCACCATGGGACGGACGAGCTCGGACTGGGCGACGGCGCAGTCCACGACGTAGCCGCGGCCTTCCTTGCCTTCTTCCAGAGCCTCTTCGATGGCTTCCTTCAGTTCGTCCACATTCGTAACGCGGCGGCCTTTCAGGCCGTACGCCTCCGCCAGTTTGACGAAGTCCGGACCTCTGTCCAGGATCGTAGCGCTGTAGCGGCCTTCGTACATCAGCTCCTGCCACTGGCGCACCATGCCGAGGCAGCCGTTGTCGAAGATGAACGTGATGATGGGCAGTTTATAATATTCCTCCGTCGCCAGTTCGTTGCAGTTCATGCGGAACGAGCCGTCGCCGGTGATGTGGATGACGCATTTGTCCGGGTTGCCGACCTTGCCGCCGATGGCAGCGCCCAGGCCGAAGCCCATGGAGCCGAAGCCGCCGGACGTCAGCAGCTGTCCGGGATAGGAGAAGTGGAAATGCTGGATGGCCCACATCTGATGCTCGCCCACGTCCGTCGCCACGATGGTGTCTTCCGGCACCATGGCGCCGATGGTGGACAGGATCTGCTTCGGGGTCATCGCGTTGGGGTTTTCGTCGTACTCCGTCTCCGTCGGGAAGGAGAACACGTACTTTTTCCACTCGCTGTGATCGTACTGGGGGATCTTCGCGATCAACTGTTCCAGAACCTTCTTCGCGTCGCCGATGATGTGGTGATCCGTCTGCACGTTCTTGTCGATCTCCGCTCTGTCCACGTCGATGTGCACGATCTTCGCGTCTCTGGCGAACGTCGCGGGCTTGAGCGCCACGCGGTCGGAGAAGCGGGTGCCGACGGCGATCAGCAGATCGCAGCCGTCCACAGCGCGGTTCGACGCTTGTGACCCATGCATGCCGATCATGCCGGTGGAGAGCGGGTCGTCGCCGGGCATGGAGCCGCCGCCCATCAGGGTGATGGCGACCGGAGCGTCCAGTTTTCTCGCGAAGGCGCGGAATTCCTCGTGCGCCCTGCTGCGGGTGACGCCGCCGCCGCAGATCAGCATGGGCTTCCTGGACTGGGCGATCATGTCGACCAGCGTATCGATATCCTCCTTATCGGGCTCGAACAGCCGCAGACTGGAAGAATGCGCTCTCTTCAGCAGGCCGGCCAGCGCGCCGCGCGTGCCGTGCAGTTCTCTGGGCAGAGGTTCGTATTCGCACTTCTGGCTCGTCACGTCCTTCAAAATATCGATGAGCACGGGGCCGGGACGGCCGGAGCGCGCCAGCGCGAACGCTTCGCGCACGGTGTCCGCCAGTTCTTCCACGTTGCTGATCAGGAACGTGGACTTCGTAATGGGCATCATGATGCCGATGACGTCCGCCTCCTGGAACGCGTCTTTTCCCAGCTGGCTCGCGCTCACGTTGCAGGTGATCGCGACCACGGGGGACGAATCCAGATGCGCCGTCGCGATGCCCGTCGTCAGGTTCGTCGCGCCCGGGCCGGATGTCGCCAGGCACACGCCCACCTTGCCGGTGGATCTCGCGTAGCCGTCCGCGGCGTGGGCCGCGCCCTGTTCGTGGGACGTGAGATAATTCCTGATCTTGTCCGAATACTTGTATAACTCGTCGTATACGTTCAGGTTCGTCCCGCCGGGATACCCGAATACCGTATCGACGCCCTGTTCCAGCAGACACTCCATGAGGATCTGCGCGCCGGTCATTACCATGGTCAAAACTCCTTGAAAATTCAGTGCAGAACGGAAATAGGACCTTCCGTCCCATATTAAATTTCATTGTACGCTTTAACGAGACGAAGTGTCAAGTGATTGCAGACAAAAGGTGGACAGGGTATAATAGAAAAGATAAAGACCGTCCCCCGAGGCTAGGAGGCACACCCATGAAGAAAAAGACGAAGATCATCCTGACTTCCGTCGCGGCGACATCCGTCGCGTCCGGACTGCTCGCAGGACTTTACGCAACATACCGCATCGCGTTCCATTCACCGAAAGGCAACCAGAACGACGATTTCGAATACCGTTTCACCGACCAGACGAGACCGATGTCCTACAAGATCTTCCGCATGATCGGCGAGATGCACGCCAAGGAATACGAAAAGGTGAGCATCACGTCCTTCGACGGTCTGAAACTCATCGGCCGTTACTACGAAGTCACGCCCGGCGCTCCGCTGTGCATCTGCGTGCACGGCTACCGGGGCACGCCCGCCAGGGACTTTTCCGGCGGCGCCCCCATGCTGATGGAGATGGGCTACAACGTGCTGATGCCCGAGCAGAGAGGCACCGGCGAAAGCGAAGGCCACACGATCACGTTCGGCATCCGGGAGAGCAAAGACGTCCGCAGCTGGGTGGATTATGCGGTCCGCCGCTTCGGCAGCGATACGAAGATCTGCCTGGTCGGCATCTCCATGGGCGGCACGTCTGTGCTGATGTCCGCGGCGGAAGAGCTTCCCGCGAACGTCAAGGGCATCGCGGCAGACTGCCCATTCGATTCCCCCGTCCGGATCATCCGGGACGTCGCGAAGAAAAATGCGCCTCTGGTGGGGCTGCTCGCAGGCCCTGCGGCGCGCATGGCGGCCATTCTGTTCGGTCACTTCCGCCTCGGCAAGCTGACCGCGGCAGACGGCGCCGCGGCGTCGAAGGTGCCCATCCTGCTGATCCACGGAGAGCAGGACCGCTTCGTGCCCGAGTTCATGAGCCGCCGCATCGCGGAAGCCAATCCGGAGATGGTGACCCGGGTCACGTTCCCCGGCGCAGGCCACGGCATCAGTTATCTCGTGGACGAGGACCGCTACAGGAAGATCACCGGAGATTTCCTGAAAAAGATCTTCGCATAGAAAGCATAAAGTGAAACACAGGGACGGGGGAGTGAAACGCGATATGCGTTTCACTCCCCCGTCCCTGTGTTTCACTTTTCTTTAATACTTTCCGATGGGCGGCTGCGCGTAATCGGGCAGCGGGCAGGTATATTTGCCGCCGTTCTTGCGCTGCAGTTCCTCCTTCGCCTGCGCGATCAGCGCCGGACGGTCCATCGTGCGCACCGTCGCCAACGCCAGCGTCTTGGCGGCCACCATCATGCCCTTGTCGCCGATGGAGCTGTTGGAGAACGCCACGTTCTGCCAGCTGTGGCCCACGTTGCCCACGCAGGCTGTCGCCACGTGGATGTTCACCGTGGGCGTCGCGTAGCCCACGTCTCCCACGTCCGTGGAACCGGACTGGTAGCCCGTCTCCTTCGGATCGAACGGGTGGATCTCGGAATCCAGCGGCTTTGCCAGGATCTCCGGCACCCTTTCGTATCCGTAGATCTCCTCCGCGAGTTCCGCGATCGTCTTCTGGATCGGTTTGGGATACGTCCGCACGAAATCCGCCGCCAGTTTGTATTCTTCGTCTGTCCACTGCGGCGCGCCGACTTCCTGCAGGCATTCGTCCGCCAGCGCCGCCAGTGTCTTGTTCGGCACGTAGTCGGAGAACGCCATGGTCACTTCGTACTCCATCTGCGTCTCCGTCATCAGCGCGGCGCCCTTCGCGATGTTCACGACCCGCGCGAACAGTTCCTTCACCTGCGCCACCTTCGGCGCGCGCACTTCGTATTTGATGACTGCGTGGGCCGGCACGACGTTCGGCTGGGCGCCGCCCGCATCCGAATAGGCGTAGTGCACGCGGGCCTGATCGATCATGTGCTCTCTTAAATAGTTGACGCCTACGTTCATCAGCTCCGCCGCGTCCAGGGCGCTTCTGCCCAGTTCCGGAGCGCCGCCCGCGTGGGACGCGATGCCGTCGAACGTGAAGTTCGCGCCCATGATGGCCACGGACCCCTTCGAGGGCACTTCGTTCAGATACGCGGGATGCCAGGCGTAAGCGAAATCCACGTTGTCGAAATAGCCTGCCCGCGCGATGAACTGCTTGGAACCCGCGCCCTCTTCCGCCGGACAGCCGAAGTAGACGATCGTTCCGTCCTTCCCGGTCTGCTGCAGGTATTCCTTGACCGCGATCGCCGCCGCAGCGCCGCCCGCGCCCAGCAGGTTATGGCCGCAGCCGTGACCCGGCGCGCCTGCGCACATGGGTTTTCTCTCCGTGGTCCCCGCCGTCTGGCTGAGTTCCGCCAGGGCATCGTATTCGCCCAGGATGGCGGCCACCGGCTTGCCGGAGCCGCTCGCGAACGTCGCCGTGAACGCGGTGGGAATGTCCGCGATCCCCTTTTCGATCGTAAACCCCTCGCTGGCCAGCGCCTGCTGCAGGGCTGCCGCCGATCTTTCTTCTTCATACGCCAGTTCCGCGTAGCCCCAGATCTCTCTGGCCAGCGTCTTGATGCGGTCTGCCTTGGCGTCGATCACCTGTGATAAAAATTCCAACTCGTTCATATCCGGATACTCCACTTATAACACTTTGCTTAAGAATTCCTTGGCGCGGGGGCTGGTCGGGCTGGAGAAGAAGCTCTCCGGGTCACCCTCTTCCTGGATGATCCCCTCGTCGATAAACAGGATGCGGTCCGAGACCTGCCTGGCGAAGCCCATCTCGTGGGTGACGTTCAGGATGGTCATGCCGCTCTTTGCCAGATCTTCGATGACGCTCAGCACTTCCTTGACCATCTCCGGGTCCAGGGCGCTGGTCGGTTCGTCGAACAGCATCACCTCCGGCTCCATGGCCAGAGCCCGCACGATGGCGAGGCGCTGCTTCTGACCGCCGGAAAGCTGGCGCGGGTACACGTCGCGCTTATCCAGCAGGCCGACGCGGGACAGCAGTTCTTCCGCCTGCTGATCCGCCTGTTTCTGTGGCACTTTCTTTTCCAGCACCGGCGTGAGCGTGATGTTCTGCAGCACCGTCAGATGCGGAAAGACGTTGAAATTCTGGAACACCATGCCGATCTTCTGCCGGTACAGCGAGATGTTCTTGCCGGCCTTCATGATGTCTTCGCCCTTAAAGAAGATCTGGCCGCCCGTCGGTTCCTCCAGCCGGTTGAGGCAGCGAAGGAACGTGCTCTTGCCGCTGCCGGACGGACCGATGATGGACACGACTTCGCCGGGCGCGACGTCCGTCGAGATGCCTTTCAGCACGTGAACGTCCCCGAAACTTTTATACAGGTCTACGACGCGGATGATGGGTTCAATCACTTGCCTTCAGCCTCCCTTCGATGCGGCCCGCCACAAAGGACAGGACGGTCGTGACGACCAGATAGATCATGCCGGAGATCAGCAGGGGCTGGATCGCCAGGAACGTGGACGCCTGCACGGTCTTGTAAGCCGTCGTCAGCTCGCGGACGAAGAAGACCGAAGCCAGGGACGTCTCCTTGATGCAGGAGATGAACTGGCTGACCAGGGCGGGCAGGATGTTCTTGACCGCCTGGGGCATGATGATCTTCTGCATCAGGTGCACTTCCGTCAAACCTATGCTGCGGCCCGCTTCCCACTGGCCGGGATCGACGGCCGCGATGCCAGCGCGCACGATCTCCGCGATGTAGGCGGAGGCGTTGATGATGAGCGCCACGACGATGCACGCGAGATCCGACATATTGAAGGGCATGATCTTCGGCAGCAGGATCCAGAAGAAATACAGCTGCAGCAGGATGGGCGTGCCGCGCAGGATCTGGATGTAGACTGCGGCGACGGCGCTGGCGGGTTTGAATTTGCTCATGCGCAAAAACGCCACGATCAGGCCCAGGATCGTGCCGGCCAGCAGCGTGACCATCGCCAGCCACATCGTTCCCCAAAGGCCTTTGAGGAACACCGGATAGTATTTTGCCCAGATTTTTATGACCTTATCCATAGGTCTCCTTTCAAGAAGATTCGGGAGCAATGGTTGCCCCCGAATCCGGTTGACGTTCTAAAGTGTTAAAACTGCCGCAGTCCTTAGTCGACGCCCAGCTGGCGCGCGTAGTCGGAATATTCTTCGTACCACTTGTCGATGGTGCCTTCCGCGCGGAGCTCGTCGATGCACTGGTTGATGAATTCGGTGAGTTCTTCCTCGCCCTTGGGGATGCCTACACGGGTGCCCTGCGTGCTTTCGTCCACCACAAAACGGAACGGCGCGATCGCCAGACCGCCGTTGGCGTCTGCGTAGAGCTGGCCGTTGTTGACGTCGCAGGCGCAGGCGTCCGCCTTGCCTTCGGAGACCATCAGGAAGCCGTCCGTCATGGAGGAGACCAGCTTGAATTCCTTGTAAGCCGGGATCTGATCGTTTACGAAGCCTTCCTGCACGCTGCCGCTCTGGGTGACCAGCACGAGATCCGCGGTATCTCCCGCTTCCTTGATGCTGTCGGCCATGTCTTCTCTGACGAGGAAACCGTAGGACGCGACTTCGTCGCTGAAACGGTAGCCCTTGGACATGTTCATGTTTTCCGCGCGGCCCGGGGAATACGCCAGAGCCGACGCCGCGAAGTCGTACTTGCCTTCCGTGATACTGGCCAGAACGGCGGAGAATTCCAACGGAACGATGCGCAGTTCTACGCCCAGTTTTTCGGCGATGTACTTGCCCAGTTCGATATCCAGACCCTGATACTGATCGTCTCCGGATTTGGAGGAGTCGATGAATTCATACGGCGCGAAATAGGGTTCCGTCGCCATTTCGATGTAGCCTCTTGCCTTGATGGCTTCCAGCCGGTTGGCGGGTTCTTCCGCCGGTTCGCTGCCGCCGCCCGAAGAGCAGGCTGCCAGAGAGAAGACCATGACCATGGCCAGGAGGATCGCAAATACTTTCTTCATGCCTTTCACACTATGCCTTTCTTTTTCCTTCTATCCCTATTGCCCGGCGCAGCCGGGCGGTTTCACTGATGTTGCTATTGTAGCACCGGCGCTTTAGCGTGTCAACACTTTAGTGTGCTGAACCGATAAAGTAAATCATCCATAAAAATAGACTGCAGTTTTTACGCTGCAGCCTATCGTTTCAACAATCCCATCCGTACTTTTTCAGGTCTACCCGCCCGTCTTCCTTCAGGGTCACCCCTTCCATGGCGAGCAGCCGCGCCTGATCCGTCCAGCCGGGCGCCAGACGCCCGCTGTGGTTGACGACCCTGTGACAGGGATAACGGCCGTAGAACTCCGCGTTGCTCAGCACCTTGCCGACCAGCCGGGAATTGCGGTCCCTGCCGATCAGCCGGGCGATCTGCCCGTACGTCGCGACGCAGCCCTCCGGGATCTCCTCCACGACGGAGAGGATCTCGTATGCCAGGTCCTCCGTCAGTTTTGCCATCGCTACTGCTCCAGGATCGCGAAATACACGTCGCACATCGTCTCCATCAGGCGATCGTCGAAGTCGAAACCGGCTGTGTGGATCGCGGGGCGGTCGCCGGCCGAAATAGAGAATTCCGCGCCGGGGCACTGCTTCAGGAACCAGCCGAAGTCTTCGGACCCTCTCGTGATCTGATCGGCCAGCACCGCAGGCAGTCCCAGCGATCTCGCGGCTGCGATCACCTTTTCGGCCTGCGCAGGCGTATTCGTCGTGTCGGGGAAGATGTCTTCATAGGAAAATTCCACGGTCAGACCGTCTTCCGCCGCTCTCTTTTCAGCGAAAGCGATCGCTTCGTCGCGGATCTGATACATATCCTTATCCTGCTCCGCGCGCAGCGTGACCCCGATACGCCCCTTGGACGCCGCGATGCCGAAGGCGTGTTCGCCCACAGAGATCTCGCAGATCGTGGCCATCACCAGTTTTTCGAAGCGGCTCTGGTCCGCGACGCGCATGATCTCCTTCGCGGTGTCGCAGATCGCGAGGGACGGATTTCTGCCCATCTCCGGCTGGCTGGCGTGAGCCGGCGCACCGGTCATGACGATGTTCATGCCCATGGACGCGCAGTTCGTACCTTCCAGACGGGTCAGCACTGTTCCGAAGTCAGGACCGGTCGTGTTGTGGCAGGAATAAATCTCCTTGATGCCCGTTTCCTTCACGAAGTCGCCGCATTCGCAGGCGCCCTGTCCGGTCTCCTCCGCGTGCTGGAACACGAGATAGACGTCTCTGGCGGGTTTGCGTGCCTCCAGTTCCATGGCGAAGGCGCACAGCGCCGCCACGTGTCCGTCGTGGCCGCATTTATGGCCGCAGCCGGGGATCCGGCTCTTCCACGGCGCATCGATCCCGTCCTCCATGGGGAGCGCGTCGAAATCCGCCCGGAAGCCGATCGCGTACGGGTCTTTGCCCTCCGCGCCCAGGTAGCAGGCGTAGAACCACTTGCCCTTGTCGACGAGCTTCAGCCCGGTATTCTCTTTCAGAAAATCCATCAGACGCTGCTTCGTCCAGACTTCCTGATAGGACAGTTCCGGATGCATGTGCAGTTCGTGCCGCAGTTCTGTCGCTTTCTGTAAGATCCATTTGTTCATGTTGATTCCTTCCTTATTGATATTGCCCTGCCGCGGCCTACAGCTTCGAGAAATCGCTCGCGGGGTGCTTGCACAGCGGGCAGACGAAGTCTTCGGGCAGTTCTTCGCCTTCATAGACGTAGCCGCAGATGTCGCAGACCCAGCCCTTCTTTTCTTCCTGCGGTCTGGGCTTGACGTTCTTCTGATAGTAGGCGTACGTCATGGTCTCGCCGCTGTTCAACACGACGGATTCGGTGATGTCGCACAGGAACATCCAGTGGGACCCGAGATCGACGGTGTCGAACACCTTCAGGGAGATGTAGGAGTTCGCGTACTTCGTCAGGAACGCGACGCCGTTGGAAGCGATGTCGTAGTGCTCATAGTCCGCGAACTTGTCGACGTTTCTGCCGGACTGGAAGCCGAAGTGCTGGAACTCCTGGAACGGGCACTGCTCGGTGAGCGTGCAGACGTTCATGACGCCGGTCTTCCGGACCATTTCCGCCGTATAATTCGCCTTGTTCAGGTTGACCGCGATGCGGCTCGGATTATTGGCGACCTGGGAGACCGTATTCGCGATCTGGCCGTTCTGCCTGCCGCCGTCCGCCGCCGTGACCACGTACAGGCCGTAGCCGATCTTGTACAGCGCGGTCGGATCGATCTTCTTTTCTTCTTCCACGACGACCTTCTGATAGCCCTCCGCCAGTTCGTCGGCCAGAGCCATCAGCTGGGCGGTGCTCTCTTCGTTCAGCGCGGACAGGATCGTGACGTTGTTCTTCGTAAACGTGATGTCCTTCAGCCCTTCCAGCTTGCCCTTCATCACTTTCATAGCCGTGGGAGCCCAGGAACCGTTCTCGATAAAGCCGATCGTGCGCTTCTGATAGCCTCTCTCCACCAGCATGCTGATGAACTCGCGCATGTAGGGGAAGATCTCCGCGTTATAGGTCGTGGTGGCGAGCACCAGCTTGTCGTAGCGGAACGCGTCCTCGACGCATTCGTACATGTCGTCTCTGGCGAGGTCCGCGATGGCGACCTTGGGAACGCCTCTCTTTTCGAGTTCTTCCGCCAGCATCTCGGCCGCGGTCTTCGTGTGGCCGTAGACGGACGTGTACATGATGGCGACGCCGTCGGATTCGGGCAGATAGCTGCTCCAGGTATCGTACAGGTTGAT
>JAFPXN010000020.1 GCA_017412505.1 Bacillota bacterium | reverse complement strand
CTTCCAGCGTGTATTTCATGGTAAGTCTCCTGTTCTTGCTACAGAAATTCTGCACAGAGATTCGATGTTATCTGTCCATCATCATATCATTTCCTGTACAAAAATTACCCCCTCTGTGTCCAATTAAAGTTTACCACTACACATATATGGATAGAATTGCCGCAGGGGGTGCATTTTCAGGCAGGGGGGTGCATTTTGTCTGCCGGAGGGGTGCACCGCCTGTTCACTCTCATGTCTATCTGCTTTCCACCTGAGTCTTTCTATATGACGTCAGCAGCGCTGCAACGAATATGGCTATGCAAATACAATAGCCCAAAATCGATGTTTCAACATTATTCATATTGCCATAACGAAATGTATTACAAAATGTTCCAGAATATAAAACCATCGTGGGTCTTAACTGCCAGTATTTTTTGATGATACCCGCCTTTCCGGGAATGTTGAAAAGACCGGCAAAGATAGCGGCAGCATGGATCGCCATCGTAACAACAGCAGACTTTGTCAGGAGAGAACTCAGTGCATTGGTCATGGCAAACAGGATGCTTATCAGTACTGCCAATGCGAAATAGATCAGGGTCATGGTTCCGGCAGTAGTATTCCACGGTGATGAAGGAATCACATTCTGGATCATGGCATTCCATCCGGTCGTTCCATAAAAGAGGAACATCACTCCCAGGCATAGTCCAAGCAGAATAACCGCCTCGCTTACTGCGATCGTACTGCCCGCCGCAATTTTCGCCAGGCAGACCGGCAGCCGGCCGTTTTTTGAAGATAAGATCATGGCGTCAGTTCGAAAGGTTTTTTCATCCGCAAAGATGCCGGCCAAGGCGATCGAGATGTTCAGAATAAGCGCCCAGCCGATGATGTAAAGAACCTCCAGAATGTTCCTATATGCCAGAGCATAGGAATAAACCATCGGTTTTTCTATACCGTCATATATCTCAAGCCATGTATCCAACTCCGCTTCAGACGAACCAAGCACCCTGCCGTCATGAATGATATCTTCCCTCATCGCCTTATAGAATTCATCCGAAGTTATCGCGGCCACCTTTTCCCTGTCACGAGTAACGTCATACAGATAATCATACAGTGCAGATTTGCCTATTTGGCCCGCCGCATTCTGATATACTGTTCCGGGATCGTATGCAGCCAGCATATCAAAGAATTCCGGGTTTTCATCGATCTTATTCTCCATTTCATTTCTGAAGTTATCCAGAAAGACATCGTCTATAGTGCTTCCCGAAATCGCAGTTAAAAGTTCCTCCTGTTCCTTTACATCGGCACTGCGGCCGTATGCGGACAGATTGATGACCCCTACCGCAAGAACAAGCGCGATACTGACGGCCATAGCGATCCATACCGATTTTTTGGAAAGGATCTTTCTGATTTCTGTTTTGTATAATGAAAAGGTATTATTCATCCTCTTCTCCCCCAAATGATCTTAAGTAAAAGCTTTCCAGGTCTTCCCGGATATCTGTTCCTCTGCCGTCAAAAATGATGTTTCCTTCTTTCATCATGATGATCCTGTCCGCAATGTGCTCCACATCAGATACGATATGCGTGGAAAGGATCACGATCGCATCCTTGCCAAGTTCAGCGATCAGGTTCCGGAATCTGACTCTTTCTTTCGGGTCCAGTCCGGCCGTCGGCTCATCAAGGATCAGAATCTTGGGATCGTTTAGTACCGCCTGCGCGATCCCGAGACGCTGTTTCATGCCTCCGGAATAGGACTTGATCTTCTTGTTCGCCGCTTTCTCCAGACTCACGATCTTCAGCAGTTCTTCGCATTTTCTTTTCGCGGTACCCTTATCAATTCCCTTCAGAGCAGCCATGTACATCAGAAACTCTCTGCCTGTAAAATTCGGATAATATCCAAAATCCTGCGGCAGATATCCCAGCGCGTCTCTGTACATTTCGTCCGACGCATTCAGAGTATCATTTCCGTATCGAAAGCAGATCGTTCCGCTTGTCGGCTTTATGATCCCGCAGATCATTCTCATAAGCGTCGTTTTGCCGGCTCCGTTTGACCCAAGGAGCCCAATCACACCGGGCCGCAGATCTGCGCTGATCCGATCCACCGCTACAGTACCGGGATACTGCTTTGTCACCTGATTCAGGATAAGTTCCATGATAGATTCTCACTTTCTTTCACATATAGCTTACTTTCTCTGAACATCGCTCCAAGGGTCATTGCGATCAACAGAAGAATAATGTTGTTCGCCGATTGCCCGGAAAGCCTTATTGCCCTTTCCGCATATGGCAGTAATCCGCCAAAAACACAGACTGCCAGTACACCAAAGATATTTTCTTTCCCATGCCATTTTCTTGTCACAAGCATGGCGCCATAAGCGCTCACAAGATAAGGAAACACAACCAGCATCATATGATCCATAACGGAAGCTGTTGCTGTGATCCGCAGGATGATCCCGACAGAGAACAGTAAAACCAAACTGAACATACCCAGGATAAACATGCGGACGATACGAATGAACCGTAAAGAGAACCTGCTTGCGGCTTCCAGTTCTTCCATTCCGAACCGTTCAGAGCGGGAAAGGAGAACCATCGGGGTCAGTACACACGCGGGGACAAATGAAGCGATTACCCACACCATATCCGTATCCTCAGTTCCTGCGGCCATCAGCAGCAACGCGACCAGAACTGCCCCGGTAAGGATGCTTTTCAGTCCCATATATTTAAACTCCATTTTGATGATGCTTGAAAGCTGTAATGATCGTTCCTCGTATTTTCGGACAAACTTTTTTTCCTTTTCTGTTTCAGGCACGACATACGCATTTTTCAGCATCATTTTTATCTCTTTATCTGTCATTGCAATATTCACCTCCCAGCAGTTTCCTTAGAATTCCAAGCCCTTCTTTTAATTTCCTGTTAACTGAAAACCTTGATATTCCCATCACTTTTCCGATATCTGCGGCTGATATACCGCATACATATCTCAATACTACGATCTCCCTGAGATCTTCCGGCAACCGCTCCAGTGCTTCCTCTATAACAATGCCGTCGATCACATTCTCGGGCTCTGAGTCCTTGCAGGCCAGAAGATCCGGATACACCTCGATATCCAGTATCGTCTTCCTCCGGAATTCATCCGTGCACAGGTTCCTGGCTATCGTATAGAGGTAGGCCATTTGCTTTCCGGTGTCTTTATAAGAACGGCTCTGCCAAAACTTCAGAAAAGTCTCCTGTACGATATCTTCAGCCAGCACGCTGTCTTTTGTTCTCATATAACAGTACCTGAGGAGCTTGTCGTACTGTTCTTTCAGATCCATGGAGTTCTCCCTCCTCTATTCGTATAACGCTCAAGCCGTAGTGTTTGTGCGAAAAAATATAAAAAGAAAAAAGGCGGCAGACTTTCTATCAAAATCTGCTGCCTTTTTTGGTGAAGGCGGTGGGAATCGAACCCACGTCCGAAAGCATTTCCACCCGACTTTCTCCGAGCGCAGCCTTTCATTTAGTTCTCGGGTTTCCAGTCGCCGAAAGGCAGGCTAAAGGTCCCCCCAGTCCGAATTGCTCCCCCGAAGTCCGGACACCCTTCGACGGTTTCCTGCATAGTCGACGCCGGGATCTCAGCCTGCAGGCGAACCGAGGCCGACGCGCGGGCAGCTAATTAAGCTGCGAATGCGAAATTGTTTCTAGAATTATCGTTTCTTTTTAACGGGCTCTGTTTTACGCTGACTGGGCCAACAGCGGCTCGCTTATCCGACTTCCACACCCCCGTCGAAACCTTTACGCCCCCATGGGGGAAGGTGTGCTTTGCCTTCCAAAGCATAGGTATTATAGCACAGCGAGTCTCCGCAGGCTATTACAAATCCGTTACAAAACTCCCTTGATAAAGATCTCCAGCCCGATGGCGATCAGGATGACCCCGCCGACGATCCCGGCCTTTCCGGCCAGCTTTTCTCCCAGCGATCTGCCCAGGCGCAGCCCGCCCATGCAGATGGCGAACGTGACCGCGCCGATGATCAGCGCCTCCGTCAGCGCCGCCTGCCAGGGAAGCTCCTCGATCGCGAAACCCACGGACAGCGCGTCGATGGACGTGGCGACGCCCTGGGCGATCAGTTCTCCTCCGCCCAGATCTTCCACGACCTCTTCCTGCGGGGCGTCCCTGTGCGCCATTTCCTCTGCGATCATCTTACCGCCTAAAAACAGCAGCAAAACGAGCGCGATCCAGGGCACGGCTTTCTGGAACAGCGCGAAACGTTCCGCGACCGTGCGCACGCACAGCCAGCCGATCAGCGGCATGGCGATCTGGAAAAAGCAGAACGTGCCGGCGATCGTCGCCATACGGCTCCTGCGCATGCCCGGATTCGCAAGCCCTGCCGCCACGGACACGGAAAAAGCGTCCATCGCCAGCGCGACTCCGAACAGTATGCTGTTGATCAGAAAAGAAATGCCGAACATGAGGTCTATTGTACATCTTTGTTGTGCCGCTCGCAAATATGATTATAGATCGCGATGCTGGCCGCGCTGAGCGCAGCCGTGACCAGGAACAGGACTGCGGCGAGCACATACTGTTTTTCCCCGATGGCGTTGCCGCCGATCGTGGAGGTTACGATGGCAGGAATGCGTCCCAGGGTGCAGATGATCATCAACTTGTGGATATCGATGTCCGTCAGTCCCGCGAAATAGCAGAGCAGCGCTTTCGGGGATCCGGGCAGGATAAAGATGATGGAGAAGATCAGAAGCTTTTTGGGAGAATAGTGCAGGAACTTCAGGCGGTCCAGTTTTTCTTCGGAGAAAAAATGCAGAGCGATCCGGTGTCCGTATTTCCGCACCAGCAGAAGCACCGCGATACTTCCGAGGCTCTCGCCCAGCAGGCACAGAAGGGACCCCGTTACGGCGCCGAAGGCATACCCCGCCGCCAGTTCCAGCGGTTCCCCGGGAATGACCACGATGATGATCTGCACCGCCTGTACGGCGACGTAAACGAGAGCTCCGTAGGGCTGTACGCTCCGGATCAGGTCTCTGGCGTACGCCGGGTCTGTCATCATGCGCTTTACGCTGTCGAAATAAACGACGCAAAAAGTCAGGCCGACGGCGATCGCCATAAAGGCGAAAGCCGCGGCCGTTGCTTTTCTTTCTTTCTTTTTTTCTACTTCGCGGGAGTCCATTTCCAGTTGCGGATCTCGGGCAGATCTTCGCCGTATTCCGCGATGTACTGTTTATGCTCCACCAGTTTGTCCTTCATCAGCTGGATGAGGTGGCTGTCGCGGTCACCGAGGTCGATCTGCAGCAGCGCCTGCATCGTCAGGGAGAATCTGTCGATGCCGTTCTGCACGCGCATATCGAACGGGGTCGTGATCGTGCCCTCTTCCATGTAGCCGAACACGTGGAAATTCTTGTTCGTTCTGTGGTACACGAGCTCGTGGATGAGCGTCGGATAGCCGTGGAACGCGAAGATGACGGGCTTGTCTTTCGTGAACAGCGCGTCGTATTCCTGGTCGGAAAGGCCGTGCGGATGGATGCGGTCGCTCTGCAGGCGCATCAGGTCCACGACGTTGACGACGCGGATCTTCAGCTCGGGGAACGCTTCGCGCAGGATCGTGACCGATGCCAGCGTCTCCAGGGTCGGCGTATCGCCGCAGCAGGCCATGACCACGTCGGGCGCTTCGCCCCGGTCGGTGGAGGCCCAATCCCAGATGCCGATGCCCTGCGTGCAGTGCTTGACCGCCTGTTCCATGGTCAGCCACTGGGGCCTCGGATGCTTGGACGAAACGATGACGTTCACGTAGTCCTTGCTGCGGATGCAGTGATCGAAGCAATCCACGAGGCAGTTCGCGTCGGGCGGCAAGTACATGCGCACCACGTCCGCCTTCTTATTGGTCACGTGATCCAGGAAGCCCGGATCCTGATGCGTAAATCCGTTGTGGTCCTGCTGCCAGACGTTGGACGACAGGATGTAGTTCAGGGACGAGATGCTCGCTCTCCAGGGCAGGTCCTTGCAGACCTTCAGCCACTTGGCGTGCTGCGAGAACATGGAGTCTACGATACGGATGAACGCCTCGTAGCTGTGGAAGAAGCCGTGGCGTCCGGTCAGCAGATAGCCTTCCAGCCAGCCTTCGCACATATGCTCGGACAGCATGGAGTCCATGACACGTCCGTCGTTGGCCAGGAATTCGTCGCCTTCGATGATCTCGGCGTTCCAGTCTCTGTTCGTCTCTTCGAACACCTTGGTGAGCCGGTTCGAAGCCGTCTCGTCCGGTCCGAAGATGCGGAAGTTCTTCGCTTCTTCGTTCAGTTTGAAGATGTCGCGCACGTAACCGCCCAGAACCAACATATCCTGCGCTTCCACCGCGCCGGGCGCGGGCACGTCGATGCCGTACTTGCGGAAGTCGGGCAGGCGCAGTTCCTTCAGCAGCTTGCCGCCGTTCGCGTGGGGGTTCATGCCCATGCGGCGGTCGCCCTTGGGCGCCAGTTCCAGCACCTCCTTCTTCGGGGTGCCGTCTTCATTGAACAGCTGCTCGGGCTTGTAGCTCTTCAGCCACTTTTCGAGCTGCTCCACGTGCTCGGGCTTGTCCATGGGGATGGGCACCTGATGGGCGCGGAACGTGCCTTCGATGGGCTTGCCGTCCACTTCCTTCGGGCCGGTCCAGCCCTTGGGGGAACGGAACACGATCATGGGCCACATCGGTCTCTTCTTCAGCTTGCCGGATCTGGCCTTCTTCTGGATGGCCTTGATGTCCGCGATGCAGGCGTCCAGCGCTTCCGCCATGGCCGGGTGCATCTTCTTCGGGTCGTCGCCTTCGACGAAATAAGGCTTCCAGCCGCAGCCCTTGAAGAAGCTCTCCACCTCTTCGTGGGAGATGCGGGAGAAGATCGTCGGATTGGCGATCTTGTAGCCGTTCAGGTGCAGGATGGGCAGCACGGCGCCGTCGCTCGCGGGATTCAGGAACTTGTTCGAATGCCAGGACGTGGCCAGGGGACCCGTCTCCGCTTCGCCGTCGCCCACGACACAGGCTGCGATCAGATCCGGGTTGTCGAATACGGCGCCGAAGGCGTGAGCCAGAGAATAGCCCAGTTCGCCGCCCTCGTTGATGGAGCCCGGCGTTTCAGGTGCCACGTGGCTGGCGATGCCGCCGGGGAAGGAGAACTGCTTAAACAGTTTCTTCATGCCTTCTGCGTCCCGGGTGATGTTCGGATACACTTCCGTATAGGAGCCGTCCAGCCAGTCCTGGGCCACCATGGCGTTGCCGCCGTGTCCGGGGCCGGACAGGTAGATCATGTTCAGATCGTACTCTTTGATGACCCGGTTCAGATGCGTATAGATGAAGTTCTGGCCGGGTACTGTGCCCCAGTGGCCGACGATCTTCTTCTTGATCTTGTCGCGGGTGAGGGGTTCCTTCAGGAGCGGGTCTTCCAGCAGATAGAGCTGACCTGCGGAAAGATAGTTCGAGGCGCGCCACCAGGCGTCCAGCTGTTTATAAGTTTTTCTGTCCATAGCGTTTCTCCGAATAGCGTTTGGTTCTGACGTTAACAGTATATTAATAATATTATACCCTTATTTCGGCATCGCTTCAAACTCGTCCCGGATCTTCTTCAGAGTTTCCGGTTCCGTGATGACGCGGTAGCCCGCGAGCGCCATGGCCTGGGCCGCGGTCATCATATTGTCCTTCGCGAAATCCGTCTGCGTGCAAGCGGCAAATTCCCTTGTGTGGTTCGCCACGCTTGGATCCGTGCCGATGGGGAAATACGGGTGGATCGTCGGGCAGACGTAGGACACATTGCCGGCGTCCAGGGAGCCGAAGGATCTGGCCGGGTCGCGGACCTCTTCCACGCCCACCTGCTTCAGCGCGCCGCACATGACCGCGGACAGCGCCTCGTTGGTCATCAGGTCGTCGTAGGGATCTTCGAATTCGCTCATCGTCAGTTCGCAGCCCGTCGCCAGCGCGCCTGCTCTCGCGCAGTTCTTGACCCGCTCCAGCAGCTCGTTGCGGTAGACGCGGTCCGCCGCGCGCACGTAGAAGCGCATGACGACCCGCTCGGGAATGACGTTCGGCGCGAGTCCGCCTTCCGTGATGATGCCGTGGATGCGGGCGTCCTCCCTCGTCTGCTGGCGAAGCAGGCCGATCGCTACGTTCGTGACCGTCGCGGCGTCCAGCGCGTTGATGCCCATCTCCGGGGCGCTCGCCGCATGGGCGGGCTTGCCGGTGAAGACGAATTCCTGCGTGATCAGGGCCAGCGATCTGCCGCTGCGCATATGACCGCCGATGCAGGGATGGTTGACGATGGCTACGTCGCAGTCGTCGAAAGCGCCTTCGCCCGCGTAACGGACCTTCGCGCCGCTGGTCTCTTCGGCGGGCGTGCCCATCACGACGACAGAGCCGCCGGTCTCCGCCACTTTTTTGCTCAGGATGATGCCTGCCGCCACCGCCGCGGTGCCCAGCATGTTGTGGCCGCAGCCGTGGCCGGGACCGCCGTCAGCGCCAAGGCCGGGCAGCGCATCGTATTCCGCCATGTAGCAGATCCTCGGACCGGGCTTGCCGGAATCGTAAGTCGCGCGGTAACCGGTCTCCAGCCCCAGATAGGGTTTTTCCACCGTAAAACCGTACTTGCGGAGCATCGCCGCGTGATCCTCCGAAGACGCGAATTCCTCGTATCCCAGTTCCGGATGGGAAAACACCGAATCGGACAGGGCGATCATGTCCTCCCGGATCGCGTCGCTCGCTTCCTGATACCATTCTGCCACCGTGATTGCCTCCTCGTTCTGTCTTATCTCCTACGGTCTGCGGATATATCGTCCGCAGCCGCCGTTTACGATTGTCTGTCCGATCAGGGCGGTCTTCCCGTTCAGGATCACCCGGCTGATGCCTTCCGGCGCGAGCTGCGGGTCCGCGAACGTCGCCTTGTCCAGGATGGTCTCCGGGTCGAAGATGGTGATGTCGGCGTCGTATCCCTCTTCCAGATACCCTTTGCGGCTGTCCAAGCGCAGGCGTTTCGCCGGCATTGCCGTGATCTTCTCCAGCCCGGTGAAAAAGTCGCAGAGCTTCTCCTCCCGGACGTATTTTCCCAGAAAGCGCGGGAACGTTCCGGCCCCTCTGGGGTGTCCCTTGTGACTCCGGTACAGCCCGTCGCTGGCCGTCATCACCAGCGGATGCGCCAGCGCCATCGCGATCTCTTCCTCGCGCATGACGTGGGCCACGACGTACATCTCGGGGTAATTCTTCCGCGCGTCCTCGAAGATCTCCTTCGTGCAGCGCACGTGCTCGTAAGGCGCGTCCGTCAGCTCGATATCGCCGTAGTCAGCGCCGATCCACTCCAGGCATCCCGGCGCGAAGACGTCGCTGCCGATGCTGGTGCTGAACGCCGCATAGGGATAGCTGTCCGCCAGGACGTCCAGCCCGCTGTCGCGGTATTTTTGGATCAGGTCCAGCGCTTCGCGCATATTCCCGTAGGCCGAACAGCTGGACAGGTGGGAGATCTGGAACGGAATGCCCGTATCCCGGCACAAGCCTGCCATTTCGTCGATGGAAGGCAGCGCGCCGGCCGCGTCTCTGCGGTAGTGCGCCGACAGAAGCAGGTCGTCTCTGCCCAGGATATACCGGCAGACGCCCAGTTCCTCTTCGTACGTCATGCCCCGGGCGTATTCGATGCCGTAGGACACGCCGATGGCGCCCTCGTCCACCGCGTCCTTTACCCTGCGGGCCATCTGTTCGATCTGTTCCGGGGTGGAAGCCGCTCTGGTATCGCGGTTCCCTACCAGATCCCGCAGGAAATTGTGCCCGATAAAAAACAGATAGTTGACCGGTCCGCCCTGCAGTCTCATAAGATCTTCCATCTCGGAGGGCTGCTGCCGGTTGCTGCCGCAGTTGCCGCCGACCGCCGTCGTGACCCCCATGCGCAGCATGCATTCGGCGATATCCCAGCCTTTTTTCTGCGTGATCGAGAAATCCTCCTCGTGCATGTGGATATCGATAAAGCCGGGCGACACGACCTGTCCTGCCGCGTCGACAGTTTCCGCCGCTTCGGGCAGATCTGTTCCGATCTGTACGATCTTGCCGTCCTTGACGCCGACGTCCGCGTTTTTCAATTGTCTGTTCTTAATATCTGCGACTCTGCCGCCGGTGATCCTGATGTCTAACATAACTGCCTCCCTGCGCCGACCGTTTTCATAAGAGTGGCTGCCCTATTCTTCGCCCAGGATCTTGCAGACGTCCACCCAGCCTTTGCAGGGCGTGTATTTTTCCAGGATCTCCGGGCTGGAATCGAACGTCGTATAGTCGTCGCCCGCCGCGGAGTGGACCATCTCGAAGCGCTTGAGGGAAACGTCCAGGTATACGTCGATGCCGTCCTTGATGCCAAAGGCGCAGACGCCGCCGGGTTCGTGACCCACCAGTTCCTGCACTTTGTCTCTGGGGATCATGCTGGGTTTGCAGTGAAAGTAACTCTTGAACTTGCTGCTGTTCACCTTGGTGTCGCCTGCCATGACGATCATGACGGGCTGCTCGCCGACCATGAACGTCAGGGATTTCGCGATCTCCGCCTCGGTGCAGCCGATGGATTTCGCGGCGTCTTCCACGGTGTCGATGTACAGTTCTCTGTGGTGCACGTATTCCATGCCGCCCACTTTTTCCAGATAAGCCTTTGCGAGTTCGTAAGACATTCTTTTCCTCCCTAACGTTTCATGCTGCGTTCCATGTTTCTGTCAGCATCTCTCTTTGCGATATCCGCTCTCTTGTCGTACAGTTTTTTGCCCCTGGCCACGGCCAGTTCCAGTTTGACCAGGCCCTTATGGGTCAGGTAGACCTTCGTGGGCACCAGGGTAAGACCGTCCTGCGTCACCGCGGCGTCCAGCCTGCGGATCTCGCCTTTGTGCAGCAAGAGCTTCTTGGGCCGCATCGGATCCGTGTTGTAGCGGTTGCCCTTTTCGTAGGGCGCGATATTCATGTTGTAGACAAAGACTTCGCCCTTCACCACCTTCGCGAACGAATCCCGCAGGCTGACCCCGCCCGCCCGGATGGATTTGATTTCCGTCCCGGAGAGCACGAGGCCCGCTTCGTAGGTATCCTCGATAAAGTAGTCGTGGCGCGCCTTTTTGTTGTTTTCGATCAGTTTTTCCATCAGTCGTACAATCCTCCGAATTTGGAGAACGGGAACAGACGCAGCACCGCCTTGCCGAGCACGTCGTCCTCGTCCACGAAGCCGATGAGCGGGTCGCGGCTGTCGCGGGAATTCTGGCGGTTATCGCCCATGCAGAACAGCTGTCCCTCCGGCACCGTGACCTCTTCCATCTCCGTGCCGGTATAGCCGTCCTTCGTGTACGGTTCGTCCTGCGGTTCCCCGTTGACGTACACGACGCCGCCTGTGATGCAGATCGTGTCGCCCGGCAGCGCGATGATGCGTTTGACCAGCAGTTTTTCTGCCCCCTCAGCCGTCGTCAGCACACTGTGGAACACGATGATGTCGCCGCGCTGCGGATCGCCGAACAGGCGGTAGCTCTGCTTGCTGATGAACAGATAGTCGTTCGGCTTCAGCGTGTTCTCCATGCTGTGCTCCTGCACGATGGTCGGCTTGATGAACTGCAGCACGAGGAAGGCCACGACGATGGCGATCAGGATATCCTTGATCCACTCCTTCGCGTTCTCGCTCAGCCCTTTTTGGATCTCTTCACCCTGCTCCTGCGGCTGCTCCGGGATCGCTGGGGCCTCTGTTTTTTCTTCTATGGTCTCAACTGTTTCGTTGATATTCGTCTCGTTCATAAGATCTCCTTGCCGAATAATTCTTTCTGGATAAAAGCCCACTGGGGCGGCAGCGGCGCTTCCGCCTGCCGGCCGTTCAGGTAGGCCAGGGGCTCCGGGAGCCCGGTGAAGACAAGACGCCCCGCATGCAGCAGCTGCGTTGTCAGGCCGGTGCGGTCCGCGATCTGCGCGTTGCGCCGGCGGTCTCCGTATTTCGCGTCCCCGATCAGGGGATACCCCGCGTCTTTCAGGTGGGCGCGGATCTGATGGCTGCGTCCTGTGACCAGTTCCACCTCGACCAGCGTATAGTTTCCGTCCGTGTACAGGGGCCGCGCGATGGTCTCGATCGCCTTGCCTTCGGCGGACGCTTCCGGCAGCACGCGGACCTTATTCGTCTTCTCGTCCTTCAGCAGCCGGCTCTTCAGGTGCAGTTCCCTTTTCAGCGCGCCGCAGACGATCGTGAAGTAATATTTCGTAAAACCGCTGTCCTGTGCGAGTGCAGCGCTCAGCGTCCGGAGCGCCTGGGCGTTCTTGCCGAACACGACGAGGCCCGTCGTGTTGCGGTCCAGCCTGTGGACGGGGGAAGGCACGAAGCTCTTCTCCAGCCGCGGCACGTAATCCCCTTTTTCGATCAGATAGTCCACGACCTGGTTCGCGAGCGTATCCTTCTTTTCGGTGCTGTCCCCGTGGACCAGCAGGCCGAAGGGCTTGCAGACGACCAGCACGTTTTCGTCCTCGCAGGCGATGGTGAACTGCCGCTTGGCAGCCGTCCGGCGCTTCTTCTGCGTCAGCGCGTCCAGATCCGCGTCGGACAAATAGAGCTGCAGCACGTCCCCTTCCGCGAGAAGCGTCTCCTCTTTCGCCCGTTTTCCGTTGACTTTTACGTCTTTGCGGACAGCCTTATAGACCAGGCTGAGCGGGGCGTTGCACAGGTATTTCTTCAGGAAGCGGTCCAGCCGCTGTCCTGCGTCGTTTGCGGTGATCGTTACTTCTCTCATAACTAAAACAGTATACCATAAAAGCCTGCGGTGTGATAAAATTATTGGTGGTATTGGAATTTGCAGAAAGGGGAACATCATGAAAAAAATCAAGGATCTGATCTACGACTATAACGATATCTTTGTTGCCCTGCTGATCATCGCGGTCGCGGGGGCGATCATCTTCTGGCGGGTCACGAACATCATGGCTTACCCGGATTATATAGCCGGGAAAACCCAGACCCAGACCGGGGAAGTCGACTTCTCCGACGTGGATCTGACGCCGACCAACGTGGACGATTTCAACGAAAACCCGGAAGACATCACGACGGAACCTTCTGAAGAAGGCCAGGGCGAACAGACGCCGGCGGACGAATCGCAGACGGAAGGCCAGCCGGCGGAAGACCCCACGCAGACGGCGCAGACCGACGCCGAGGGCAATTACGTCGTCGAGATCCCGAAAGGATCTTCCGCGCTGGGGATCGCAAGGATCCTGAAAGCGCAGGGCATCATCAGCGACGAGGACGCGTTTATGGAAAAAGTCGAAGAACTGGGCGCGACGATGAAGATGAAATACGGAACCTATAAGATCCCGCAAGGCAGTTCTGCCGAACAGATCATCAACATTCTCATGTAGGAGGTAATTATGGCACTGGTAACCACAAAAGAAATGTTCGCAAAGGCGCTGAACAAGGACTACGCAGTCGGAGCGTTCAACGTCAACAACATGGAGATCATCCAGGGCATCGTGGAAGCGGCTCAGGAAGAGAACGCTCCCCTGATCCTGCAGGTCTCGGCAGGCGCCCGCAAATACGCGAAGCCCGCTTACCTGACGAAACTGGTGGAAGCTGCCATGATCGATACCGGCATCGATATCTGCCTGCATCTGGATCACGGCGAAGACTTTGATATCTGCAGGAAATGCGTGGACGACGGCTTCACCTCCGTCATGATCGACGGTTCCAAGCACGAATTCGAAGAGAACATCCGCCTGACCAAGGAGGTCGTGGAATACGCGCACGCCCACGGCGTGGTCGTCGAAGCGGAACTGGGCAAGCTGGCCGGCGTGGAAGACAACATCAAGGTCGACGCGCGTTCCGCCACGTTCACTGTGCCCGAAGAAGCGGCCGAATTCGTCGAACGCACCGGCGTCGACTCGCTGGCCGTCGCGATCGGCACCAGCCACGGCGCCTACAAATTCAAGGGAACGCCCTATCTGGACTTCGAGAGACTCGAAGAGATCCACAAGCTGATCCCGGACACCCCGCTCGTGCTCCACGGCGCATCTACCGTCCTGCCCGAGTTCGTCGCCCGCTGCAACGAATACGGCGGCAACATTCCCGGCGCCCAGGGCGTGCCCGAAGACATGATCCTCGAAGCGGTCAAACACGGCGTCTGCAAGGTGAACATCGACACTGACCTGCGTCTGGCGATGACCGCGGAGATCCGCCGCCACTTCGTGGAGCATCCCGAGGACTTCGACCCCAGAAAGTATCTGGGACCGGCCAGAGACGCCATCAAGCGCATGGTGCAGCACAAGATCCGCAACGTGCTGAACGCCAGCGGACAGAGATAAAGAAAATCTTGCATATTTACCAAAATATGGTATCCTGCAAATATGGATACCATATTTTTTATTTGGACGGTTTTCTGGCTTGTGCGAATCGCAGTCGAAGACGTCCGCAGTCTTACTATTCCGGACCGGTATACGATAGCGATCGTGGCAGCGGCGCCGTTTTTGAGCAGCACACCGCTTGGCGCGAGACTTCTTGCTGCAGCGGTTCCGGCTGTTCTCATTCCGCTGATGGGCATGGGCGACGTAAAACTGTACAGCGCATTGGGCTTTTGTCTTGGTCTTCGTCCCCTGCTGCGCATCGCCTGCGGTTCCATGCTGACAGGCGGCATCTGTGCAGGGATTCTGCTGCTCCTGAAAAAGGTAAAGAAAAAGGACCGAATTCCCTTCGGTCCTTTCATTGCGTGTTCTGCGGTCCTTGCGCTTGCAGCGGACTACTTCGCGTCGACTTCCGCCATGTGGGCGATCAGTCTCAGCATGTTGGCGGTGTAGCCCCACTCGTTGTCGTAGAAGGCCACGAGCTTGAACCAGTATTCGTTCATCTCGATGCCCTGGCGCGCGTCGAAGCAGGTCGGGGTGGATGCGCCGATGAAGTCGGAAGAAACGACTTCGTCATCCACGTATTCGATGACGCCCTTCATGTAGGTCTCGGCTGCAGCTTTCACCTTTTCACAGATGTCCGAATAGTGCGTCGGTTTCTCCAGCTTGACGTTCAGGTCGATGACGGAAACGTCGGCGATGGGGACTCTGTAAGCGATGCCGGTCAGCTTGCCCTGGATCTCGGGGATGACCAGGCCAACAGCCTTCGCGGCGCCGGTCGCGGTCGGGATGATGTTGCCGAAGACGGAACGGCCGGTTCTCCAGTCCTTCAGAGACTTGGCGTCTACGACCTTCTGCTTCGCGGTGGCTGCGTGGATGGTGGACATCAGGCCGCCGTCGATGCCGTATTCAGTCTGCAGCACCTTGCACAGGGGAGCGAGGCAGTTCGTGGTGCAGCTTGCCGCGGAAACGATGTCCATGGAGCTCTCGTACTTCTCCTGGTTGACGCCGTAAACGAACGTCGGGGTCACCTTATCCTTGGCAGGAGCGGACATGATGACTTTCTTCGCGCCGCCGATGAAGTGATCCTTCGCGTCCTCAGACTTTACGTACGCGCCGGTCGCGTCGACGATGTACTCCGCGCCGAGTTCCTTCCAGGGGATCTTGGAAGCGTCGCCTTCGCTGTAGACCAGGATCTTCTTGCCGTTGATGATGATGCCGTCTTCCGCCTTCTCCAGCGTGCCGGGGAAGCGTCCGTAGACCGTATCATACTTGATCATGTAGATCATGTAGTCGATGTCCGCCTCGCGCTTGGCGATCGCTACGACGTCGAATACTTCGGGCTGCTGCAGCGCGATACGCAGCGCGATGCTGCCGATGCGGCCGAAGCCATTAATGCCTAATTTAACAGCCATTTTTTCCTCCTTTTCTGCTCAGAACTGCCTGCAGGCAGTTGATGGACTTACCCTTCGCGGAGAATTTCTGTTCGTACTCGGTCTCTACGTTCCGCGCGGCGTAGGGGCTGTGATGCAGATCCTTCGTGACCCAGCGGATCAGCAATCCGCGGCTGCGGATCTCGTCCAGAGAAAACGCGAACAGGCCGTCGTTGTCCGTCTTGAACTGAAGCAGCGCGCCGGGCGCGGCGCAGGCTTCGTAAGCGGCCAGTTTGCTGCGATGCGTCAGGCGCCTTTTTGCGTTGCGGGCCTTCGGCCAGGGGTCGCTGAAGTTCAGATAGATGCGGTCCAGTTCGCCGGCGGCGAAAAAGTCCCGGGCATCCTCTATATAACTCATTATAACAAGAAGATTGGAAAGATTGTAGTCTTTTGCTTTCTGAAGAATGCGGACGTTGATCTTCGCGCCGCCCTCGACCGCCAGAAAATTGATCTCCGGGTGCAGGCGGGCCATCTCGCAGATGAATCTGCCCTTGCCCGAACCGATCTCCACGTGCAGCGGAAGCGACGGGTCCGCGAAGGCTTCGCGCCAGCGGCCTTTTCTTTCCCTGGGGTCATCCGCGATCCAGGCGGCGCACGCCTCGCAGATCGCGTCTCTGTTTTTTACCTTGCGTTGTCTCATTTAGAACAGCGGCAGCCTTCCGATGGCGATGACCGCGGCGAAATACAATACGATCAGGACGGCGGCGATCCGGTCCAGCCGGGTGAACGCCATGCCGTTCATGCGGGTGCGGCCGTCTCCGCCCCGATAGCAGCGGGCTTCCATGGCCATGGCCAGGTCTGCCGCGATGCGGAACGCGCTGACGAACAGCGGCACCAGCAGCGGGATGAGCCCCTTGGCGCGCTCCCGCAGATTGCCGCTTTCGAAATCCGCGCCCCTTGCGGTCTGCGCCTTCATGATCTTATCGGTCTCGTCCAACAGCGTGGGGATAAAGCGCAGCGCGATGGTCATCATCATGGCCAGTTCGTGGGACGGCAGGCCCAGCTTCGCCAAAGGACGGAACAGGCGCTCCATGCCGTCGGTCATGGCGACGGGCTTCGTCGTGAGGGTCAGCAGCGAAGAGCCGAAGATGAGCATCACCAGGCGGATCGCCATAAAGACGGCGCGATAGATGCCTTCCCGGGCGATCTTCAGGATGCCGAACTGCCAGATGGGCGTTCCGGGGGTCATGAACAGGTTGATGACCGCGGTGAACACGATCAGGAACATGACGGCTTTCAGGCCGCGCGCCATGAATTTGAACGGCACGCCGGACAGCTTGACGAGGATGCCAAGACAGATCGCGCAGAACAGGAATCCGGTAAAGCTCTTCACGACAAACAGCGACACGAGGAAAAGTACCGTGCCGATGAGCTTCGTGCGGGGATCCAGACGGTGGATGACGGAATCTCCGGGATAATATTGTCCGAGCGTGATGTCTTTGATCGCCATTGTGTATCATTGACAGCCTCGCGGGTCCTGTCGCAGGGCACCCTCCGGCATCCCCTCGCTTACGCTCGGGGCGCCGGCGCCTCCCTCGCGCCACCCGCTTCGGCTGTCTTTACTTATTATTTAATGCCCTTACGATCTCCTCTGCCGCTTCGTCTTCGTCGAAAATATTGGGGTTAACGTTTAATCCCTTTTGCTTTAGAAGATGGAGCAGTTCGGAAGCGGACGGCGTGCTGAGGCCGATGCTGTGCAGTTCGTCGTAATGGGAAAACACTTCCTGCGGCGTGCCGTCCATGGCAAGATGCCCCTTGTCCAGCACGAGGATGCGGTCCGCCAGCCGCGCCGCGTCGTCCATGTTGTGGCTGACGAGCAGAATGGTGAGGTTCCTGTCCGTGTGGATCTTCTTCACCATGTCCAGGATGTCCTGATGGCCTTTCGGATCCAGTCCCGCCGTAGGTTCGTCCAGGATCAGCACCTGGGGATCCATCGCCAGAACACCCGCGATCGCGACCCGCCGCTTTTCGCCGCCGGACAGTTCGAAAGGCGAAACGCTGCCCTTTACGTCCGGGTCGATGCCCACGAGCTTCAGGGCGCTGATCGCCTTCGCTTCGCATTCCTCCGGGCTGAAGCCGTAATTCTTCGGACCGAAGCAGACGTCTTTCAGGACGGTCTCTTCGAACAGCTGGTACTCCGGATACTGGAACACCAGGCCGACTTTCCTGCGGGCTTCCCGCGCCTCTTTCGTCTTTTCGTTGATATCGATGCCGTCCGCCAGCACGCAGCCGTGCGTGGGCTTCATCAGGCCGTTCAGGTGCATCAGCAGCGTGGATTTGCCGCTGCCCGTATGGCCGATGACCGCGGCGAACTCGCCGCTTTCCACGGTAAAACTGACGCCCTCGAGCGCCACAGATTCGAAGGGCATGCCTTCGCTGTAGATATATCCGAGATCCCTGACTTCTATCCGCATAGACACTCCGCCAGCCTTTCCGAGGTGATGATGCCTTCCGGCAGAGCGACGCCCCGCGCGGCCAGCTTGTTCGCCATGGACGCGCCGAAAGGCATCTGCAGGTTCAGAGAATGCAATTTCTCCGCATGGGCAAAGAGCTTATCCGGGCTTTCGTCCAGGATGGGCCGGCCCTGATCCATCACGATGATGCGGTCCGCCTGGGCCGCTTCCTCCATGAAGTGGGTGATCAGGACGACGGTCTTTCCCTGCCCGTGCAGCCCGCGGATGATCTTCAGGATCTCCGCGCGGCCGGAGGGGTCCAGCATGGCGGTCGGTTCGTCGAACACGATGCATTCCGGCTGCATGGCCAGCACGCCCGCGATGGCGACCCGCTGCTTCTGTCCGCCGGACAGAAGATGGGGACCCTTCTTGCGGAATTCGTACATCCCGACCGCTTTCAGGGACTCGTCCACCCGGCGGCGGATCTCGGAGGGCTCCACGCCCAGATTCTCCGGGCCGAACGCCACGTCGTCCTCCACGACGGAGGAGACGAGCTGGTTGTCCGGATTCTGGAACACCATGCCGCAGCGGCGGCGGATCTCCCAGGTGTTCTCCGGGTCAGCCGTGGACATGCCGCAGACGAGCACTTCGCCGGAAACCGGCAGAAGCAGCGCGTTCAGATGCTTGGCCAGCGTGGATTTGCCGCTGCCGTTGCTGCCGACGACCGCGACGAAACTGCCCCGCTCGATGTCGAGCGTGACCCCGTCCAGCGCCATGCGCTTTTCCGAATGCTTCATCGTGACGTCCGTGTCCGTGTTCAGCGATCCGTCCTCGTTCTCGGTATAATACGAAAAGCCGACGTCTTTCAGTTGTATGACCGTTTCCTTGCTCATAACTTGTTTAGTATATCATAAAAGGCCCCAAAAATGGGGCCTTCCTGCCTTTATTCTTTCCTATTTCAGCGCGACCGTCGCGACGTAGCAGGTGGAAGGCGGGCAGGCGATGCCCGGATCCTCGATCACGCAGACAGGAGAAAGACCGGCAGCCTTCGTCATCCGCAGGAAATGACACAACGCGATGCCCAGATCCACCTTCTGCAGATCCCAATCCCCGTTGTCATAGCCCTTGTCCTTCTTCTCGAAGAAATGGACGCGGTCCCCGCATACGACGAGCCGCCAGGGCTGCTTGTTCACAGCGGACGGAGCCCAGCG